>DATLQD010000001.1:0-14261 GCA_035535315.1 Gaiellaceae bacterium
TCCCGAGCATCTCCGCGACGCTGCACGCGCGCGCATCCGGGCGCGTAGGCGGAGCCGTTTTCCGCGTAGCGCGTAGGTCCACACGGCACTCGTAGTTTGTGCTGTCCGGCGAAGGCACCAGCACCTCAGCCGCCGGCAAGAAAAGTGTGCCCCCCCGAGGAGGCGAAGCGGCTCGAGGAGAGGTTCGCCTCACCGACCCCCGAAGTTGGTACCGAAGTTGGTACCGACCTGAGAGAACCTGAGAGGATCTGAGATGACGCAAACGGCTTGGATAACAGGGAAGACGACCCGGCAGACCCCACCTTCGGGAACCAGCTCTTCTAACAAAAAGCCAGTACCCATGCGGCTTCGACCGTACTGTCTGCTGGAACTTTCTACTGGGCTGTCCCGGAGCTCAGGCGCCAAATCCACGTGCCCAGCGTTTGAAGAGCTTGTCGAGCGCCTCGTCCGAAAAGTGGGCGCTTTCCGCTTCAAGGCTCGTTAGGCGCTCGGAGAGGTCAGACACGGCTTCCTTCAGTTTCTCAACCTCGTCCTTGTTCGCCATGCCGCCCGCCCATTCCCACACGGCATCTCTGACCTGGCTTCTGCGGCGTACCCGGTCGCGGCGAAGCGCCCATAGACAAAAGGCGAACGTGCAGATGGCTACCAAAAGGCCCAGACCCGACAACGCCAGGGCGACATGCGGCAACGACCACACATCCCCTTCTCCGACGAACGCCGCAACGAACACGCGTACGAGACCTCTTTTTGAAATTCTCTGGCTCGAACTTGCGGAGAGCCCGTCTCATCTCTCCCCCGGAGAGGTGAGCCCGACGCGGGCCTGAATTCGGTCGGGTCGCGGCTACGGACTCTCCGCCAAGATTATGCGCCGAGGGTGTTTGGCTAAACCGCCCCTGACATTTTGCTTACCCGACCTGTGAGTGCGGCGTATCTGGCGACGTGTTTTTTAGGAGCCGCTGTGCCGGGGCAAAGCGGCTCCTAGTTCGTCACGGTCTTTAGAGCAGCTCGTCGCCGCGACTGGTGCTTGAGCGGCCGTAGTAGCCGCCAACCTCGTCGCGGTAAGCGTCGTCGCGGTAGCTGTCTTCGTCGAACTCCGGTGCGTCCTTGATCTGATCCTTCGTGCGGTCGACGTACACGGTCTCCTTCTCGCTGTCGACTCGGTTCACCACACCGGCGGGGAGCATCACCTTCTTGCCGAAGATCCACACTCCCGTGTCGACCACGATGTAACTGGAGCCCACTTCGTAGGTTGCCTCGTCGATCTTTCCGATCCCGCCGTCGAGAGCTTCCACGCTCCAGCCGGTCACATCGACCGCTCCGGTCATGTCGGCGCCGAGAGTTGACTGGTCGCCGTAGTTCCAGACGTTTTCTTCTGTCCGCTCGTTCTCCATCTAGATCACGCCCCTAGAAGACGAACATGATCAACAGGACGATCAGAATGATCAGAAGCACTGTTCCAATACCGATGTACATGAGACCTCCCGTCGTAGCGTTGTCTCGCAATACCCGTCTGGAGCCTCGGAAAACCACCGGCGACCGGCAAGTTGCAGGGGGCCGCGCCGGCAGGGCGTGCGGCTGTCAAGGAGGCCAGCAAGAGCCTGGGCCGCTGGCTTAGTTCGCCTACCTTCGAGCAATGGCGACCAGCGCGAGCACGGCGTTTGCGTATTCGATGTGGAGGACCGGGGGCGCTGTCACTAGCCGCCTAGCGAACGAGCGCGGCTAAGCCGCCGCTTCATTGACTGTGCCGCTCGACAGCCTCCCAGAGTGCCTCGCGATTCTTGCCCTTACCAAGGCGCTGAATCGTCATGTCGAAGTGCTCCCGCCGCCGCTTTTCGCGCCACTCGTCGCGCCTGTCCGCGTACGGTCCTTCACCCTGCAGGTATCGCGCGAATGCCTTGCCAACCTCGTCGATGAGCGCGCGCTGTTTCGCCTCGAAGTCAGACACGGTGCCAAGGGATAGGTCCAACCACGTTCGTAATGTCGCGTTCACGAGAAACGTAAACCAGCACTTGGCGACAGGCGAGGAGTTGGGCAAACCGGAGGACTAATCCTCCGTGCAGTGCTAGCTCAGCTCAGTGCCCGTTTCGCGCGCTTTTCTTCCAGAATCGCATGGGAGTGGAGCCTGATGAAGCCGCAGTTTGTACACGCCCACGAGTAGACAAGCATCCCTCCGGTTCCCCCACCGTCGCGGAGCGTCGTCCCTTCAAGGTCTACGGCGGTGAGGTGGATGAAGAGATTGCCGACGTCCCCCGGCGGAGCCCACCCGTTCTCCCCGCAGAACGGACACAAGGCGCTCGCCTTCACGGAGGCCAAGACCACCTCGGCCCATTCGTAATCAAGACCCGGTTGCCCGGGATTCCTGCCCATTACAGGCGGGACCGTAAGCGATTTAGGCTGCCAAAGCTACTTCTCGGCTGTGACGGCGGGCAGAACTAGCGCCCTGCTACTGCTCGCCCGCCGCGATTCGCGCCCGCCAGTCGTCGTGATAGCCCCGCAAAACCTCTGCGTGCCGGCGTCGAGGGGAAGCTGCGCCCGTTCCACGACCTCAGCCACTCGGTGATCACGCACGACGCGGCTTCGGGCTCGAGCGCGATCGCGGTCATGGCGAAGGCCGGCCATCGGAACATGGCGACCACCCGGACCTATCTGCACCCTTGCGGGCGTCGTCTTCCGCGACGAGCTCGAGCGTCGGCTGCTCGGAGCGGCCGAACCAGTAGAAAGTTCTACTGATCTCACGGCACCTGAGGTCACCTAGCGTGACCCAAACGCAGGAAACAAGCGGGTACGTGACCGAGCAAACTCCGCTGTTGATAACCAGCTCTTCTAGGCCTTTCCGCTCAACCAAGCCGTTTGCGCCCACTTGGTACTGATTTTTGGTACCGGCTCGGGCGAGCTAAGACGTTCTACCGGTCGACCAGCTCGACCCCAGCCTGGGAGGAAGGCCTCAAGAGAGGCCCGGAGATCCCTGGTCTCTCTTTTTCTCACCTGCCCAGCGCATCAGGACTTCGCCTACCGCAAGGAGGGTTCGCGCGTCCAGTATTTCTGTGCGGGCCGATCACTCTTCGTGAAGGAGACTTCACGGAAGTAATGGTCCCAAGTGAAGCTTCCATCGAGGTCGGTGAATACGGCTTCCGCTTCGGCGAGCTCGTGTGCAGGGACGATCAGCGTCGCTTTCTTCGGGAAGTAGGGCCGACCGTTGACTTCGTCGTAGCTGGGTTGGTCATCGCCTTTGAAGCCGTCAATCTTGTCAACGAAGACGCAAGCTCCTGCGGGCCGAAGCTCGCTTCCGATGAACTGGTCGAAGGCCTGCGTGGCCTCTTCGTACGAGTGGGCCTCGACGAGGAGATCGAACTCCTTCCGATATACCGCGACCGGCTTCTTTAGGAGAAACGGGGCAGGCGTAGGCGTGCGTGGCGCCCTGTCGTCGCGGAGCTCAACGAAGAAGTCGACGATTAGCTTGATCGACAGGAGTGCGAGGGCGAGCACGAGACTGGGAGCGTGCGACAGTAACCACATTTCGACCACATGATGCCAGCTTCGGCGGGTGCTCAAATGCCGTCGCAAAATGGCGCTTAGGTGAGCTCTCGCGCGTTTGTACTTGAGGGGGCACGTCAAGGGCTGCACTTCGGCCCCTCCGGCCGGCGGCCGAAGCGAAAGCGGATCGAGCTAGTCAGCCCACCAGTCGCGCTGGCCCTCGACGTCTTCGCGCGGAGCCTCACCGAGATTGGGCGCGCCGATGACGATGATCTCGAGGCCTCCCGGTCCGGCCTCGTAGCCTCGCCACGTACCGGGCGGGACGCGCACCACGTCCCACTCCTTGAGCTCGACGATCTCGTCGTCGAGCTTCATCCGCCCGCCCCCGCGCGCGACCACGTACACCTCCTCCTGCTTCTTGTGCGTGTGGCCGTACGGAAAGCGATAGCCGGGTGGGACGCGCTGGTAGCTCAGACCGGATTGTTCGAGCTCGAGCGCCTGGGTCGCTAAGCGGAACTCCAAATCCGGCGCGCCGTCGAACCTGGACCCGACGTCCTCTAGGTCCTCCTTGAGGTTTTTGAGTGTGAACGGCACGGTCGCAATCCTACGCAGTGACTCGCCGGGGTCAGGCAGAATGCGAGCATTCCGAGGCGAGCACTCTATCTTCGCTTTAGTGCCAGTTTCTCCGCACGGGTCGGGATGCGACTCGGGATAGCTCGTGAGTGGCACCGCGAAAAATCGGCTGCCTGAGGGAGATTTAGGGGGCTCGCTCACGTGCATGGGGGGGATCGCGTCGCCGCGTCGAGCGGCCGGTTGCGCACGCTCGTAGATTTCCGTGCGCCGCCACAATTCGCATTAGGATCGACGGCGTGCGAGCAGTCCTCCTCGCGATCGCATTGGTAGTCGCGACCGGCCTCGTCGCCTGTGGCGGCGACGAGGCCGCTCCGCTCACTCTGGAACAGCGACTCTTGCGCGAGTCGGACGTACCGGGCTCTAAGGTTGACCCCGTCGAGGTGCGGCTGACCGCCGACGATCTCGACGAGTTCACGGGCTGGCCAGAGCACATCCTGGCAGCCGAGATCGATCGCAGCAAGCTCGAGGACGCAGGGTTCGTCTCGGCCATCCATGAGACGCGATTCATCCCGAACACGCCCGGCGGGCCGCATACGCACGACGCCCCTCACGTCCGGATCCTCGTGCTCCAGTTCGAGTCCGACGATGGAGCGGTCACGGGCGTCGATCTGCTGGTCGAGGAAAGCTTGAAACCCTGCCCCGGCGACTGCGCGATGCAGTTCGAGGAGTTCGACGTGTCCGGCGTGCCCGACGCCGAGGGCACCCGCCACTTCACGACGAAGGAGTCGCTCGAGGCAACAGGAGGCGAGGGCGTACCCTCCGACTCGTACACGATTGTGTTCGCAGACGGCCCGTTCGTGTATGAGGTCGAGGGCTTCGCGGATCCGGGGGAGACCTCGAA
This sequence comes from Gaiellaceae bacterium, assembly GCA_035535315.1. Classification (GTDB taxonomy): domain Bacteria; phylum Actinomycetota; class Thermoleophilia; order Gaiellales; family Gaiellaceae; genus DASQGA01. The sequence goes on from DATLQD010000001.1 coordinate 4,949, forward strand.
GAAGCAGATCGAGGAGATCGCCCAGAAGGTGCACGACCGCATCGAGGGCGCACCCCCGGCGGAGACGTAGCTCAGAGAGGACGGCTCAGCCTCGGACCCGGACTCTCGGCCGAGTAGAGATGACGCCCCGGCCCTCGCGCTCGAGCGTGCCGTCGGCCGTGACAGGATCGGCACCGACAGGCAATAGTCATCGAGGTTCCAGCTATGGACGCTCCCGCCAGGAATAACCCTTCCCCAGGGCGCGTTGCGGAAGCCATGAACATCATCACGATCGGTAGGGGAAACATCGGTGGCGGCCTCGCCCGCCTTTGGGAGCAGGCGGGACACAACGTCACGAGCCTAGGGCGCGACGGTGGCGACGCGGCAAACGCGGATGTCGTACTCGTTGCCGTTCCATCGGGCTCGGTCTCGGAGGCGCTCGGCAAGGTGTCCGGGCTCGAAGGCAAGATCGCAATCGATGCCGCGAACGCGTTCGCGGGGCGCGACGAGCACTACGAGTCGTTGGCGCATGAGGTGAAGGCGCACACGAACGGCCCGGTCGCGAAGGCATTCAACGCGAACTTCGCGACTCTTTACGATCGGATCGGCGAGCAGCGGGTACGACCGAGTTGCCTTTACGCGGCCGACGAGGAGGCGCGCGAGGTAACAGAGCAGCTCATCCGCGACGCTGGCTACGACCCCGTAAGCCTCGGAGGGCTGGAGAATGCGCGTGCGCTCGAGGACTTCGTCCCGGGCGTACTCGGGAAGATCGGCCACGTGTTCTACCGCTTCGCCTCTCCCGGCGATCTTTAGTTCTTACGAGGCTTGGCGTTGGGTGCGGCTGTCGGTCCACCGCACTAGTACCTCGGCCGCCGACGGGAGCGTCCGGCTGTCGGGCAGGAATCTCAGCCGCTCGGGCTGCGTGTCGGCTCAGCTCTCCTGGCGGCCGTGTCCGCGAGGCGTTGTACGGTCGCGTCGATATCCGCGTCCGCTTCTTCGACTTCCTCCATGTAAAGCCGGCCCCCGAACTTCTCACCCGTTCTCGATCGCGATGCGCTACGGTGATTTGTAGGCCGAGGCGATTCTTTGGGACAGGGCTTTCCCCGACCTCCACATCAAAGGTCGGAGGGAGATCTCATGGACGCGATCAAGGCGGCGGCAACTCAGTCAGTGTTCCGCGAGGTGAACGAGCGGGTGCGGGACCTGAACAACGCGGTCGAGTACATGGACATTGGCGATCTCGACGAGTGCTTCACGTGCGAATGCGCTCGGCAGGACTGCAAGGAGCACGTGATGATGAGCCTGGACGCCTACGAGGAGATACGGCGGATTCCTACGCACTTCGGTGTTGCTCCTCGGATGAGCCACGTTTTCCAGGACATCGAGCGGATCTTCGAGACGTTTCGGGGGTACTGGGTGGTGGAGAAGTTCGGTGAGGCAGGTCTCGCCGCGACTGAGCTCGACCCCCGCTTGCGTCCCCGCCCAGGTTTGACGCTCACGTAACGGTCAGTTCGCACCTGCTCCTTAGTCCACGCGAATCGCTGGCTCGTCCGCCATGAGAGCAAACGCCGCATCCGGGTAAGACATCGCTAAGAGAAAAGTGGCGCGAGGCCCACGAGGAATCGCCACCGCAAAGAGGCTTCCCGCCGGCCTCCGATCAACGCGTGTTCCGGTAGGTGCCGTGCGATGAGCATGCGGGAAGCCGGGATTGCGCGTACGGGACACACGCGCCTCCCTACTGCGGCTCGGGGAGCCCGGCTCCCCGCCAACCAAGGTTCGCTGGTGTGGGGGAACCACATGATGGTTCTCACAAAACCCTTACAAAGTTTCGTGCCGAACGAGCGCGGAAGCGCTGCAGTTCCTCGGCGAAAATCAGGAGGTGAGCTCGAGAGCTTCGGCGAGACTCCAGACGAGCTGCTTGGGTCAGCGGTGAGCCGGGGGTGGGCCTCAAGATTCAACACCCCTGCGGGTGCCTGCGGCCTTGCATTCAAGCCCAGTGCACCGGCCAAATAAACCGGGGCCGCACCGACGCCCTGCGGCAAGGCACGATGCGGCCCTGGAAACCTTCCCCGGACGATGCGCTTCGACGTTGATGCTCGCGGTCCTCGGGCGCCAGAGGCCACGATGACTTCACCGCGGCACCCGGCCATTCCGGTTTTTTCTGCGCGTTTGCGCTCAAGGCAGACGAGCAGGGAGGCGATCGTCCCGTCCAGGCTGCCGCTAAGCCCGGTCGTTCCGCCGCCTCCCTGCCCCTCAGCCCACGCGAATCGCCCAGGCCCCGCGGTGTCTTCCACCCCAGACGCGCAAGCACACGTCGAGCTCCCGCCGGGCGTCGGCGTCACGCAGGGGCCATCCCACGCGAACCAGCAGTGTCTTCGCCCCGATGCGAGCGACGATGCATTGGGACGCCCGCAGGGACGCCATCAAGTCGTAAACCAGGGTTGGGTCGCTTACTTCGACTGTCACTGCCGCTGTCACGCCCCGCGAGTTGCCGCAGGCGAAGCGCGTACCTCTCACTTTCGTCAGAAACGCTCGGCCGTCAAGGCCGCAGCAGCTGCACGGCGAGCCCCGACCGAGCGATCGCGGCGCTGGTCCGCGACAAGACGCCTGCTAGCCCCACTTCCAGACGCCGGAAATCCGTTACCGGAAGTGACCGACCGGTCGGGGGGGTTGAGGTCAGCACGCGCCTGGAGTAGGGCACACGAAGGGAGGGCCCCGAAGTGCGGGCCCTCCCGATGCGTGAGTTACGGCAGGTAGAACTAGGAGGTGACGCCGTTCTTGTGCGTCATGACCTTGCCGCTCGTGATCTTAGGCGGGTTCGGAAACGCCGTCTCGAGCCTCTCGTCGCGAATCCAGCTGGCGGCGAGCTTTGTCGACTCGTCAGCCTGCTCAGGAGTCTCGAAGAGTCCGAGTGAGCTGATGACACCGTTGTCGGCCTCGATCAGGTAGTAGCCCTTGAAGCCCTGCAGCTTGCTCAGCTTCGGGACGAGGGTCTCGTTGACCTTGTTGGTCAGCTCGACCGTACGATTCTGGTCCACACCGTCATAACGGCGAATGGTCGCATGCATGTGATGCTCCTTCTGTTGGATCTCACAGGGCAGGAAAGTCCGAACGGACTCCTGCTGCGCTTCAGGGCCAGGTATGACAGACGGAGCCTCGGCGGCTTCCAACGCTAGAGCCCGACGCGCTGTGTCCAACGTAGCAGCGATTCGTGCCCGCTGTCGGATTCGGCATCGCAACCTCAGCAAAAGGCGCATGCCTTCTCCAAAAGTAGCTCCGAGCAGGCGGCCTGCTCTCACCGCATCGCTGCCACTTGAAGTATTGGACTGGCCCTTAGCGGGGATGAACGCCACGTGTTCGACCACGTGACGATCCGGGCGGCAGACCGCGAGTCGTCGGAGCGCTTCTACGACACCGTCCTGCATACGCTCGGGATCGAGAAGACGTATTCGGACAGTGCGCTGGTCGAGTGGGATGACTTCTCGCTCTCGCCGGCGAGCGACGAGAAGCCTCCGACCCGCGGTCTCCACGTCGGCTTCGTGGCCCCCTCGCGTGCCCACGTGGGCGAGTTCTGGCGCGTGGGGACGGAGGCCGGTTATCGCGACGACGGCCCACCAGGGCCGCGGCCGCAGTACCGCGATGATTACTACGGCTCTTTCCTGCTCGACCCCGGAGGGAACAGCGCTGAGGCCGTGCACCACGGGGCGATGCACCGTGAGAGCCGCGTCGACCACCTCTGGATCCGCGTCGCGGACGTAGCCGCGTCAAAGCGGTTCTACGAAACGATCGCGGAGCAGACAGGCTTCCGCGTGAAGCTGGACACCCCCGAGCGCACGCAGTTCGTCAGCGCGAGCGGCTCGTTCTCCGTCGTCGTCGGCGCGCCCACAGAGCACCTCCACCTGGCCTTTCCGGCCAGCGAGAATGCGACCGTCGACGAGTTCCACCGCGTAGCCACTCGGGCAGGCTACGAGGACAACGGGGCTCCCGGCGAGAGGCCCGTTTACCACGAGGGCTACTACGGTGCGTTCGTTCTCGATCCCGACGGAAACAACATCGAGGTCGTAAACCACAACCGGGGCTAGCCACAGGCTCAGCTGGGGTCAAACGACGGTCGCATCAAGCGTGCGCACGGTCCGGCGGCGCGAACCAAAAGCTCACCGCGCCTCGGTTTTCGGCCCGCGGCGCTAAGGAGGTTGGCGCCGGTTGCCGACTTCTATGTCGTGCGCTGGCGCCCCCGTTTGTCCCTGGTCGCGGCGGCCGGCGGAGCCGGCCTCATCAGCCTGCTCGCGTTTCTCTTCCCAGCGGCCGCGTGGGCCTATCGGAGCCCGTCGCTGCATGTCGCGATCGAGACTACGAATGCGCTGATCGCGCTCCTCGCCGCCTACCTCGTGCTCGGGCGCTTTCGGGAGAGCTCGCTCGTGTCGGATCTGGTGCTCGTCTGTGCTCTGGCCCTCTTTGCCTTCACGGATCTCTTCTTCCTCGCGCTTCCGGCTGCCCTCCCCGATGTCTACTTGACGGCGTTCCCGATTTGGACCTCGCTGGTGGGAACCCTGCTCGGCACCGGGACGTTTGCAGCCGCGGCCTTTGCAAGCCGCCGCCGGCTGCGCATGCCGGTCCGCAGCCTCTCGCTCGGACTGACGGCTTGTGTCTGGGCACTGGTCGGCACGGCCGCAGCCGTGGCCGTCTTCGGGCTTGGATTCTCTCTCGGCTTCCCCTCCTGGCTTTCCCCGGAGGCGTCTGACCGCCCGCTCCTCGTCGGGCACCCGATCGTCCTGACGGTGCAGCTCCTCGCCACGCTCCTCCTCGCGGTCGCAGCCGTGGGCTTCCTCCGGCGTGCGGAGCGGACCGGCGACGAGCTCATGCAGTGGTTCGGGACGGGCGCGACCCTCGCGGCCTTCGCGCACCTGAACTACCTCTTTTTCCCTTCCCTTTACTCCGACTGGGTCTACACCGGCGACTTCCTCCGTCTCGGCTTCTACCTGCTCGTCCTCGTCGGAACTGGCCGCGAGATCCAGACCTACTGGCACCGGCTCGCACAGGTGGCAGTGCTCGAGGAGCGCCGACGGATTGCGCGGGAGCTCCACGACGGGCTCGCCCAGGAGCTTGCTTTCGTGGTCGCCGAGACCTCCGGGCCCGCCCGCGCGGCCGGGGAGCGCGCGCTCGACGAGTCGCGACGTGCGATCGCCGCCCTCACGCGGCCGGTTGACGAGCCACTCGACGTTGCCCTGGTGCAGGCTGCCGAGGAGGTTGCCCACCGCGTCGGTACGCAGCTCCGTTTCGCCGTCGCGTCCGATCTGGAGGCGACCGCGGACACGCGTGAGGCTCTCATCCGGATCGTTCGCGAGGCTGTGACGAACGCGGCCCGGCACGGCGGCGCGAGCGAGGTTCGGGTCGAGCTCGAGAACGGCAACGGGCTGCGGCTGGTTGTCGCAGACGACGGCCATGGCTTCGACTCCGAGGCGCCCCGTGGCGGCGGCTTCGGGATCATCGGCATGCGCGAGCGGGCAGAGGCCCTCGGCGGCGTCTTCACGCTCTCGTCGGAGCCGGGGGCCGGAACCGCGATCGAGGTTGTCCTGCCATGAGCGTCGCTCGAGCCCCTTTCTTCGACCCGGTGGAGGATCCTCGCGGTTTCCCCGCACTCCCTCCACACGCTCAGAGGCCGGACGTCGGCCCATGACCGATCCCGTACGGATCCTGATCGCCGACGACCATCCGCAGACGCGCGCGGGCGTCCGCGACGTGCTCGAGAACGACGGCTTCGTGGTCTGCGCGGAAGTCGGCAACGGGAAGGCGGCTGTGGAAGCCGCCCTGGCCGAGCAGCCTGACGTCTGCCTTCTCGACATCCGGATGCCCGGGAGTGGCATCGCCGCGGCGGCCGAGATCTCGGCCGCGCTGCCGGGAACCGCAATTGTGATGCTGACGGCATCCCGCGACGACGCGGACCTCTTCGACGCACTTCGTGCCGGGGCATGCGGCTACCTCCTGAAGGACGTCGAGCGCTCCGAGCTTCCGGCCGCTCTCAGAGGCGCGCTCGCAGGTGAAGCTCCTTTGCCCGCGAACCTCGTCACTCGGCTGATCGACGAGTTCCGCGAGCGCGGGCGCCGAAAGCGCGTCGTCCTCGCTCACCAGCCCGCGGTGGAGCTGCGCCAGCGGGAATGGGAGGTGCTCGAGCTCTTGCGTGAGGGCCTTTCGACGGCCGAGATAGCAAAGCGCCTCTTCATCGCGGACGTCACAGTGCGCTCACACGTTTCTGCGATTCTCAAGAAGCTCCGGGTTCCGGATCGCGATGCGGCTGTCCGTCTCCTCGACGAGCGTTGAGGAAGTTCAACGGCTCCAACCCTATGCAACGCGGACGGCAGTGGCGATACTGAGTTCAGGAACTCCACCGATCTGGTGTGGGGGGCAGTCATTGGCTCGAGAAGGGGCGTAGGCGCGCCCCTTCTCGCATTTTTGGGGGATGCGCGAGAGGCGCCGCTCGGCCAGGATCGGTGCAGATACGTACACACGGTGGTGCGGCCCGCCCCGATCCGAAGGATGTTTCGGTGTCTGCACTCGCCAGGAACCCCCGTACTGCCCCTCTCGTCTACGGCGCGCTCATGTCGCTCTGGATCGGCGTCGTCGCGAACTCTCAGATGGAGCCACCCGGCCTCGTGGTCGCGGCGCTCTTCCTCGTGCCGCTCGCGCTACACGCCTGGCTCGGGTGGGTCGTCGCGCAGTGGTGGACGCTCGGGCTTGCAGCGCTGCCCGTCGTCGCCGCCGTCGTCGTCGGAGGCCTCGGGTCCGCGCTCTGGATCGTGGTCGTCCTGCTCGAGCTCTTTCCAGGGGCGCCGCTGATCGCGGCCGGTGTCTTCGCCCGGCTCTGGCAGGAAGAGCGGGAGAACCCCGCGGACGACCATCTCTGGTCGTTCTAGCGCAGACTAGGAGACGGCCGAGATTCCGCTGCGGCCGAACTGACCCTGAAGCTGGGCGACGTACGCGGAGAGGTCGGTCTCTTTCTGCTCGATTCGCCGCTCGAGCTCTTCGACGGCGTCTTCGCGCCGCTCGAGCGAGTCGAGCCGAAGCTCGAAATCCGCCTCAGCACCTGCGAGCTCTTGGAGACGCTCTCTCATCTTCTCCTCGAGGTCGTCGAGGTAACGGGAGCGGCGCTCGATTCGGAGCCGCTCGGACTCGATCATCTCGACTGCGATGAACTCGGAATCACGCTCGGCGATCTCTCGCTCCTTGGCGGCCAAGCGCTCCAGCTCCTCGCCGACGCGCCGGCTTTCGGCTGCGAGCCGGCGCTCGTGCTCGTCGTGCTCGGTGTGGGTGGCCGCGAGGCGCCGGTCGCGGTCGTCGAGCTCGGCCTTGGCAGCTGTGAGATGCCGCTCACGCTCGTCGAGCTCGATCTGAGCCGCGGCCAGCCGCGATGCGAGCTCAGCGAGTTCGGCGGCCTCGAGGGATTCGTCCCCGTTGGTCGCAAACGCATGCGCTTCGACCTGCGGCTCCGCGCTGCCTGCGTGGCGTGTCGCTGCGTCGGTGTAGATCTCGACGCGGACGACCGGCGCGGACGAGTCGGCCTTTTTCTTGCGCGCGGGCTTTTGCCTCGCCGGGGAGGGGGTCGCCTCGCCGTCTGAGACGGCTTCGATGAGCGGGTCCTCATGCATGCGCAGTGAACTACCCACTCAGCATTGCCCGGGGGCAGCACAACGCCTATCCCCCGCCCGAGGGGCGTTGGCGGAAACCAACTCGGGCCCGAGAGCTCTACGCAAGCCGAGGCCCATCACGTTAGAAGCTCTTAGCTAGACTGGCGGGCCGGTATGGCTGCTGAACGCGTCAAGCTGGAGGTGAAGCCTCGGGAGAACGGCGGGAGCCCGGCTGCGCGCCGTCTACGCGCCGCAGGGGCGATTCCGGGCGTTCTCTACGGGGGCGGCAAGCCTGCGCAGCCGTTCAGCGTCGGCGAGCGGGAGCTCCGCCGCGTCCTGACCGGCTCCCACGGCCTCCACGCGATCATCGACGTCGTCGTCGAGGGCAACCAGAAGCCCCACCACGCCGTGCTCAAGGAGTACCAGCTGCACCCGGTGAAGAACCGCCTCCTCCACGTCGACCTCCAGGAAGTTCGGCTCGATCAGGCGATCCAGGCGCAGGTGGTCGTCGAACTCACCGGTGAGGCGCAGGGAGTCACCGAGGGCGGCGTTCTGCAACAGTCTCTGCGGGAGGTGAACGTCGAGGCGCTTCCGATGGACGTTCCCGACCGGATCGAGCTCGACGTGTCGGCGCTCAACATCGGCGACAACGTGCGTGTCAGCGATCTACCCCCGATCGAGAACGTGTCGTACCTCGACGACCCGGAGACCACGATCGCGAGCGTCATTCCGCCGACGCTCGAACCCGAGGAGCCCGAGGAGGAGGTCTCCGAGGAGGAGCTGGCCGAGGGCGAGGTCCCAGCCGAGGGAGAGGCGGAAGGTGCCGCCGAGGAAGGCACCGAGCCGGATGGCGACGCGGCGGGCGAGCGCAAGACCTCAGACCCCGAGGGGTAAGTCTTCGTGCGACTGTTTCGTCGAGGCGAGTCTGCCTCGGCGCTCGACCTGCTGGTCGCCGGCCTCGGAAACCCCGGGCGTGACTACGCCCGCACGCGGCACAGCGTCGGCTTCATGGTGTGCGACGAGCTGGCCCGACGTTACGACGCTTCCTGGCGGTCGAAGTTCTCTGCCGATGTCGCCGAGCTCCGGCTCGACGACCGCCGCCTGGCGCTCCTGAAGCCGCAAACCTTCATGAACGAGTCGGGGCGAGCGGTGGCCGCAGCTATCCGCTTCTTCAAGGTCCCGGCCGAGTCGTTGCTCGTCGTGCACGACGAGGTCGACCTGGAGCCGGGCCGTCTCCAGGCGCGTGCCGGCGGCGGTCTCGCCGGGCACAACGGCCTCCGCTCGATCGCTCAGCACCTGAAGACCCAGGAGTTCCTTCGCCTCCGGATCGGTGTCGGACGGCCCGAGCGCGGAGACCATCGGCCGGTCGCGGACTACGTGCTTTCTCCCTTCGACGAACAGTTCGACCTGGACGCACTCGTGGCTCGGGCCGCCGACGCTGTCGAGACGATCGCCCGAGACGGCCTCGAGGCCGCCCAGCGGCTCTACAACGACTAGATGGTTGAGGGGATCGTGATCGCGGTGAGCCGCAGCGCCTCGCACACCATGGTCAAGCCGAATCAGGAGAGCATTCACCTCCGGTGCGGCCTAGGGGTCGAGGGCGACGCCCATTTCGGTGAGACCGTCAAGCACCGCTCGCGCGTACGGCGCGACCCGAGCCAGCCCAATCTGCGCCAGGTGCACCTGATCCACGAGGAGCTCTACGAAGAGCT
>DATLQD010000002.1:0-5393 GCA_035535315.1 Gaiellaceae bacterium
TCGCCCAGCTTCGCAAACGCCTTCGGGCGCTCACCGCCCAGGCGCTCACCGCGCCCAGCTGCAACAAGGATCGCCCAGACGCCGGTATCGGACACCGGTGTAGCATGCCGCGCCGCGCCGGTCCGAGGTCGAGCAGGCGGGGCTCCTGAGCCCAGCCCCCTCCCCTAGTAGGAGGGATCGGTGGAACGCCGCTCGTCGTCGGGGTGCGATGGTTCCGAGGCGAGGACGCAGGGAGTGCCGATAGCAGCGCTATCGGTGCGACTGAGGACGCTGCATCGGGACGAGCAGCGCGGCCCGACGGCACTGCTGCGTTTCGGCGAGCCCTTCTACTAGGTAGTGGCCAGGGCAGACTTGCCGACCGCGCTGAGCTCCTCGTCGAGCCACGCGGTTGCGCCGTCCTCGTCGAAGCCCTTCGCGTACATCAGCTCGCTGGCAAGGATCTTCTTCGCCTTCACGAACATCTGCTTCTCGCCTGTGGAGAGCCCCTTCTCGCTGTCTCGCAGGGAGAGGTTTCGAACGACCTCGGCCAGCTCGAAGATGTCGCCGGTCTTCATCTTGTCCCGGTTGTACTTGAAGCGGCGATTCCAGTTCTTCGGCATCTTGGTGCCGTCGCCGTGCAGGACGTCGAGCACCCGTTCGATGTGCTCCTCGTCGATGACGCTCCGGAGGCCGACCCGCTCCGCGTTTTCTGCGGGCACGTTGACGGTCATGTCGTTGTGCTCGATCTTGATGGTCAAGTACACCCGCTCTTCACCCAGGACAGTGCGAGTTTCCTTCTTCACGACCGTGCCTGCGCCGTGGTGGGGGTAGACGACCTTGTCGCCGACTTTGTACAAGCCCTCTCCTCCTCTAACTGAAATGAAAAGCAGTCCGGGACGCCGTATGAACGGGGCCATTCTAGCAGAAAAATCCCCAAAACAGCGACGTTTCCAGGGATTTTGCGGCCGGAGCCCCTGCCCGTCGGCGCCATGTCCGCAACGTGCAGGGGTTTTACATTTGGAGATAGCGGTCGACGAGGTTGTGCTCCTGAAGGCGCCGAAGCCCTTCGCGGATCTCGCGCGCCCGGACAGAGCCGACTCCGTCGACGGCCTCCAGATCGCGATGGCTCGCCCGGATGACGGCATCCAGAGACTCGAAGTCATTAACCACGTGGCGAATGACGGAGTCCGGAAGACGAGGGATGTGAGACAGGACCCGGTAGCCACGGGGCGCCACCGTCTGGTCGAGCGGGTTCGAGTTGCGCGGGAAGCCGAGGAGCTCGGTCAACTCTTCGACCTCGAGGAGCTTCGGGTAGGAAAGCGCCGCGAGCTCCTCCAGCACTGCTGCCGCACGGGCTGAATCGCCACTTGCCTCGTAGTCGAACACCACGGCCGCCTTCTCGTTCGGTACGGCTTCCATCAGCTCGTCGAGATGCATGCGGATCAGGCGGCCTTCCTCGCCGAGCTCGATGCAGTTGCGCTCGACCTCCTCCGCCATCCGCGTCGTCATCTCGGCGCGCTGCACGACGACGAGGACGTCGTCGAGGGTGACGGCGCTCTGGAACTCGAGTGCCGTGAGGCGCGTCAGGCCCTGATCGAGCCGTTGCCGGTAGGTCTCGAGTGTCGCGAGCACCTGGTTGGTTCTCGCGAGCACGTCAGAGATCTCTCCTAGCTGGTAGCGGAGCTCCCCGAAGAACACGGTCACGGTTTCCCGCTGTTGCGAGATCGAGATCACGAGCGCGCCGGTTTGCTTGGCAACACGCTCTGCGGTGCGGTGCCGCGTGCCGGTCTCGGACGAAGCGATCGCAGGGTCGGGCATGAGCTGGACGTTCGCGTAAACGAGCTTCGAGATGTCCGCGCTGACGATGATGGCGCCGTCCATCTTGGCCAGCTCGTAGAGGAGCTGGGCCGTGAAGGGAAGGTCGAGCCGCATCCCTCCCGAGAAGAGGAAGGCAATGTCGTTGGGCTCGTCGATGACGATGAGCGCACCGTGCCCCGATCTGATGATGTCGTCGATGCCCGCGCGAAAGGCTGTCCCCGGAGCCACGAGGCCGAGGGCCGAAATGAGCTTCTTATCCTTCCGCGGATCTGCCCTCATCCAGCGCCACCCCGATCGCCTGCCGAATCGTCGCCGCCGCCTGCAGGGTGATTCTGCCATGCGGCTTCGTCCCTTCCGAAACGATGGCCTCGGAAAGGCCGAGCTTGGCGGTCTCGGCGAGGCGCCGTTCGGCCTGTGAGACGGGGCGCAGCCGGCCGGTGAGGCCGACCTCCGCAAAGCATGCGAGACCAGGCCGGACAGGCTTCCCACGGGCAGCCGAGGCGATCGCGACTGCGACCGCGAGGTCTGCACCAGGCTCGTCGATTCGAACGCCGCCGGCGACGTTCACGAACACGTCCGCCTGGCCCAGAGAGACACCCGCATGGCGGCCCAGGACAGCGACGATCATGGACAGGCGCTTCGGGTCGACACCGGTTCCCACCCTCCTCGGCATCGCGAGATCGGTCGGCGAGACGAGCGCCTGGATCTCGAGCAGGATCGGACGCGTTCCTTCCAGGGCGCACGCGACGGCGGAACCGACCTCTCCCTCGGACCGCCCGAAGAGCTCGGAGGGATCGGCGACGCCGGCGAGGCCGGTCGACGTCATCTCGAAGACTCCGAGCTCGTTTGTGGAGCCGAAGCGGTTCTTCACGGCGCGAAGCACGCGGTGAGAGCGGTAACGGTCGCCCTCGAACTGGAGCACGCAGTCGACCAGGTGCTCCAGGACGCGAGGGCCGGCAACCGCGCCCTCCTTCGTCACGTGCCCGACCAGGAATGTGGCGATGCCGTGCTCCTTGGCAAGCCGGAGCAAGCGACCTGCGGCTTCCCGGACCTGTGCCACCGACCCGGGGGCCGAGCCAAGCTCAGGGTCGTAGAGCGTCTGCACCGAGTCGATGACGCAGACTTCCGGCCGCTCCCGCTCGAGCGTCGCGCAGATCTCGGGAAGGCTAGTCTCGGCGAGGATCTGGACTCCGGCGCCGCCCCCGAGCCGGTCGGCCCGGAGCCGGACCTGGGCCGAGGACTCCTCCCCCGTGACCAGGACGACTTCATGCCGCTCGGACATGTCCCGCAACGCCATGAGGAGAAGCGTGGACTTGCCGATGCCCGGGTCGCCGCTGACGAGGACGAGCGAGGCAGGCACGAGGCCCCCGCCGAGGACGCGGTCGAGCTCAGGAACACCGGTCGGGAGGCGCTCGGCGTCCGAGGCCGCGACGTCTACGAGCCGAAGCAGCGGGCGAGCCGGCGGCGCAAGCTTGCTCTTCATGGTGGCAGCGCGCTCCTCGACGAGGGTGCCCCAGCTCTCGCACTCAGGACAGCGGCCAAGCCACCGGCCGGTCGTGTAACCGCACTCGGAGCATGCGTGCTGGAGAGCTGCCTTCGCCACCCGTCCAGTCTAGGAGCCGGTCCCGACGCCGCCTACCGACGAGTGCGCCGGGTCTGCATCTCATTCGTCACCTTTCAACAGCGACGGCGAGGCCATACGCGCCTGGTGTGAAGATCGCGCATCATCGGTACTCTCTCGTCGTGCTTGAAGGCCCGACCGGGCCGCCGGCTGAGGACTTGAAGCCCCTACTGCGCGGCGTCCTCCACCAGTGTGCGTTCTTCCTCTCGCTCCTTGTCGGAGCCGTCCTCGTCGCAACAGCGTCTTCGGACGCCGCCCGGTGGTCGGGGCTCGTCTTTGCAGCCTCGGTGTCGGCGATGTTCGGGGCGAGTGCGCTCTACCACCGCGGCAACTGGGCACCTCGCAGGCGCCTGTGGCTGCGCCGCCTCGACCACGCGATGATCTTCCTCCTGATTGCCGGCACGTACACGCCGGTCGGGCTCATGATCCTCTCCGGTGCCTGGCAGGTGATTGTCCTCACGGTTGTCTGGACCGGAGCTGCGGGCGCGATCCTGATCAGGCTCCTCTGGACGGACGGCCCGCGCTGGATCGCAGTGGCCATCGCCGTCGCCCTCGGCTGGGTCGCGGTGCTCGCACTGCCGCAACTCGTACGCGGGATCGCGCCTGCCGGTGTGGCTCTCCTTCTCACCGGCGGCCTGCTTTACACGCTGGGATCGCTCGTCTACGCCCGCCAGAGCCCGAATCCGCTACCGGCGGTCTACGGGTTCCACGAGGTCTTCCACACGCTGGTCATCGCCGCTGCCGCGTGCCAGTACGTCGCGATCGCGTTCTTCGTGCTCTCGGACTAGGTCAGGCTTCGTCCGGCTCGTCGGCCGGCGGCTCGGGCGGCACGGTGACCTTCTCCCGCTCCTCTTCCGGCGGCGGGCCTTCGACGACACGGATGTCGACCTCTTCTGTCTCGCCCTCCTTGCGGTCGACGACGATCGTCGAGCCGGGCTTGAGCGAGCGGCCGAGAACATAGTCGGCGAGCGGATCCTCGATGAAGCGCTGGATCGCGCGGCGCAGAGGCCGGGCGCCCATCGCGGGGTCGTAGCCCTTGTCGACGAGGAGCTCCTTCGCGCCCTCCGTGAGCTCGATCGCGGCCTCGTGCTCCACCATCTGCTCCCGCAGCCGGTTCATCATCAGGTCGACAATGACCTTGATCTCGTCCTTCGACAGCTTGTGGAAGACGATGACCTCGTCGATGCGGTTCAGGAGCTCGGGCCGGAAGACCTTCTTCAGCTCACCCATGATGCGGCCCTTCATCTCGTCGTACGAGAGGCCGGACTCGTCTCCAACCGAGAACCCGAACGACTGATTCTTCGAGATCGTGGCGGCGCCGATGTTCGAGGTCATGATCACGATCGTGTTCCGGAAGTCGACCTTCCGGCCCTGAGCGTCAGTCAGCTTCCCGTCCTCCAGGATCTGAAGCAGGATGTTGAAGACGTCCGGGTGTGCCTTCTCGACCTCGTCGAGGAGGACGACCGAGTACGGCTTCCGGCGCACAGACTCGGTGAGCTGCCCGCCCTCGTCGTAGCCGATATAGCCGGGCGGTGACCCGACCAGCCGGGACACGGAGTGCTTCTCCATGTACTCCGACATGTCGACCTGGATCATCGCGTCCTCGTCGCCGAACAGGAACTCGGCGAGCGTGCGGGCGAGCTCCGTCTTCCCGACCCCCGAGGGGCCGAGGAAGATGAACGAGCCGGTCGGCCGCTTCGGATCCTTGATCCCCGCGCGGGCACGTCGGATCGACTTGGAGACGGCGACGATCGCCTCTTCCTGCCCGATCACACGCTTGTGGAGCTCTTCCTCCATCCGGATCAGCTTCTGCGACTCGGCCTCCGTCAGCTTGAAGACCGGGATTCCCGTCCACATGGAGACGATGTCCGCAATCTCCTCCTCGCCGATCTCGGGCTGCTCGACCGTCTCCGAGCTCCGCCATTTCTCCTCGAGCTCGCGGCGCTTCTGCGTCAGCTTGCGCTCCTTGTCGCGC
>DATLQD010000003.1:0-16458 GCA_035535315.1 Gaiellaceae bacterium
GCAAGGTCTCGGGCGACTCGCCGGACTTACGGGAGATTTACGAAACCCGCACGAGCATTTACGAATCCCGCATGAGGGGGTTCCAATCGGCTGGTGTGATTCGTCTCGAATGGCTGATCTCGAAAAGGAGCCCCTCGTGTCGAAAGCACTCGTTCTCTTCGCGGTCGTCGCGGCGCTGGTCGCCGTCCCGGCCGCTCTCGCGGACACGTTCACTGGAACTCCCGGGAACGACGTCCTGACCGGAACCGATCACCGCGACTTCATCTTCGGCAAGGCCGGAGACGACACGCTCTCCGGGGCGGGCGGGAGCGATCTTCTCTTCGGCGGCCGCGGCATCGACACGGTGTCCGGTGATGACGGTCGTGACTTCCTCTGGGGCGGTCGCGGTGCCGATTCGCTCGACGGCGGCGCCGGCCCTGACTGGGTCTATGCCGGGCGGGGAACGGACGTACTCGAAGGCGGCCTCGGCGACGACCATCTCTTCGCGGGCGCCGACGACGGCGATGTCGACACGGTCGACTGTGGCGCGGGCTTCGACGTCGCGCTTATCCGTACCGGCGACGTCGCGATCGACTGCGAGCGGGTCAGGACGATCTCGTCGCCACGCCCGCGGGGGAGCTTCATCCGCGGGGACGCGAACGACAACGTGCTCGTCGGCACCGAGAACCGTGACTTCATCTGGGGGAAGGCAGGGAACGACACGATCTCGGGTGGGGACGGCAGCGACTTCCTCTTCGGGGGCCTCGGGAACGACACGGTCTCTGGCGAGGGCTTGGGCGACTTCATGTGGGGCGGGCCCGGCGATGACGTCCTTGCAGGTGGCGAGGGGCGCGACTGGGTGTGGGGCGGCTGGGGCGCCGACACGATGAGCGGCGACGGCGGCAACGACCATCTCTTCGCGGCCGCGGACGACGCTGCCGTCGACACGCTCGACTGCGGCGAAGATGCGGATGACAGTGACGTAGCGGTCGTTCGGACGGGCGATACGACCCTCAACTGCGAAAGGGTTCGCGTCGTCGGCTAAAAACGATCTCGGACGGGGGCTTGACGCGGCCGGGACTCGCCCGGCCGCGTCGCGTTCACCGGGCCGTTACTCATGCCGGAGCGGCGTCGACTGCGCGCCGTAGCGACTCGACGTAGGCTCGGAGAGCCTCGGGCCCACCCTCGCCTGCAACTTCCACCGCCCTGCTGCCGACCACGATCCCGTCGGCGAGGCCGGCTGCCCTGGCGGCTTGCTCCGGCGTGGCGATGCCAAAGCCGGCGAGGAGCGGGACGTCCGTGACCCGCCGGGCCCTTGTGACGAGGCCCGCCAGCTGATCCGAGAGCGCCTCTCGTGCCCCGGTGGTCCCGGTGAGCGAGACGAGGTAGAGCCATCCGTCGGTCCGTTCGCCCGCCAGCCGAATCCGGTCCGGCGAGGACGTCGGCGCGACCAGCTGGACGCGAGCGAGCTCGGGCTCCGCCTCCAGGGGCAAGTCGGCGACGATGAGGCTGGTCGCTCCGGCAGCCCGAGCGTCGGCCTGGAAGCGCTCGTAGCCGTAGGCCTCGAGGATCGAGGAGTACGTCATCGGGATGAGCGGCACGTCGGCGCCCACCAAGGCTCGAACCTCGCCGAGGCAGTCCAGGCAGGCTCGTGTCCGCATCCCCGCGGCGAGGGCCTTCTCTCCCGCGAGCCTGATCACCGGGCCGTCGGCGAGCGGGTCGGAGAAGGGAAAGCCGATCTCGAGGAGGTCGGCGCCGCCGTCGACGGCCGCGGCCGCGAGCGCCGGCGTGTCGGGCATCGCCATCAGGTAGATAGAGAGTTTCTTGCTCCGGCCCCTCAACGGGAAAGCACCGTGGCGAGATCCTTGTCGCCCCGCCCCGAGAGGCCGACCAGCACGACCTCGTCGTCCAGCTCGAGTGCGCGCGCGAGCGCATGGGCCGGCTCGAGTGCAGGGATGATGCCTTCGCGCTCGGACAGGAGGTGGAAGGCGGCAAGGGCCTCCTCGTCGGTGGCCGGCAGGTACTCCGCGCGCCCCGAGTCGCGCAGGAACGCATGCTCGGGCCCGACGCCCGGATAGTCGAGCCCTGCCGAGATCGAATGCGCGTCGGCGATCTGCCCGTCCTCGTCCGCGAGGAGCGAGGAGCGAGCGCCGTGGAGGACTCCGGCCCGGCCCGAGCCGAGGCTCGCGGCACCGGCGGCCTCGACACCGATCAGGCGGACCGACAGATCGTCCAGGAAGCCGGCGAAGAGGCCGATCGCGTTCGAGCCGCCGCCGACGCAGGCGACGACGGCGTCGGGCAGGCGACCCTCCTCCTCGAGGATCTGCGTGCGCGCCTCGCGTCCGATCACGGCCTGAAGCTCGCGCACGATCTCGGGATAGGGATGCGGCCCCACGCAGGAGCCGATCAGGTAGTGCGTCGTCTCGACGTTCGTGATCCAGTCGCGAATCGCCTCGCTCGTCGCCTCCTTCAGGGTCTTCGTCCCGAACTCGACCGGCCGGACCTCCGCACCCAGAAGGCCCATGCGCTCGACGTTCGGTCGCTGGCGGCGCATGTCCTCGGCGCCCATGTAGACGACGCACTCGAAGCCGAAGCGGGCGCAGACGGTTGCGGCCGCGACACCGTGCTGCCCGGCGCCGGTCTCCGCGACGATCCGCTTCTTGCCGAGGCGATCGGCGAGGAGCGCCTGCCCGACTGCGTTGTTGATCTTGTGGGCTCCCGTGTGGCAGAGATCCTCGCGCTTCAGGTACAGGCGGCGGTCCTCCCAGAGCCGCTTGGCGCGGTAGAGCGGCGTCGGGCGCCCGACGAACGTCCGTCCGAGCTCGCCGAGCTCGGCGCGAAACGCAGGATCCTGGCGCGCCGCGTCCCAGCCTGCGACCAGCTCGTCCAGCGCAGGGACGAGCGTCTCGGGAACGTAGCGACCGCCGTAGGGCCCGTAGAAGCCGAGCTCCTGGACGTTCACCGTGCCGCCTCCACGAAGGAGCGAACACGCTCGTGATCCTTGATTCCCGGGGCGGCCTCGAGACTTCGGCTTGCGTCCACGCACCAGGGGTCAACCGCCTGAATAGCGGCGCTCACGTTCTCGGGGCCAAGCCCGCCTGCGAGGAGCACGCGCCCCTCGACGCTTGCGGCCTTGTCCCAATGGCCGTCGTCCTCGTCCAGCCACGGGAGATCGAGCACCCGCGCGACGGTTTTCCCATGCCGGAGGAGCACTCCGTCGCGTGCCCGGTGGCCGTTCTCCGACTCGTAGAGCTGGACGAGATCGGTGGGGGTGGCTTCGACCTCGCCGACTAGGACGGCGACCGAGAGCATCGTCTCCGGGACGGGCAGAGGGGCCGTGGCCCGGCGAGGGCTCTCGGCGAGGACGAAGCCAGCGAAGTCCGCTCCAGCTTCGGCCGCAACGGCAACGTCCTCCGAGCGCGTCAGTCCGCAGACCTTGACCAGCGGCCGGGACAGAAGCTCTGCGAGCTTGGCGCCCGGGTCGGTCGCCCGCATGAGCGTCGACCCGATCAGGACGGCATCCGCACCCGCCAGCTCCGCAGCGGCGCCCTGTGCGCGGGAGGAAATGCCGCTTTCGGCCACCACCACGCGGTCTCGCGGCGCGCGGGAGACCAGCTCGAGCTGACGTGCTCGGTCGGTCTCGAACGTCGAGAGGTCGCGTGCGTTCACGCCGAGAATCGCGGCCCCGAGCGCGATCGCACGCTCCAGCTCCTCTGCGTCGTGCGTCTCGACCAGGACGTCGAGGCCCAGATCGTACGCCGCAGCGAGGAAGGAAGCTGACTCGCCGTCGTTCAGGTCGCGCAGGAGCAAGAGCGCCGCGTCGGCGCCCGCTTCCTTGGCCTGGACCAGCTCGTCACGGGTCCGGAAGAAGCCCTTGGCGAGAAGTGGGACGGCGCTCGCCGCGCGGGCCGCGCGCAAGTCGTCCCAGGTGCCGCCGAAGCGCTCGTCGACGAGGACCGAGACTGCTGCCGCCCCGGCTACCTGGTAGGCAGGGGCGAGAAGCCGGGGATCGGCGTCTGGGCGCAGGTCGCCGGCAGAGGGTGAGCGTCGCTTGATCTCGGCGATCGCCCCGAGACCGGGTGCCGCGAGTGCCTCCCGGAACCGTCCCATCAGGCGACCGCCTCTGCCCTGGAGAAGGCGACGAGCTCGTCGAGTCGGGCGGCCGCGGCGCCAGAGTCGAGTGCCGCCGAAGCGATTCCGTAGCCCTCCTCGAGATCCTCGGCGTGACCCCCGGCGGCGATCGCGCCTGCGGCGTTCAGGAGCACCGCCTCGCGCTTCGGTCCTCGCACGCCCTGGAAGATCTCGCGCAGTGTGGCTGCGTTCTCGGCCGGGGTGCCGCCGGTGAGGTCCTCGGGAAGGCAGCGCGGGACGCCGAAATCGGCCGGGTCGATCTGCCGCTCCACGACCTTGCCGCGCACGACCTCGCAGACGAGGTTCGGGCCGGCCGGCGAGAGTTCGTCGATGCCGCCGGCTCCGTGGACGACAAAGGCGCGGTGAGCCCCGAGCTGTGCGAGCACCTCCGCGATCGTCGGCACGAGCTCGGGCGCGTAGACCCCGACAACCTGTGCCCGCGCGCCGGCCGGGTTCGTGAGCGGTCCGAGGACATTGAAGACCGTGCGGGTTGCGAGCTCCTTCCGGACCGGTGCGGCGTGGCGCATGGCCGGATGGTGCGACGGCGCGAAGAGGAATCCGAACCCGAGCTCGTCGATGGAGCGGGCGATCCGCTCCGGTTCCAGCTCGAGCGAGAAGCCCAGCGCCTCGAGCACGTCCGCCGAGCCCGACGCGGACGACACAGCCCGGTTCCCATGCTTCGCGACGCCCGCTCCTGCCGCCGCAGCGACGAGAGCCGCCGCCGTCGAGATGTTGAAGGTTCGGGCCCCGTCGCCGCCGGTCCCCGCCGTATCGACGAGGTCCGTGCGGTTGGGAACGACCGCGAGAACGTGGGAGCGCATCGCCTCGGCGCACCCGGCGATCTCGTCCGCGGTCTCGCCCTTCAGGCGGAGGGCGACGAGGAAACCGCCGATCTGGGCGGGCGTCGCCTCGCCGCGCATGATGCCGTTCATGGCCTCCCGGGCCTCGTCGCGCGCCAGGTCGTGCCCTTCGAGAAGCCGTGCGAGCGCTGCCTGGATCATCGTCGTCCCTCCAGGAAATTCCGTGCGAGCTCCGGGCCGGTCGGGGTCAGGACCGACTCGGGGTGGAACTGGATCCCGTCGATCGGCAGCTCGCGGTGGCGAACCGCCATGACCTCGCCGTCGGCCGTCGTGGCGCAAACCTCGAGCACGTCGGGGATCCGCGTCGCCGCGAGAGAGTGGTAGCGCCCGCCCTCAAACGGATCCGGCAACCCGTCGAAGAGACCTCGTCCATCATGGCTGACTGCTGCTGCCTTTCCGTGGACAAGGTGCCTTGCCTGGCCCACCTCGCCACCGAAGGCCTCGACGATCGCCTGATGTCCGAGGCAGACGCCGAGCGTCGGCGTCCGCGGACCGAGTCGTCGCAGGATCTCGATGGTTGCACCCGCGTCCACCGGTCGGCCGGGGCCGGGGGAGACGACCAGGTGTGTGGGAGCGAGGCGCTCGGCCCCATCAGCGTCCAAGACGTCGTTTCGAAGCACCGTCACCTCTGCGCCGAGCTCCTGGAAGAGGTGTGCGAGGTTGTAGGTGAAGGAGTCGTAGTTGTCGATCAGGAGCATCATGGGGCGCGCTCCGCATCCTCGATGGCCACCTCGAGTGCCGCCAGCTTGTTCAGGCACTCCTGGTGCTCCGCGGCCGGGTCCGACTCGGCGACGATGCCCGCCCCGGCCTGCAGATGCGCGATGCCGCCGGAGAGGACGATCGTCCGGATCGCGATGCAGGTGTCGAGCGCCCCGCCCGGGAGCGCATAGCCGACCGCACCCGCGTAGGGGCCGCGACGGCGGCCCTCGAGCTCGAAGATGATCTGCATGGCGCGGACTTTCGGGGCGCCGGAGACCGTTCCGGCTGGGAAGCACGCCCGTAGCAGGTCGAGGCCCGACCGGCCGGGCGCTAGCTCGCCTGCAACCTCGGAAACGAGGTGGGTGACGTGCGAGTACCGCTCCGGCTCGAGGTAGCGACCCACCCGCACCGTGCCGGGGAGGCAGACGCGCGAGAGGTCGTTCCGGCCGAGGTCGACGAGCATCACGTGCTCGGCTCGATCCTTCTCCGAGGCGAGCAGGCGCTCTGCATCTCCTTCTCCGGCATCAGTCGTGCCGGCGATGGGGTTCAAGCTCGCGCGCGGCCCCTCGAGCTTGACGAGGGTCTCCGGCGAGGAGCCCACAAGTGCGAGATCGCCCAGCTCGAGCAGGAAGAGGTAGGGCGAGGGATTGATGCGCCGGAGCGAGCGGTAGAGCGCGAGCGCGGAAGCAGACGTCGGCCTCTCGGCGCGTTGCGAGAGGACGATCTGGAACGCGTCTCCGATCCGGATGTGCTCCTTGGCGGCGCGCACCCCGTCTTCGTAGGCCTCCCGGCTCGGAGAGCGCGTGGTCGCTGCCTCCCGAGCGACCTGGCCGGGAGCCTCGGACGCCGGCGAAGGCGACTCGAGGAGCGCGGCGATCTCGTTGCGATCGCCTGCCAGGACCTCGGCGATGCTCGTGACGTGGTCGAAGCGGACGAGGCGGTCGGCAACGACGAAGCGGCTCTCGGGGAGGTTCGGGCCGTCCTCGGGCAGTACGACTGTCGGCTCGAGCTTCGCGACGTGGTCATAACCCAGGTAGCCCACCACGGGCCGCCCTGCGTCGAGCTCGGCGCCTGCGCCCTCGAAGGAGACGAGGCGCGAGCCTGAGCCCACCAGGCTGTAACGGCCGAGCCGGCCCTTCTCCACCGACTCGAGCAGGAAGCTCCCCGCCCCGGCGGCGCGGAGGCGAAGATACGCCCCGAGCGGGGTGATCAGATCTGCATGGATGTCGGTCGCGATCGTCATGGCAACAAAAAGACCTTCCGAGGAAGGTCAGGGGAGCGAAACGGGATGTCAGGGCCTCTTGGTCAGCAGGCGACGCTTCCGCTCCGCTCGCGGCGCCAAGCCCACCAGATGCGGATGGAAGTCGTCACCGATCTCAGGGTAGGCCACCCGGCGGGCCCGGTCAACTTCGAGCCTGGGACAGCCGCCGTCCCCGGAACGGCCCATAATCCAGGCTGTGGAGCCCCACCCGATCCGTCTCGTCGTCACGGATGACCTCAGGCGCTCTCGCCTGACCGTCTTCTTCCGGCTCCTCCTGCTCATTCCGCACGCGATCTGGCTCCTGCTCTGGAGCATCGCGGCCTTCTTTGCCTCGGTCGCGAACTGGTTCGTGGTGCTCGTCACGGGAAAGCCCTCGCTCGACTTGCACGGATTCCTGTCGGCCTTCGTGCGGTATTCGACCCATTTCTATGCCTACGGGCTCCTCGCGGCGAACCCCTACCCTGGATTCACCGGCTCGCCCGGCTATCCAATCGACGTCCAGATCGATCCGCCGGCCAGTCAGGGTCGCCTCGGCGCGGCGTTCCGGCTCATCCTCGCGGTGCCGCCGCTCATCCTGACTGCGGTCCTCATCGGAACCGCAACCTGGAACGCGACCGGAGA
Organism: Gaiellaceae bacterium; assembly: GCA_035535315.1. Classification (GTDB taxonomy): domain Bacteria; phylum Actinomycetota; class Thermoleophilia; order Gaiellales; family Gaiellaceae; genus DASQGA01. Next base: position 7,552 of record DATLQD010000003.1, read on the forward strand.
GAGAGGCGGCTACGACGCTTCCTACTCGGCGGGCTCCACCGGCTCCTTCTCCGCGCTCGGGCTCGCGATCGTCGTCGCCTTTCTCGGCTGGTTCGCTTGCCTCGCCCAGGGGCGAATGCCACAGGGCTTCCGCGACCTCGAGGCCTACTCGCTGCGCTACGCCGCCCAGACCTACGGCTACCTCTTCCTGCTGACCGACCGTTACCCGAACTCGGACCCGTCGTGGCCCGAGCCCGCGCCGGCTCCCGCGCCTCCCGCGATCACGCTCCATCCGGACGGAGACGACCTCCGTCGCTCGCGCGTGAGTGTCTTCTTCCGTCTCCTGCTCACGTTCCCGCACTTCGTGTGGCTCCTCCTCTGGTCGGTCGCCGCGTTCTTCGCGGCCGTGCTCAACTGGTTCGCCGTTGTCTTCACCGGCCGCTCACCCGACGCGCTGCACCGCTTCCTGGCGGCGTACGTGCGTTACGACATCCATGTGTTTGCGTACCTGTTCCTCGTCGCAAATCCGTTTCCGGGCTTCACCGGAGCAGCCGGAAGCTATCCGGTCGAGGTGGCAATCGCGCCGCCTGAGCGCCAGAGCCGTTGGACGGCTGCGTTTCGCCTTTTGCTCGCGTTTCCGGCGCTCCTCGTCACGAGCTCGTTCAACTCGGCCCTCGTCCTCGTCGGCATCGGCGGCTGGTTCGCGTCCCTCGCCACCGGCAGGATGCCCGCGGGCCTCCGGAACCTCGGTGCCTATGCGCTTCGCTACGCGGCTCAGACCGACGGGTACCTGTTTCTTCTGACGGGTCGCTACCCCTACAGCGGCCCAGCGCAGCTGCCCGCACCGCCAGAGGACGAGCCCAAGGAGCCTCTCGCTCCACTGGCGGCGTGACGACCGCGCAGCGCCGCGCGGTCGGGGCACTCGCTCTCGCCTTCCTGGTTGCGATCTACGGGGTGGCCGTCGTGCTGCTCTGGCAATCGAGCGTCCCCGCAGACCTGCGCCTACCCAACCTCGACGTTCGAGAGTACTTCGGCGCCGTCGAGCTCGAGGAAGCGCGCGACTACCAGCGGTTCGTCCGGGTCAACTTCATCCTCACGCAGGTGGCCCTGCTCGTCGTGCTGGGGCTCTACGCCGTTTTCGGGCCACGGTTCGCGCGGGAGTCGGCGGCGGGTCGGATCGGCACCGGGATGCTCCTCGGCATGATCGGACTCGCGTTCCTCTGGCTCGCCCAGCTCCCGTTCGGTCTCGCGCAGCTCTGGTGGGAGCGCCGGCACGGCATCTCGCACATGGGGTATGGCCGGTGGGTGCTCGAGAACTGGCTCGGCCTCGGTGGCGCCTTTCTCTTCATCTGCCTCGCCATCCTGATCGTCATGGCGCTCGCCGCTCCCCTGCGCGAGTGGTGGTGGCTCGCGGGGGCGCCGGCCTTCGTCGGCCTCGCGCTCCTCTTCGCGTTCCTCTTCCCATACCTGATTCCGGGCGTCCACCCGTTGCGAAACCGGGCCCTGGTGGCAGAGGCCCACGAGCTCGCCACCCGGGAAGGCGTGGAGGATCTCCGGGTCGAGGTGCAGAAGGTGCGGGAGTCGACAAGCGCGCCGAATGCGGAGGCCGTCGGTCTCGGCCCGAGCCGCCGCGTGATCCTCTGGGACACCCTGCTCGACGGCCGGTTCGAGAAGGACGAGGTGAGGATCGTGCTGGCGCACGAGATCGGGCACCTCTCCAGGAACCACATCTGGAAGAGCGTCGCCTGGTACGCGCTCTTCGCGCTGCCCGGGGCGTACCTGATCGCCCGCGCGACTCGCCGTCGTGGTGGCGTCTACACGCCCACGGCGATTCCTCTCGCTCTCTTCGTGCTGGTCGCACTCCAGCTCCTCGCGCTGCCCCTCCAGAACGTCATCACCCGCCATCTCGAGGCTGAGGCGGACTGGGTGGCGCTCGAGACCGCTCGAGAGCCGGAGGCAGCGGAGCGTCTCTTCGTGCGACTTGGAACCACAAGCCTCTCCGACCCGAGCCCGCCGACCTGGTCGTATCTGCTCACGCAGACGCACCCGACGCTCATGCAGCGGATCGCGATGGCGGAGGCATGGATGACTCGGTCCGGCCATGCCTTCCTCTAGGAAGCCCGCGCGCGCCGAGGTCGTGGGAAGCCTCCTCCGGCCTGCCGCGCTCCGGGAGGCGATCGCGGATGTCTACGCTCCCGGGCACCGCGCGATCCTTCCCGAGGAACGGGCCAGGGACCTGAGCTCCTTGAAGGCCATCGAGGACGAGGCGATCCGGGAAGCGGTCGCTCGTCAGGAGGAGATCGGGCTCGACGTCGTCACCGACGGCGAGTTTCGCCGCTACATGTTCCTGAACTCGTTCTGGGACGCGGTCGAGGGGTTCTCGACCGACCGGAACCCTGTCGAGTTCAGGAACGAGCGTGGCGAGACCGTCGTCTGGCATGTGCAGAAGGTGGAAGAGCGTCTCCGGCTCGTGGACAGCCCCGCGGCCCGGGAGGCGGAGTTCCTGGCCGCGACCGCGACCCGCCCGTTCAAGGTGACGTTTCCGGCCGCGTCGCTCTTCCGCCACCCGTTCACCTTCACGCCCGAGCACGCCTACAACGATCTCGAGGAACTGGTCGCCCACGCGATCGAAATCGAGCGGGGCCTGATCGCAGACGCAATCGAAGCGGGTGCTCGCTACATCCAGCTCGACTTTCCGCTCTATCCATATCTCGTCGACCCGCAGTGGCGCGAGCGCTTCAAGGCCGCCGGGCTCGATGTGGACGAGGTCCTCGACCGGGCACTCGCCGCCGACAACGCCGTCGTCAAAGGCATTCCCGCAGACGTCACCGTCGGCCTCCACATCTGCCGTGGCAACTACCGGTCCCGCTGGCTCTGTGAGGGATCGCTCGAGCCCGTGGCGGAGCGTCTATTCGGGGAGTTGGAGCGGTACGACACGTTCCTGGTCGAGTGGGACGACGTGGGGCGCGACGGCGGCTACGAGCCGATCCGCCACGTGCCGTCGGGGAAGACCATGGTGATGGGCCTCGTCAGCTCGAAGACACCGGCCCTCGAGTCCTCAGACGACCTGCTCCGGCGACTCGAGCACGCGGCAGCGTTCCTCCCCCTCGATCAGCTCGCGCTGTCACCCCAGTGCGGCTTCGCGAGCGTCCTCGATGGAAACGAGCTCGACCAGGAGACGCAGTGGCAAAAGCTCGAGCTTGTGGCCCGGGTCGCCGAGCGAGCGTGGGGGGCGGGGTAGAACGGCGTTGCTAGGCTGGCCGCATGGCTCGCTCGGTCATTGTCTCCGCGGTTCGCACGCCGTTTGGGAAGCTCGGCGGCGCCCTCAAGAACTACCAAGCGCCGGAGCTCGGCGCCGTCGCGATCCGGGGAGCGCTCGACCGTGCCGGCATCGAGAACGAGGACGTCGAGTACGTGATCATGGGCCAGGTGCTGCAGGCGGGCACCGGCCAGGCGCCGGCGAGGCAGGCCAGCGTCGCTGCTGGGCTGCCGAAGGAGATCGGCTCCGACGTCATCAACAAGGTCTGTGCCTCGAGCGTGCGGGCGGTCGAGATGGCAGACCAGATGATCAGGGCTGGAGACCATTCGGTCATCGTCGCCGGCGGCATGGAATCCATGTCGAACGCCCCGTACCTCCTGAAGAAGGCCCGGTTCGGCTATCGGCTCGGCGACGGCGTCCTGATCGACTCGATGACCTCGGACGGCCTCACATCGACGTTCGACGACCTGCACATGGTCGCGCAGGCTTCTCTCGTGTCCCGGGAGCTCGGGATCTCGCGGGAGGATCAGGATCGCTGGGCGCTCCGCTCTCACCAGCGGGCTGTCGACGCCATCGATAGCGGCCGCTTCGACGAGGAGATCGTGCCCGTGGGCGAGGTGACCACCGACGAGGGTCCGCGGCGTGACACCTCCTACGAGCGGCTCTCGCAGCTGGAGCCGGTGTTCGACCCGGAAGGGACGACAACCGCTGGGAACGCTCCTGGCGTCAACGACGGCGCCGGCGCCCTGGTCGTCACGAGTGAAGAATTCGCCCGGGAACGGGGCCTCGAGATCCTGGCCTCCATCGTCTCCCAGGCTTACGTCGCGGACGACTTCGCCTACCTCGCGAGGACCCCCGCCCTCGCCGGTCTGAGAGCACTCGAGAAGGCGGGGAAGTCGATCGACGACGTGAAGCGCGTGGAGCTGAACGAGGCCTTCTCGTCGGTCGTCCTGAACTCCACGGCGATGCTCGGCACGGATCCGGAGCACGTCAACGTGAACGGCGGCGCCGTCGCACTCGGCCACCCGATCGGCGCCTCGGGGGCGCGCATCCTCGCGACGATGATCCACGAGCTCAGGCGAAACGGCGGCGGCTTCGGCCTGGCGGCGATTTGCTCCGGCGGCGGCCAGGGCGACGCACTTCTGCTCGAGGTTTAGCTTCAGAGAACTTTTCCGGCTTCAGGGAACTTTTCCGGCTGCCGATCCGTCCTAGTGACGATGCGACGCTTCCGACTCCTCCTCGCCCTCCCGCTCGTACTCGTCGCCACGGCCTGCGGCGGTGCGTCGCCTACCGCCTCGGACTCGGGTGCGGGCTCGGAAGCGGCGACCACGCAGAAGCAAAAGAACCTCACAGACTCTTCTCCTCGCGCGCCGAAGCTCGTCCTCGAAAGCAGCGCGGGCTCACAGGAAGCAGTGCCTGGGAGCAACTGCATTACCGGTGAGGGAGTTGGCGTCTGCTCCGACACCGGCTACCCCCGGCCGAAGCAGCTCAGCATCGTTCGTCCGGGCGAGGTGATCACGGTCTCGCTCGAGCAGTCGCAGGTCGCCCGTGCCGAGGAGTGCAACGGCGGCCGCGAACGGGACTGCATCGGTGTGATCAAAGTGCATCCCCTCGGCTGCGAGAAGTTGGTCGCCTACACGATCGCGCTCGAGCCCGGAAAGACGACGCGCTGGAAAGTGGCGGTCCCGCCAGGCGCCTACGAGCTCGAGACCTTCGCGTACTTCGAGTCGGACGACGGTCGGACGAGCGGCGACGTGAGCGGCGGCTTCGGTCTCTACGTCGATTCGAGCCGGAGCCTAGGCGTCGTGCCCGCTCCCGTCTTGGATCGAACCGCCTGCTAACTCAAAGCAAACGCTAGATTCCGCTCATGATCGTGCTCCCGGGTGAGCGCATCGTGCTGCGGGCGCTCCGGCTCGATGAGCTCGACATCGTCAGCGATGCCTACCTGACGGCGGACTACCCGCTTGGCGGCGCGAAACCCCCCACTCGCGCCCAGCTCCGCCGGCGGATCGAGCGCTCCGGAACGCTCTGGAACGGCAAGCTCGATCTGGGCATCGAGGCCGAGGGCCGCCTCGTCGGGGACGCGGGTGCCCGCGCGCCGCGCGGAGCCTTTCCTCCGGACGTTTTCGAGATCGGCGTGACGCTCTACGACGCCGCGGATCGTGGGCGTGGCTACGGGCTGGAGACAACGAAGCTCGTCACCGATCATCTCTTCGCCACAGAGGGAGCGGAACGGGTTCAGGCGACGACGGCCGACTGGAACACACCCATGCGCCGGGTCCTCGAGAAGCTTGGATTCGCCAACGAGGGGATTCTGAGAGCATTCTTCCCGGCCGAGAACGGAAGGGACGATTACGTCATGTACGCGCTGACGCGGTCGGACTGGGAGGGGCAATGAAGTTCGAGCGCGTCCTCGTCGTCGGTGCGGGTCAGATGGGTGGCGGGATCGCGCAGGTGGTGGCGGCCTCGGGCCGACAGGTGCTCCTGCACGACGCTGCGCCCGGCGCGGCGGAACGCGGGCTCGCAGCGATGCGCAAGAGCCTGGATCGGCTGGCGGCGAAGGACGGCGAGCTCGACCCGGACGAGATTCTGGCCAGAGTCGAGCCGGTGGAGGACCTGGTGGAGGCCGAGCTCATGATCGAGGCGGTCGTCGAGGAGCTCGCGGTCAAAGAGGACATCTTCCGGCGTGCAGACGACGTGCTGCCTGCAGCAGCCGTCCTCGCCTCGAACACCTCCTCGATCCCGATCGGGTCGCTCGCCGCGGTCACGAGTCGTCCCGACCGGGTGATCGGCATGCACTTCTTCAACCCGGTCCCGGTCATGGCACTCGTCGAGGTGGTGCGCGCGCGAGACACTTCCGACGAGACCACCGAGGCGATCCTGGCCCTCGCCCGCGAGCTCGGCAAGACGCCGGCCGAGGTGCGCGACTTTCCAGGCTTTGTGTCGAACCGGATCCTGATGCCGCTCGTAAACGAGGCCGCGTACGCCCTCCACGACGGCGTCGCCGAGGCCGAGGCGATCGACACGATCGCGAAGCTCGGCTTCAACCATCCGATGGGGCCTCTGGCTCTGGCCGACCTGATCGGTCTCGACACATGCGTGGCGATCATGGAGGTCCTCGAGGAGGGGCTCGGGGATCCGAAGTACGCTCCGTGCCCGCTCCTCACGCAGTACGTCCGGGAAGGCCGACTGGGCCGAAAGACCGGTCGCGGCTTCTACGACTACACGTGACCCAAGACCGTTTTCGCTCTTAAGCGAAAGATTCAAAGGGTTTTCGGGATCTATTCAATATGAACACACACGAAATGCGTCCCGAATAGGGATTCCGCCCATAGGGAGGGGTGAAGCCGCTGCGCCTCTTGCTCGTCGATGATGACCCGGGACTCCGGGCGCTCCTGAGGGCAACCTTCGAGGTTGTCGACATGGACGTTGCCGAGGCGGAGAGCGCGGAGGAGGCCGCAGCGCACGTGGCGCGCGAGCGTCCGGACGTGGTTGTGCTCGACGTCAAGATGCCCGGGCAAGGTGGTCTCGCCTACTGTCGCAAGCTGAAGGACGACCCGGCCACCTCCGGTATCCAAATCGTTCTCCTCACCGGATCGGAGGGCTCCGGCGACATCGACTGGAGGGCCTGTGGCGCTGATGCCTTCCTGCTGAAGCCGTTCAGCCCGCTGGAGCTGCTCGCGATCGTCGAGCGCCTGGCCGGTGGCCTGTACGGCGTGCCGTTCAGGGCCACGAAGAATCGAGCACCGGAGGAGCAGCTGCTCCTCTACGCACGAGACCTTCGTCATCTGCTCGAGATCGAGCGGGGCCAGCGGCTCCTCCTTCAGAACGCCTACCAGGAGACGGTCGCGGCGCTCGCGAGCGCGCTCGAGACGAAGGACACCGGCACGCGGGCGCATTCCCAGCGAGTCCAGCGCTACGCCATCTCGCTTGCGTCGCGGATCGACGGCTCGCTGGCCTCCGACCAGACCGCTTCGTACGGATTTCTCCTGCACGACGTCGGAAAGATCGGGATCCCGGATGAGATTCTCCGAAAGCCCGGGCCGCTAACGGAGGAGGAGCGCCGCCTGATGCAAACGCACGCCGCGCTCGGAGAGCAGATGCTCGGCGGCGTTGCCTTCCTCAAGGGCACAGGGCTCCGGGTCGTTCGCCACCACCACGAGCGCTGGGACGGCAGCGGCTACCCGGACCAGCTGGCAGGCGAGCAGATCCCTCTCGGCGCACGCGTTTTCGCGGTCGCCGATGCGCTCGACGCGATGACCAGCGACCGGCCCTATCGGCCGGCCTTGCGCTGGTCGGCTGCACGCGAGGAGATCGTCTCGCAGGCGGAGCTCCAATTCGACCCGGATGTCGTGGACGCCTTCCGCACCGGGGAGAGCGAGCTCCGCGAGATTCAGCGCGAGTTCGCGCCGCTCGCCGCCGCCTAGACAGTCTCGGACTCGACGAGCGCCTCGAGCCGTGCCAGGTCTGCACGGAGCTTCCTCTGCGCCTCACGGGTGACGATGCCGCCAAAGAGTCGTGTGACCAGTAGCGAGAACTCGCTCTCCACGGCCGCCGTCAGCCGGGTTCCGCTCTCCACCGGCTCCAGGACGTAGGACGTCCTAATCGTGAAGCCCTTCCCCGCCATCCGCGCCTCGACGAGGCGGTCCGGCTCGAGCGCGGTGAGCTCGCCGTCAAGCTTCCATTCCCGACCGCGGATGGCCATGACCTGGTGGGACTCGGCGCCGACGTGCGCGATCTCTCCGTCCACCGCCTCGAAGGTGGTCAGCCCGCCGACCCACCGCTTCAGCCGCTCCGGCTCGGTCAGGTAGGGGAACACGGTCGCGGGCGGGCGCGCGATCTCGATCGTGTGCTCGTTCCTGTGCACAGGGCCGCGACTCTATCCTCCTCGGGATGGACTTTGAGCTCTCAGCCGAGCAGCGTGAGATCCAGGCTCTCGCCCGGGAGTTTGCGGAGGCCGAGATCGTTCCGAACGCGGCAGAGTGGGACCGCGAGCACCGCTTCCCGCGCGAGCTCTTCGGGAAGCTTGCCCTCCTCGGGCTGATGGGCGTCTGCGTTCCCGAGGAGCTCGGCGGAGCGGGCGCCGACTTTCTCGCCTACGTCCTCGTGCTCGAAGAGCTGTCGCGCGCCGACGCAGGTGTGGGGGTGACTGTGGCGGTCCATACGAGCGCTGCGACGCTCCCGATCGTCAAGTTCGGGACGAAGGGGCAGAGAGAGCGACTCGTACCACGGCTCGCGAGCGGTGAGACGCTAGGCGCGTTCGCGCTGACCGAGTCGGAAGCGGGCTCGGACGCGGGAGCGCTTCGCACTCGTGCGGAGCCCGACGGGGACGGATGGCGCCTCACCGGCCGGAAGCAGTGGACGACGAATGGTGGCCACGCTGACACGATCCTGGCTTTCGCGCGCACAGAGGCCGGAGTCTCATGTTTCCTCGTCGACGGCGGGGCGGAAGGACTCGAGGTGAGCGGCGAGGCCGAGAAGCTCGGGCTGCATTCGAGCTCGACGGTGGATCTGGTTCTCGAGAGAGTCAGGGTCGAGCGCGAGGGCCTCCTCGGCGAAGAGGGGCGTGGCATGCCGATCGCCCTCGCCACGCTCGACGGCGGCCGGATCGGAATCGCGGCGCAGGCGGTCGGGATCGCCCAGGCAGCGTTTGACGTGGCGAAGGCGTA
>DATLQD010000004.1:0-54033 GCA_035535315.1 Gaiellaceae bacterium
AGATAGAACGGAAGCGGCGCGCACGCCTGCGCCGCCGCACTGAAATGCGCGAGCAGAGCCTGCTCGTCGAGCGCGTAGTACGGGGGGCCGATCACTGCGACCGCCGCTGCGCCCGTTTCTGTGGCATGCCGCGCGAGCGCGACAGTCTCGCGTGTGGTCTGCGCGCCGCAGTGGACGGCGACGTCGAGTCGATCACCGGCCGCTGCAACGAAGAGCGCTGCGGCGCGCCGGCGCTCGTCCGGGCCGAGCAGGATTCCCTCGCCGGTCGTGCCGAGCGCCAGGATCCCATCGAGTCCGGCGGTGGCCAGGAACTCGACGTACGCGCCGAATGGAGCTTCGTCGAGCGCCTCTCCCCCGTCCCGGAGTGGCGTCACGGCAGCTGCGAGCGCACCCTTGAGCACGACGTGGACTCTAAGCTGCCGCCGATGACCGCGCTCCGGATCGAGCGGCAGGGGCACGTCCTCCGCATCACGCTTGCGCGTCCCGAGCGCCGGAACGCGTTCGATGCGGCCCTGATCGCTGAGCTGACGGAAGCGTTCTCAGACGTGGGGGACGCACGCACAGTCCGGCTCGAAGGCGAAGGGCCGAGCTTTTGCGCCGGGGCCGACGTGGACTGGCAGCGTGCAGCGATCGACCTCGACTACGACGAGAACGTCCAGGACGCGATGCGCCTCCATGGGATGTTCGAGGCGATCGACTCCTGCTCCGCGCCCGTCGTGGCGCGGGTTCAGGGCCATGCACTCGGCGGCGGCTCCGGCCTGCTGGCCTGCGTCGACGTTGCCATCGCGGCGGCGGACGCCATGTTCGCGTTCTCCGAAGTACGGCTGGGCATCGTGCCCGCGGTCATCTCGCCTTTCGTCCTGCCCCGAATCGGGCCTGGCGCGGCGCGGCGCTACTTCCTGACCGGGGAGCGGTTCGACGCGCCCACTGCTCTTCGTATCGGGCTCGTCCATGAGGTCGCGTCCGACCTCGATGACGCTGTCGACCGCGTGATCGGAGACCTTCTCGCCGCGGGCCCGATCGCCGTCCGTGAAGCGAAACGCCTCATTCGGGAGCAGCCCGGCGTCCCGGAGGTCGCGCATTGGGCTGCCGAACGGCGCACGAGCGCCGAGGGCCAGGATGGCCTTCGAGCCTTCCTCGAGAAGCGGGCGCCCGGGTGGAAATCCGAAAGCTCTTAGTCGCGAACCGCGGCGAGATCGCCGCGCGCATCTTTCGAACGTGCGACCGGCTCGGCATCACGACAGTTGCGGTTGCAGCTCCCGATGACGCCGGCGCCCTCCACACGCGCCAGAGCGGCGAAGTGCAGGAGATCAAGAGCTACCTCGACCCCGCTGAGCACCTCCGTGCTGCGAGCGAGAGCGGCGCCGACGCGATCCACCCGGGCTACGGCTTCCTGGCCGAGAGCGCGGATTTCGCCGCCGCAGTGGAGCGCGCCGGGCTCACCTGGGTCGGGCCGCCACAGGAGGTCCTCCGGGCAGCCGGCGACAAGCTGGAGGCAAAGCGGCTGGCCGTGCAGGCGGGTGTCCCGGTGCTCCCGTTCGGCTCGGCCGAGGAGGTCGGTTTCCCGCTCCTCGTCAAGGCCGCAGCGGGCGGAGGCGGGCGCGGGATGCGGGTCGTTCGCACCGCAGACGAGCTCGACCAGGCAGTCGAGGCCGCACGTCGTGAGGCGAAAGCAGGCTTCGGAGACGAGACGGTCTTCCTCGAGCGCTACCTCGAGCGCCCACGACACGTCGAGGTGCAGCTCCTCGCGGACAAGCACGGAACAACCGTCCACCTGGGCGAGCGCGACTGCTCCGTCCAGCGACGTCACCAGAAGGTGCTCGAGGAGTCCCCGGCCCCAGAACTCGACGTCGCCGTGCGAGATGCGATGACGTCGGCGGCAGTCGAGCTCGCAGGAGAGCTCCGCTACGTCGGGGCCGGGACCGTCGAGTTCGTCGTCCAGGGGGAGGATTTCTTCTTCCTCGAGCTGAACGCACGAATCCAGGTGGAGCATCCGGTGACGGAAGCCGTGACCGGCGTCGATCTCGTGGAGCAGCAGCTCCTCGTCGCGAGCGGAAAACGGCTCGCCGCCGGGAACCCCGCGATTAACGGACACGCGGTCGAGGTCCGGCTCTACGCCGAGGATCCACGTTCCTTCCTCCCGCAGGCAGGACGTCTCGAGCGGCTGCGGCTCCCGGAAGGCGTTCGGGTCGATGCGGGGGTCGAAGCAGGAGACGAGGTTCCCGTCGCCTACGACCCGATGATCGCCAAGCTCGTGGCGCACGCGGAGACGCGCGAGGAGGCGCTTGACCAGCTCGCCGCCGCGCTCGCCGAGACATCTGTCTCGGGGGTCACGACGAACCTGGCTTTCCTGCGGTGGCTCGTCTCCTATCCGGACGTGCGCGCGGGACGCGCAACCACCGCCTTTCTCACCGAGAACCCCCCGCTCTCGAGTCCGGTCGAGCTGCCTGACGCTTGGGAGGGCGGGTGGCGGTTGAATCGAGCCAGGGCAGCCGTGAGCCCGCCCCCGCGGGTCGAGGACGCCTCCCGTTCCGCGGAGATCGCGCCGGGGGGCCATCGTGCGGTCACCGCGCCCATGCCGGGAACCGTGATCCGCGTGCTCGTCGAGAAGGGTGCGCGGATCGAAGCCCGACAGCCGCTCCTCGTCCTCGAAGCGATGAAGATGGAGACGCCGCTGGTCTCCCCCCACGACGGCGTGGTCGGCCACGTGCATGTGGTCGAGGGCGACCGCGTCGCAGGGGGCGACGTCCTGATCGAGCTCGAAGCTTGATCCCGCGAGGGCTAGAGGCCCGGCTTCACGACCATGTCGAGCACGATCAGGTACAGGAGCACCAGCTCGATCCTGGAGACGAGGAACATTCGCTGGATCCGGGCTCGCACGGCCGGGGATTCCGGCCCTTCGGCGGCGAGCAGCTTCCCGATGCGCCCGGACTCGGGGCCGAGGAAGGCAGCTCCGGTCACGAAGGAGAGTCCCCACCCGATCAGGGCGAGGATGATCCACGTCTGGCCGAAGTCCCAGGGCCCGTCGACGGTGAGGATGATCCCGAGGACGAGCACCGTGAGCGAGGACGGCAAGAAGATCCTCATACCAAACCACTCGGCTTCGTGCGCGATCGTGACCATGCGGGCGGGGTCTTCGGCGCGGTTTGCGCGAAAGGCCAGGACCTGAACGGCAACGCCGCTGCCGAGCCAGACGATCGCGGCGGCGATGTGGAAGAAGAGGAGCCACTCGTAGCGGTTCACGGCCGCGTATCTAAGACGGCCGGACGTCCGGACGCAAGCATGTTTAGCCACGAACCTGCGCGGTACCCGAACGAGGACGATCGATTCGAGGAGGTTGCATGAGCAACGAGCTGCAAGGCAAAAGAATCGCGTTTCTGACCGCCACGGAAGGCGTCGAGCAGGTCGAGTTGACCGAGCCCTGGAAGGCGCTCGAAAAGGCCGGAGCCGAGCTCGAGCTCCTGTCGACCAAGCGTGGCACGGTCCAGGCGTTCAACCACCTGGACAAGGCCGACACGTTCCCGGTGGACAAGGTTGTCTCGGAGGCTGATCCCATCGAGTACGACGGCCTCGTCCTGCCGGGCGGGGTTGCGAACCCCGACCAGCTCCGCCTGAGCGAGGACGCTGTCCGCTTCGTGCGGACGTTCTTCGAGCAGGGAAAGCCGGTTGGCGCCATCTGCCACGCGCCGTGGACCCTCATCGAGGCCGGAATCGTGAAGGGTCGGACGCTCACGTCCTGGCCTTCGCTGCGGACCGACATCCGGAACGCCGGCGGCGAGTGGGTCGACCAGGAGGTCAACGTCGACCGCGGTCTCGTCACGAGCCGAAAACCGGCCGACCTGCCTGCGTTCTCGGCGAAGCTGGTGGAGGAGTTCGCCGAGGGCGAGCACCAGGAGCAGGCTGAAGCGACCCGCCAGGCCGTGCGAGCCTGACCTCGCGCCCACCGCGGAAACTCGACGGCCCGGCCTACTGCCGGGCCGTCGACCCTAGGTCAGGAGATCGCGGAGCCCGAGCGCGAGATCGGTCTGCCCCGCCACCTTGATCTTTCCCGTCATGTAGGCGAGCGCCGGGCTCTGCTCCCCGCTCACGATTCGGAGCAGCACGTCCTCGGTGGTCTCGATGACGCAGTCCGCCTCCGCGTCGCTTTCGGTAACGCTTGCCTTGCCGTCCGCCAGCTCGAGGCGCCAGCTCCCGTCCCCGCGTACGTCGAAGCGGTAGGAGACCCGTTTTCCCGCAGCACGGGCGGGATCGATCCTCTCTTCGAGTCCTTCGAAGAACTCGCGAGCGGAGCCGGGCGTGCTCACAGGCTCGCGGCCACCGGTTCGAGGCGGCGGGCAACGGATGGAGGCAGGGCCAGCGCCAGGACGAAGGCGAGCACCGGGCCGGCGACTGTCGCGAGCAAAGCCGTTTCGAGGTCGATGGCATCTGCGATGCCGCCAAGAATGACTGCGGCCACGCCTCCAAGGCCGATGGCGAAGCCAATCGAGAGCCCCGACGCCATCCCGACCCGGCTCGGCATGTACTCCTGGCTCATAACGAGGCTGACGCCGAAGGTGCCGATCACGGCCGCCCCCGAGAGGATCAGCGCCGCCTCTCCGACGATCCCTCCCACGACGACGTACACGAAGATGAGGGGTGCCGAGACCACAAAGCTCCAGCGGAGCACAGGCCGCCGGCCAAAGCGGTCGGCCAGCCGTCCAGCGAAGATCGTCCCGACCGCGCCGGCAAGCAGAAAGAGCGACAGAAGGCGCGTTCCGTGCGCGGCTCCGTTCCCGAGCTCGACCTCCCAGAGCGGCACGAAGGTGAAGAGGCCCATGTGGGCCACGCTCCTGAGCGCGATCACCGCCAAGAGAAGCGTCAGGCCACGTGGATTGTCGCCCGCGCCGGTCGTCCCGTCTCTCTGCACCCGGTCCGGGACGAAGCGTCCGAGATGGGCCCGCGCAGCGACGAGGAGGACCGCGACCGCAAGCCCCGGGAGCGCGAGCAGGAGGCCGCCATTCAGGCCGAGCGCGAGGACGACCGTCGACGCGAGGAACGGCCCGAGCGCGAAGCCGAGATTCCCGCCGACCGAGAAGAACGCCATGCCGCTCGCACGCCGGTCCCCGCTCACGTAGTTCGCGAACTTCGATGCCTCCGGGTGGTAGGCGGCCACGCCCAGCCCGGCCACGAGGACGGCGACGAGGACGAGCGGGTAGGAGGGCGCCACCGCCGCGAGGGCCATGCCGATTCCGGCTACGGCGACCCCGACCGGGAGGAGCCAGTATCCGCCCCTCGCATCGGACACGAGCCCGAAGAGTGGTTGTACGATCGAAGAGCTGATCGTCGCCGCGAGAACGAGGGCGGCCGCCATCGCATAGGAGAGGTCGAACCGAACGACGAGGAAGGGCAGGAGGGCAGCAAGCGAGCCCTGTGCCAGGTCGGTCGCCAGGTGGCCTGTCGAGAGGGCCGCCATCCCCTTTCTGTCGACGCCCGATCTCACGCGGCGAGGATAGCCGCGCGAGCTCGCCCTAACGCACTGGGATGTGGAGCGCGATTAACGCGTGGGCGAGCTGCCACTGGACGTCGACGATCTTCTGTCGGTTCTCCTCCAGAGCGGCGACCGAGCCGCCGCCACGAAGGCGCTCGCGCTCATGCAGAAGCCCCCCAAGAAGATCTTGGAGGGCCTCTACTGGGAGAGGGTGCCCACCAGGGGAAGGGGTGGGCGGAGAGGGTAGTGCTGCGCTCATTGCGCATCGTCCGTATCGGCACGGCTGAGGGCACTCTTTAGCCCCATTTTGGGGAAGGTACCGGGAGGTTCGGATAGCATCCGGCGGCCATGCTCGTGGAGACAGCGGAAGCGCCGCCGGAGGGGGTGCAGGCGGACGTTCTCGTCCTCCCCCTTTCCGATCCGGCCGGCCTTTCCGAGCCCGCACGCGCCCTCGACGATCGGCTAGAGGGGCGACTCGCAAAACTCATCGCCGACGGCGAGTGGAGCGGCAGGCGCGGCCGGGTCTCGTTCACACATACGGACGGCGCGCTGGAAGCTCCCCGCCTCCTCGCGACAGGGCTCGGCAAGGCCCCCGATGCCGACGCCGTCACGAGCGCGGCCGCACGCGCGGCCCGAACAGCCACCGAGCTCGGCGCAAGAACCGTCGCTTGGCTCCTCGAGGATGGGCGCGATGCTCGCGCGGTCGTCGACGGCATGATTCTCGGCGCCTACGACACCGGGCGCTGGAAGACGGGAGACGACCGGCCCGGAGAGATCGAAAGGCTCGTCCTCTGCGGGCCGGGAGCTACGGGTGCCACGGAGGACGCGCGGCAAGCCGGTGTCGTGGCCGGATGGGCCAACCGCTGCCGGGACCTCGTGAATGCCCCTCCCAACGAGGTGACGCCAACGGCGCTCGCTGCGTTCGCCGAGGAGCTCGCCGCCCGCTTTCCGAGCCTGAGCGTGGAGGTCCTCGGGCCGGAAGAAATCGAAGCCGCGGGGATGAACGCCTTCATGGCCGTTGCACGCGGGAGCCACGAGCCGCCGCGGCTCGTCACCCTTTCCTACGAGCCTCCCCGGCCGACGGACCAGAGCCTCGTGCTCGGGCTCGTGGGCAAGGGGCTCACCTTCGACTCGGGCGGGTTCGACCTGAAGCCGCCGGGAAAGATGGAGGATCTCAAGTCCGACATGGGTGGGGCGGGCGCGGTACTGGCCGGGCTCGGGGCGATCGCCGAGCTCGAACTGCCTCTCCGCGTGCTCGGAGTCGTCGCTTCCTGCGAGAACATGATCAGCGGTCGGGCCTACCGCCCCGGCGACATCCTCACGGCCTCCAATGGGAAGACGATCGAGGTAACGAACACGGATGCCGAGGGCCGCCTCGTCCTCGCGGACGCGCTCTGGCACGCAAGGAGCTCCGGCGCCACCCATCTGCTCGACCTTGCGACGCTGACCGGGGGCGTCGTCATCGCGCTCGGGGACTTCTACGCGGGGCTCTTCGCGAACGACGCGGACTGGCTGGAGCAGGTGCGCCTGGCCGGCGAGGCGAGCGGAGACCATGCCTGGCCTCTCCCCCTCCACGACTCCTACAAGCGCTACATCGAGTCCCCATTCGCGGACATGAAGAACTCGTCCACTCTCCGCCAGGGGACGCCTCTATACGCGGCCAACTTCCTGGCGGAGTTCGTCGGCGAGGGCCCCTGGGCACACCTCGACATCGCCGGGACGGCCTACCTCGAGCGCGGGCGGGACGACTACTACGCCTCCGTCGGCGCAACCGGATTCGGCGTCCGCTTGCTCGGCGAGCTCGCGCAGCGGCTGGCGGCGTGAACTTCGACCTCTCGGAGGAGCACGAGCTCATCCGCGGGACGGTTCGCGAGCTCGCAACGGAACGGATCGCCCCGGTCGCGGAAGAGCTCGACCGGGAGCACCGCTTCCCCTACGAAATCGTCGCCGAGCTCGCGGAGCTCGGACTCATGGGCATCCCTGTCCCGGAAGAGTACGGCGGCTCCGGCGGCGACACGCTCTCGTATGCGATCGCGATCGAAGAGCTGACCAGGGTCGACTCCTCGGTCGCGATCACGGTGGCCGCGCACACGTCGCTCGGGACGATGCCGATCCTCCTCTATGGAAGCGAGGATCAGAAGCGCGAGTGGGTCCCCGACCTCGCTTCGGGCAAGCGGCTCGCGGCCTTCGGGCTGACCGAGCCTGGAGCGGGGTCAGACGCCGGCGCGACGAAGACCCGGGCCGAGCTCCGCGAGGGGCAGTGGGTCGTGAACGGGTCGAAGATCTTCATCACGAATGCGGGAACCGACATCACGAGCTGTGTGACGATCACCGCGCGCACAGGCAAGGACGAGATCTCCAACCTGATCGTCCCGAACGGCACGCCCGGCTACGAGATCTCGGCACCGATGCGGAAGATGGGCTGGCACGCCTCGGATACGCGCGAGCTCTCGTTTCAGGACTGCGCCGTGCCCGAAGGGAACCTGCTCGGGAAGCGAGGGGCAGGATTCCGCCAGTTCCTCGAGATCCTCGACGGCGGGCGCATCTCGGTGGCCGCGATGGGGGTCGGGCTCGCGCAGGGCGCCTACGACCTGGCCAGCGCCTATGCAAAGGAGCGCGAGCAGTTCGGGAAGCCGATCGCCGAGTTCCAGGCCGTCCGCTTCCGGCTCGCCGACATGGCCACCGAGATCGAGGCAGGGCGCCAACTCGTCTACAAGGCCGCGTGGGCCAAGGATCAGGGCGGAGCTTTCGCGACCGAGGCCGCGATGGCGAAGCTCTACACCGGCGAGCTCTCCAACCGTGTCGTCAATGCCGCCCTCGAGATCCACGGCGGCTACGGCTATACGGACGAGTACCCCATCTCACGCCTCTACCGAGACCAGAAGGTGCTCGAGATCGGCGAGGGCACGAACGACGTGCAGCGCATGGTCATCGCGAAGGCGCTGGGTCTCTAGCTCCTAGGCGGGACGGCCCGCCCAGTCCTCGCGCTCGAGGGCGTAGATCCGGACGGGCACTCCATCCTTCGTGACGCTGTCGCGCTCGTGGCGCATCCCGAGTTTCTCCATGATCCGCCCTGAGGCGAGGTTTCGCGGGTTGTAGCGACCGATGATCCGCTCCAGGCCGACGCGCTCGAAGGCTTCGTCCCGAACCGCGACCGCGCCCTCCGTGGCGAGGCCGCGGCCCCAGGCCTCGGGGAGGAGCCACCAGCCGATCTCGACGTGGTCCGGAGAGGAGTCGACGGCGTCCTCGGGCACGTAGTTCAGTCCCAGGAAGCCGAGCCAGGCGCCGGCCTCGCGGTCGACGGCGGAGCGCCAGCCGAATCCGTGCTCGCCCCAATGACCGAGGTTCCGGTCGAACACCTCGTCGGCCCGCTCCCGGGTCCAGGTCACACCGGAGCCGATGTAGCGAACGACCTCCGGGATGGACGTGGCCCGCGCGAAGTCCTCTCGTCGGCCCTCCTCCCAGGGCTCGAGGACGAGCCGAGCTGTCACGATCGCGCTCAGCTCAGCGGAGGCGATCGGTCGGGTAGCCCCATTCGCGCATCTGCTCGAGGAGCTCCTCGCAGTGCTCGTGGTCCCGGGTCGCCAACGTCAGTTCGACCTCGGTGACAGCCAGGGGAATCTCCATCCCTTCGCGATGGTGCTCGACGGCGTGAATGTTCACGTGCTCATCTGCCAGGCGCGTGAGCAGGGTCGCCAGCGCTCCCGGGCGGTCCCGTACCTGGGTTCGCACGACGAGGAAGCGGCCCCCTCTCGTGAGCCCGTAGCGGGCGACCTCCATTAGCAGGCTCGCGTCGATGTTCCCGCCCGAGAGGAGTGCACAGGCAGTGTCCTTACCGACCACCTTCCTTCCGAGGAGCGCCGCTACGGATGCGGCGCCGCCGCCTTCGACCACGAGCTTCACCCGCTCGAGCAGGAGGACGATCGCCTGTGCGATCTCGTCGTCGGTCACGGTCACGATGTCGTCGAGGAGATCGGCGAGGATCGCGCTCGTCAGCTCCCCGGGCTGTTTCACAGCGATGCCGTCGGCGATCGTGAAGCTTGCCTCGGTGCTCCCGGCGAGGGGCGCGCAGTTCGCCGCTTGCACCCCGACGATGCGGACATCGGGCCGCCGGGCCTTGAGCGCGATTGCGATCCCCGAGGCCAGACCGCCTCCCCCGATCGGAACGACCAGGACGGCGAGATCCGGCAGCTGGTCGGCCAGCTCGAGCCCGATTGTCCCCTGCCCGGCGATCACAACGTCGTCCTCGAACGCGTGAATCAGCGTCGCACCGGCGTCCGCTCGCTCACGCGCCGCGGCCTGCGCGCCGTCGTAGCCCGCGCCGGCCAGCACGATCTCGGCTCCGTAACTCCTGGTCGCCTCGATCTTCGCCATCGGAGCGTCCTCGGGCATGAAGATCGTCGCCTCTACGCCCGCCTCGCGGGCCGCCCAGGCCACCGCCTGGCCATGATTGCCGGCGCTCGCAGTCACGACACCTGCGGCCCGCTCCTCCGGCTCCAGGGTCGAGACGCGGTTAACGGCGCCGCGGATCTTGAACGACCCCGTCCGCTGCAGGTTCTCGGCCTTCAGCCAGACGGGCCGCCCGCAGAGTCGACTCAGGGTCTCCGAGGAGGAGACGGGCGTAACGCGCGCGATGCCCTCGAGGCGCTGCTGCGCGGCCTCGATGTCGGCGAGCGTGGGTGCTGTTCGCGTGGCCATGCTGCTTTAGGACTCGATCCTGAACACCTTCTGCATGATCTCACGCACCGCGCTCAGGGGATCCAGCTCGCGGCGCTCAACCAGCTCGAGCAGGCGCCGGAGCTCCTCGTCTCCCGCCACCGCCCGCTCCAGGTGCGCCTTGGCACGGCCGCTCGCCAACGCGTAGACCTGGCGGGCGAGGTTCGAGGCGCGACGCTTCGCCAGAAGCCCTGTCTCCTCGAGATGGTCCCGGTGTGACCCAACCGCTTCCCAGAGCTCCTCGACGCCCTCGCCGCTCACGGCGTCGGTCAGGACGATGGGGGTTTCCCACTCGCGCTCCGTGTCGAGGGCGAGGATCGAACGCACCTCGCTTTCCATGGTCGTCGCGCCGGCGCGGTCCTTCTTGTTGACGGCGATCACGTCCGGGATCTCCATGATCCCCGCTTTCAGGGCCTGGATCGAATCGCCCGAGCCCGGCATGAGGACGAGTAGCGTCGTGTCGGCGATCCCGACGATCTCGACCTCGCTCTGGCCCGTCCCGACGGTCTCCAGGAAAAGCAGGTCCTTCCCTGCAGCGTCCAGGATGAGCGCAGCCTGGAGAGTCGCTTCGGCAAGCCCGCCGAGGTGCCCGCGCGTGCCCATGGACCGGATGAAGACATCCGGGTCGAGGAAGTGGTCCGCAAGTCGGATGCGGTCGCCGAGGAGCGCGCCCTGGGTGAAGGGGCTCGAAGGGTCGACGGTGACGACGCCGACCGTCTGCCCACGGGGGCGCACGTGCCGCACGAGCGAGCTGACGAGAGACGACTTGCCGACGCCGGGCGGGCCGGTGACTCCGACCATGTACGCATGCCCGGTCTGGCCGTAGAGCTCCCTGATCACGTCCTCGGCCAGGGAATCCGCGCTCTCGACGAGGGTGATTGCACGAGCCAGCGCCCGGCGATCGCCTGACCGAACGCCGGCGACAAGCTCGTCGAGGCTCCAGGTCCGGCCCATCAGAGTGTCTGGACGACGGGCGATTCTCGCTCCTCGACCCCCGAGAGGAGCACGAGAGCGAAGCAGGCGGCCACCGCACAAAGCGCCGCCGAAATGCCCCACGCCGTCCGCGCGCCGAACCCGTTCGTGAGCGGGCCGGCCACGATCATCCCCAGGCCGAAGAACGCGTAGCCGATGCTCATGACCACCGTGAAGGCACGCCCGCGCAGGCGGTCCGGCGCATTGCGCTGGACGAGCACGGCGTTGCAGACGACGACAGCGCCGTTCCCGAGGCCCGAGACGACCACGAAGACCGCCGCCACCCAGACGTTCGGAGACACAGCCGCTGCCGCGAACCCGACTGCGAGCAGCACGACGCCGGCGACGTAAGGGACGCGGATCCCGAAGCGGCGTATCACGTCTCCACCGGCAAGGCTCCCGATCGTCAGACCGACCGCGGCGGTCGCGACGAGGACGCCGTAGCCGAAGTCGCCCGCATTGAACTCATCCTTGGCGAGGACGATTTCCGAGACGTTGCCGATCGCCTGGCCGAGGGTCACGATGCTCCACGCCACGAGAATCGTCAAAAGGCCCCGCGAGCGCGTCACCATCCGCAGGCCTTCGATGAGGTCGCGGCGGTGACCGGCGCTGGGGCTTCGTTCCTGCTCCTCGAGGCTCTGACGAATGCCGAGGATGAAGAGCGCGGAGACGACGAATGTTCCTGCATTGAGCCAGTACGCAGCATCGGAGCCGGAGGCGGCGACCAACGCCCCTCCCGCAAGAGCGCCGACCGCCCAGGCGAAGTTCTCGGCCGACTGGAGGATCCCGTTTGCGTGGCCGAGGTCGTCGTCGGCGACGAGGTTCGGGAGCCCGGCGAACACCGCCGGCCTGAAGAGGCTCGTCGCGACGCCGATGATCAACGCGAGCCCGACGATCTGGGCGGCGCTGGTCGCGAACGGGAGGACACAGAAGACGCCCGCTCGCAGCACGTCGGCAGCCACCAGGATGTTGCGGCGCGGCAGGCGGTCGATGAGGGGCCCAAGCAGGATCCCGACGAGGACGATGGGTAGGAAATCGGCGATCAGGAGCGCGCTGACCCAGTTGGCGTCCCCGGTGCGGTCGTACACGTCCACCACCAGGGCCACGAACGCGAGCCACGTACCGATGCTCGACGTGAACGTCGCCAGGAAGAGCCGCCTGAAGCTCGCCGCTTCCGCGAGCAGCCCGAGTCCGGCGCCGCTGCGGCCCGACTTCACGCGCCGCAACCTAACACCACGAGACCCTGGAGTCGTACCCCGGCGAAGGTTCGAGGCGTTCTAGGCGACGGTCTGTGACGAAGCGGCGAGAACGTGGGCGAGCGCGGCCGTGAAGATCTCATTCTCGTCGGGCGTCCCAACCGTCACCCGGATCGCCGCGGGGGCACCGAACGGTGCGAGTGGCCGGACGATCACGCCTTCGTGGAGCAGGGCGTCGAAGAGCTCACGTGCGTCTCGGCCGACATCGAGGAAGAGGAAGTTCGCCACCGCCGGCTCGGCCACATCGACCGGCAGGGCCGCACAGGCCCGCACGAGCTCGCTCCGGGCGGCGGCCGTGACCTGGCGTCGGCGCACCAGCTCGGCATCATCACCGAGGCTCGCCAGCGCAGCGTCCTGAGCGGCCTGATTGACGTCGAACGCGTTCCGCACCTTGCCGATCGCCTGGACGACATCTGCAGGGCCGACCCCGTACCCGACCCGAAGGCCCGCAAGCCCGTAGATCTTCGAGAACGTCCGGAGTACAAGGACGCGGCGCCCGTCGCGCTTCAAGTACTCCTCGATCCCGTCCGGATACCCGGGCTCCTCGACGTACTCGAAGTAAGCCTCGTCGAGAACGGTCAGGAGGTGGCCAGGTACACGCTCGAAGTACGCGTCGATCGCCTCTCGTTCGACCATCGTCCCGGTCGGGTTGTTGGGGTTACAGAGGTAGACGATCTTGGTTCGCGGCGTCACCTCGGCGAGCAAAGCCTCCGGGTCGTAGCGGTGCTCGACAAGCGGCACTCGCTTCACCTCGGCTCCCATCTTGATCGCGTCGAGGACGTAGCTCGGGAACGACGGCCACCCGCAAACGATCTCATCTCCGGGATCGAGGGCTGCGAGCGAGAGGTAGCCGATGACGCCGTCGGCGCCGGCTGCAAGGGCGACCTCGGAGGATTCGACCCCGTGGCGCGTTGCCAGGGCTTCCCGCAACCTGAAGGCGCTGCCGTCCGGGTAGCGGTTCAGGTCTCCGGCCCCACGAGCGAGGGCCTCGAGCGCGCTCGGGAAGGGCCCGAACTGGCCCTCGTTCGATGCAAGCTTTACGACCCGGTCAAGCCCGAGGTCGCGCTGGACCTCCTCCACGGGCCTGCCAGGCTCGTACGGCACCAGATCGGCGATCGCAGGGCGAAAGAGTGGATCTCGGTTCACAACGAGAGCTTAGAGCTACTCCCTCCCGGCCACCGCGTCTACCCTTTGCGCGTGGACGAGATCGGTCTCTTCCAGCTCGAACTGGTGCTCCTTCCGGGAGAGCAGCGCCCGCTCCACATCTTCGAGCCCCGGTATCGCGAGCTGATCGGCGAGTGCCTGGAGACGGGCGACCAGTTCGGCCTCGTCCTCTCCGACGAGGACGGTCTGCGGGAAATCGGGACGCGCGCCGCCGTCGTGGAGGTGCTGGAGCACTTCGACGACGGGCGGCTGAACATCGTTATCGAGGGCGTCGACCGCTTCCGCCTGGTCGAGCTGACCGAGGGGCACTCGTACGCGACGGCCGAGGTGGACGACCTCGTCGATGAGGGGGACGGCCCGACGGAAGACGAGCGCGAGCGCGTGCTCGCCGCCTACGACAAGGTGCTCGAGGCCGCCCAGGCCGAGCTCGACGAGCTGGACCCCGCGACCGAGAGCCTGGCCTTCGAGATCGGGGCCCGGATCGAGCTCGGCAACGAGATCAAGCAGGATCTCCTCGAGCTGCGCTCCGAGCGCGAGCGCGTGGTCCGGCTCGAGCCCATTCTCACGAGGGCTGCCGAGGCCGTCCTCCGCGAACGGACGGTGCGCGAGCGAGCCTCGGGGAACGGCCGGGTCGAGCCGGTGCCGTAACCGGCACAGGACCTCCGGAGCGGTCGCTAGCGTACGAGTCCGCCGTGACCGTCGGAAACCCCCTCTTTGTCGCCCTCGCCGCCTTCGGCGTCTTCTTGCTGGCGCTTGCGTTCGCGCTCGTCGCGTACGTCGCGCTGGTCTAGGCAGGAAGCCGCGAACGTCTAGGCAGTGCGGCGGATGCCGTGGACCGGCCGGCCCGCCGCCTCCCACGCGTAGTACGACGCGCTCGGACCGAAGTCGCGCTCGTACGGGACGATCCTCGGGTTTCGGCCCACCTCGACGGCACGTTGGGCGTGGCGCAAGAGGTTCGGGTCGTCGCTCTCCTGCCAGACGAGAATAAGGTGCGCCGCCGTCATGAAGTTCGCGACGAAGGTGCAGCCTGCGGCCGGACAGGGAAAGGGATCGGTCCGAACGCAGAACCACCCGTCGTAGTCACCGCCGCCTTCGTCGGTCCACAGCTCCTCGTCCTGAACGAGCTCCTGCTCCTCGAAGATCAGGGTTCCCCGGCCGGTCTCCGGCAGCTCGGTCACGTATCCCTCCGGACCTGCTTCGCCATGAGGATCGCGTCGACCAGCTCGCTCCCGCGGCGGTAGTGGCCGCGGCGGAAGCCCTCCTGCTCGTAGCCAAGCTCACGGTAGAGAGCCTGGGCCGCATCGTTGTAGGGGAAGACGTGTAGCTCGATCTTTGTCACGCCGGCCGTCAAAGCCCACTCTTCGGCGGCCTGCATCAGCGCGCGGCCGATTCCGCGGCGACGATGCTCGAGCGCGACGAGAAGTCCGAGATCGGCAACATGCCGGCTGGCCGGATGGGTGTCCCGGGCAATCGACAGCCGGCCCACGAGCCCCGTGGAGTTCTCCGCCACGAAGACTGCCGCGTGAGCAGAGCGGCGGATCGCCCGAATGTAGCGCCGCTCCTCCGCGGCGCTCCGCCATTCGCCGCCGGTGATGAGCCAACCCTCGGGCTCGGCGCCGACCTCACTCGCCAGCGTGACCAGTGCGCCGGCGTCCCCAGGCTCTGCGTGCCGGACGTGAAAACTCACCCGACGACGACTCCAGCACCGCCGCGGCGTGGGTCGCCCGCAGCTTCCAGACGACCGTCGGCCGGGTACGCGACCGCTGCCGCTCCGCCGAAGTAGAGGTTCCGGGCGCTCCAGCGGATCACGTCGTATCCGTCGGCCTCGAGCTCGTCCGCCACCTCCGGATCGATTCCGCCCTCGAGGTGAAGCTGGCCCTCGTCGAAATGGACGCGAGGCGCCGGAAGCGCTTCCTCGAGTGGGAGCTTGTGGTCGACCACGTTCCGGATGATCTGGACGATGGCACCCCGGAGACGAGCCGAACCGGCGCTGCCGAGCACGAGCCGCGCCTGTCCGTCTTCGAGCAGGACGGACGGAGCCATCATGCTCGTCAGACGCCGGTCTGGAGAGCCGGCCATTCCGCCCGGATTGAGGTCCGTCTCGCCCAGCATGTTGTTCACATGAATTCCCGTCCCCGGCACCACGACGCCGGAGCCGCACCCGGTCGACGCCGAGAGCGACGCGGCGTTCCCGTCCCCGTCCACGACGCTGATGTGGGTAGTAGATGGTAGCCCCGCCGGTTCCGTGACACTCCCGCGGAGTCCCTTGCGAACAGCATCCGCAGCACGATCAACCGGCTCGTCCGCGAGGACGCGCCCTGCGATCCCGCCGCGATTCAAGCCACTGACGAACCCCGTGCCACGGACTCCGGTCGCCTGGCGCATGACCTCGGCCAGGGTCGCTATCTCGCCGGCGCTCCCCGCGCGCTTCGCCTTGCCCAGCCGGTCGAGGACCCGCAGTGCGAATCCCACCAGCAGACCGCCCGCCGCGGGCGGCGGGTTCGAGACGAGCTCGCCTCCGCGATAGGTGACCCGGACGGGCCGGCGCCGGATGACGCGGTAGGCCGCCAGATCATCAGGCGTAATCCTGCCTCCCTGCTCCTGCACCGTGGCCGCGAGCAGCAAGGCGAGCTCGCCGCGGTAGAAGGATGCCTCGCCCTCGTCCGCGAGCTGCTCGAGCGTCGCAGCGAGCTCACCGAGGTGGAGGGTCTCCCCCGCGGCAAGCCCGCAGGATTCCCCGTAGATGGCACGGGCAGCGGGACCGTGTCGGAGGATCGGGTCGAGTACGTCGTGCAGAAACCCCTGGGCCTCGTTCAGAAGCACGCCGCGTCGGGCGAGCTCAATGGCAGGTTGGAGCAGGACGGGCCAGGGCAGGCGTGCGTAGAGGCGGTGAGCCTCCGAGAGCCCGGCGACGGCACCGGGGACTGCGCACGATGCTGCGCCGACCAGGAACGCCTGTGTGGTCGTCCCGTCGAAGGAGACATCGACCTCTTCCATGGGCACTCGGTTCTCGTCCGGGAGACCCTTTCCCGGCACCGCCACGAAGAAGTCGAGCACCGTGTCGGGGCGCCGTCGACTTGCAGTGGCCCGGTGCACGAGCAGGAAGCCGCCGCCGCCCGGGCCGGTCAGCGGGCTCTCGGCGACCCAGGAGACACAGGCAGCTGCGATGCAGGCATCGACCGCGTTTCCGCCTTCGGCGAGGATGCGCGCGCCGGCCTCGGCGGTCAACGGATGTCCGGCCGCAATTGCGCCCTTCATCGGAAGAGCGTAGATGGTTGATCCACAATTACCACACCCGCGAATGGCGGCCCAGGCGCGGCGCCAGGCCGCACCCTCGCCCTTGCCAAGCCTTCTAGCCTTGCCTGCGGACGACGGCACACCCTGGCCTGGTCTGGCCCGTCCCCGCGGGCAGGCCAATTACCGACCAAACTATCCCGCTCCGTGCAGGGCCGATTACAGGTCGCGCAGGAAGCTTGGAGGCTCGAGAGGATCCTCGCTCCGGCCTGGCTCCATGGCCGCGCGAGGCGTGGGCCGCCTGCTCATCTTCCCGATTCCGGTGGCAACGACCGTAACCCAGACCTGACCCGTAAGCCGGGGGTCGATGGTGGCGCCGAAGATGATGTTCGTTTCCTCGGTGGCGGCTCCCCGAATCTCCTCCGCGGCCGCGTTGACCTCCTGGAGGGTGAGATCCTCGCCGCCGGCAATCGACAGGAGGATGCCCTTCGCCCCGACGATCTCGGTGTCGATCAGCGGCGACTGCAACGCCCGGGTCGCCGCTTCGGTCCCGCGGTTCTCGCCCGTTGCGAAGCCGATCCCCATGAGAGCCGAGCCCGCGTCGCTCATGATCGTTCGAACGTCGGCGAAGTCGAGGTTGATGAGCCCCGGCGTCGTGATCAGGTCGCAGATGCCCTGGACACCCTGCCTCAGGACGTCATCGGCGATCCGGAACGCGTCGAGCATCGATGTTGACCGGTCGAGCACCTCGAGCAGCCGGTCATTCGGAATCACGATGACGGTGTCGCAGACGCCACGGAGCTCCTCCACTCCCGCGTCGGCCTGGCCGCGCCTGCGCGTCCCCTCGAATCGGAAAGGCATGGTGACGATCCCGACCGTAAGGGCGCCGAGCTCGCGAGAGATGCGCGCCACGACCGGAGCCGCGCCCGAGCCTGTGCCACCCCCCTCGCCCGCGGTCACGAAGACCATGTCGGAGCCGCGAAGGACGTGCTTGATCTGGTCGTACGCGTCCTCGGCCGACTTCCGGCCGACCTCGGGATCGGCACCCGAGCCGAGGCCCTGAGTCAGGTCGCGCCCGATGTGGAGTTTGACGGGGGCGTCCGAGCTCCGGAGCTGCTGGATGTCCGTGTTCACGCCCACGAACTCGACCTGGGAGATGCCGGCCTCGATCATGCGGTTGACGGCGTTCAGCCCGCCGCCGCCGACGCCGACCACGCGAATGACAGCCAGGTACGCGGACGAGTCCGGTCGCGGCGCCCGATGGAGGCGCTGCGGGTCGGCCATCCTCGTGACAGGTGGCTCGAGCCAGTTGTGCTCCCTCTCCTCGCGCGACGCCTGCTCCGGCTCGGACGCTGGAGCGGCCTGCGCCGCCCCACCTCGCTGCGCGGCAGATGCCGGAGTCTCGGCAGGCTCCGAGGCGGTAGCGTCGGGTCCGGCGTGCTCGGCGGTCGGGAAATCCTCGCCGGGTGCACGCTCACGGCCGGGATCCTCGCGATCCGACTGCCGCTGGGCCGCTTCCGTCGCCTTGAAGAGCTCCGCGAGGGGGCCTTCTCTCATGCTAACTCGGCGTCGAGCCATTGAGCACCTCCTTGGCAAGGTCGCGGTAAGCCTTAGCGGCCGGGCCGGACGGGTCGTACTTGAGGACCGAGCTGCCCTGAACTGGCGCCTCGGCATAGCGGATGGTCTTCTTGATCTTCGTGTCGAAGACGAGGTTGCCGAAGTTCTCCTTCAGCATCTCGACCGCCTCCTTCGCATGGAGCGTCCTTCCATCGAACATGGTCGGGAGGATGCCTCTGATCTCCACGGACGGATTCAGATTCTCGCGAATCATCTGCAGCGTTCCCTCGAGCTGCACGAGGCCGCGGAGAGACAAGTACTCGCACTGCACAGGAACGATCACGTGGTCCGACGCCGTCAGCGCGTTGATGGTCAGGAGACCGAGCGAGGGTGGGGTGTCGATCAAGATGTAGTCGTAGTCGTTCCGGACCGGCAGCAGCGCCTTCTGGAGCGCACGCTCTCGCCCGATCATGCTCGACAGGGCGAGCTCGGCACCTGCGAGATCGATCGACGAGACGGCGATGTCGACCTCCGCCTCGTGAATGACGTCTTTGATCGACAGCGAGTGCACGAGGACGTCGAACATGGAGCGGTCGACGGTGTCCGGATCCATCCCCTGGCTCATCGTGAGGTTCCCCTGGGGATCGAGGTCGACGGCGAGAACCCGGTGACCGAGCTCCTGGAAGGCAACGCCGAGGTTCAGGGTGGTCGTGGTCTTGGCCACGCCGCCCTTCTGGTTCGCAAACGAGATGACCTGTCCCAGCGTCACTCCTTGAGAGGCGGGCGCTCGCTTGCGCGAGCGCGACATAGTGTTCAGAAGGCTCATCCGGAGCCTTCCTTTCGGGTCAGGCTAGCACAATCCTTCCACGCCAAATAACGCGGATTCCCGCATGAAGTAAGGCGACGGAACCCGTCGGGACTCCCTCGCCTGTCTCCAAACTCTCAGGGCTGCCGCCGCAGGGCCAGCAACGAGAGCATCTCGAAGCACGCGTTCGCCGCCACGAATGCCGTCTGCCCGGCAGGGTCGAACGGCGGCGAGACCTCGACGCAGTCGAAGGCCCGAAAGTCGAGTCCGGCAAGCGAGCGGACGTAGGTCAGAGCTTCCCGGCTCGACGGCCCTCCCACCTCGGGCGTCCCGGTCCCGGGCGCGTACGCCGGGTCGACGAAGTCGATGTCGAAGCTCAGGAAGCACGGAGCGTCTCCGACGCGATTTCGAACCCGCTGCGAGAACCCTGCCGGCCCGAGGGCCGCCAGCTCTTCGTAGGTGAGAGCGTCGATACCGAGCTCGACCGGGTACCCAGCCTCCTCGGCCGAGCCGAGCGAGCCGCGCAGGCCGGCCTGAATCGACCGGGACGGATCGACCAGCCCCTCCTCGACCGCACGCCGAACGACGCTCCCATGGAAGAGCTTTTGCCCGAAGTACTCGTCCCAGAGGTCGTGATGCGAGTCGAGCTGGATCAGCGCGAGCGGTCCGTGCTTCCGCGCCAAGGCCCTCAGCTCGGCCAGGAGAACAGTGTGATCACCGCCTAGGCACAGCGTCGTGACGCCCGCGTCGACCACCTCGGCGAGCGCGCGCTCCGACCGCTCGAGGGAATCTGCTGTCGAGCCCGGGACGGTTGGAACATCCCCGTAGTCGACGAGCGAGAGCCGCTCAACGACATCGACTCCGAGCAATGGGTTGAAGTTGCGGAGCATGACCGAGGCCGACCGGATTCCCTCCGGGCCGAACCGTGCCCCCGACCGGTAGACGACCGCGCCGTCGGTCGGGATACCTACGATCGCGACGTCCACTCCCTCGAGATCGCGCACGTGCGGCAAGCGCATGAAGGTGCGAGGGCCCGAGAACCGCGGCGTCTCGAAGGCGTCCGGCGGTCCGTACCTCGGCATGCGGGCCGATTCTATGCCACGGGCGCCTCCGTCCCTCGGCGCTCCCGGAGCACTGCACGGCAGCGGTCGACTGCGCGCTCAGCGCCCTCCGTCCCGGCGCCCTCCGCACGGATCCACGACTCAGCGTCGGAGAGAAGCCCACGGACCTCCCCGAGCAGCACCGGCGAGGCCGCGCCCGCCGCACGCAGGGCATCGATCCGATCAAGGCGTACCAGCACGCGTGCCGCTTCATCCATATGTCGAAAGTAGTCGGGGAAAGCGCACGAGTGGCGCATCGGGTGAGCCGCATTTGCGGCGGCTCTCAGACGGAACGCGGCCAAGCCCTCCTAGGCGTCGAGTCTCCGGCACTCGCGCCAGTAGGCAAATGCCACGAGCGCGATCCCGACCACGGCCACCGAAACCGTAATCCAGCTCGGCTGCAGGATGGGCAAGAGAATCCCGAAGGCGCCCGCGAGCAGGAGGAGCCGGCAGCGGCGGAGCCGGAGCAGCTCACTCCGGTTCATCCCGTTGCGACCACCCTTGCGGCGGTCGTCTGCGGCCGTGGCCGAACGCCAAGCAGCGCCTCGTCGAGCGCAGCGACGAGGGCGGGTCGGGAGTCGTGCAGGATCGTCTCGACCAGCGCCCGGCGCACCGCTTCCTCGGCCCGTGCGCCTGGACCGTCGCCGTCGACAAGCGCACGCAGAGACGCGAGGAGCTCACCACGCTCGCGAGCGTTGTCCCCGAGCAGCACCGCGGCTCGCATCGCCGCCGCCCACGGGCCCTCGTCACAGCCGAGGAGCGTGGTCAGCGCCTCACGCAGCTCATCCGCCCGGACAGGGCCCTGCTGGAAGAGCGCGAGCTCCCACCGATCCAGCGCCTCGAGGATCTCCGAATCGCTCGGCACCGCCGCGAGCCGTTCCTGCAGGCTGACTACGAGACGTGCCCGGAAGGGGTCGAGCCGGGTCGCCTCGCCCGGTGGCATCTGAGCTGCCAGGGCAGGAACCGGCCGAACACCATACGGACGCCAGTCGAGGCGTTCGAAGATCACGGGCCCCGCCGAGATTGCCCCCGGCGTTGCGAGCCGAAGCGCCGTGACCGCCCGGGAGATCTCCAGTGGGGCGTCGGGAACGCGGCAGGCTGTCCCCTCCAGCTCGGCCTCGAGCTCGAGCACGAGCGTCCGGTCTACCTCCCGCCCGAAGTCGCGCGGCAAGAGACGACCCGCCTCCGGCCAGGTCGAGGCGAGCTCGCCGGCCGCGGCGGGACGCACCGTCATCCCTCGACCCAGCTCGATTGCGCCCCCCGCGGTCAGGCCGACGAGCGGAGCAAGAGCGCCGTAGAGCCGCCGTTCGCCGAAGAGCGAGGCCTCCAGCTTGGCGTACGCATGCTCGAAGGCTGAGTCCTCCCAATCGAAGCCGCCACATGCCTCCGCGGTCGCGACGAGCAGCGGTACCAGGATGGTGCGCGTGAGGGCCTCGTCCTCCCCGACCCGCTCGCCGGCGTGGGCTTGCGCGAAGATCCCGGCTGCCGGCTCGTCCTTCAAGACGGTGAGTGCATCGCGTGCGTCCTCACGGCGTGCCAGCCGCTCGGCGCGCGACTCTACGAACGCACCGACCAGCGGCCGGTACTCGTAGAGCGTCGGCCGGTTCGGCGTCGCGTGCTCCTCGAGTGCGATCGGAACGTCGGCTCCCTGCTCGAGCTCGAGCCCTAGCTCGAAGAACGCGCCGAGGCAGAATCCGCGAAGGGTGTGGAGCAGGGCAGGGGAGCGGGGAACGGACGTGGCCACCGCCCGGAGTTACGCGCTGGTCCTGCCCGTTCCTGCCTGGCAGCCTGCACACCAGTATGCCGTTCGCGCCGTTTCACCCTGGGGCTGGGCGCGGATCGGCTGGCCACACCGGCGGCAAGGCCGCCCCACCCGGCGGTAGGTCGCCCGCCCTTGCCCGGGGGCCTGCATCACTCCGGCCGCAGCCTCAAGGACGCCCCGGAGCTCGTCGTCCGAGAGGGAGCGAAGCGGCGTCCATGGGGAAAGCCGCGCCAGCCAGAGGGCCTCGGCCTTCCACATGTTCCCGATCCCCGCGACGAGCCGCTGATCGAGGATCGCCTCCCCGATCTCTCGGCCCTGGTCCGTCGCCCGCAGCCGCTCGACCATCCCGTCCACATCGGGCGGCGCGTCCATGATGTCCGGGCCGAGCCGTCGAATGGGCACGGGCGTCCTCGACCTGAGCTCGAGCACCGGACCGTTCCACTGGACGGCCTTCCACTCGTCCCCGCAGAGGACGAGCCACGGCCGCCCGGTCAGCTTCTCCTCCGCACGCCGGACGTGCCACCGCCCCTTCATCCGCAGGTGGCTCCGAAGGACAAGCCCGCCCTCGAACGTGAGAAGGAGGTTCTTGCCGACCGCCTCGACTCGCTCCAGCCGTTTTCCATCCAACCGGTGGGCGAGCCCCAGGAGCGCTGCCCGCGGATGCGGCGTCTCGACGGAGACGACCTGCCCCTCGAGGACGCGAACGCGGTCGGCCGCGCGACGAAGACTGTCTCCCTCCGGCATATCTCTGAGGACCCTCGCTCGGCTGGGCTCGATTTAGGCTCTGAGGACGGCGCGCCGCGGACCGGCGAGAAACCCGGCCTCGACGAGTAGTGGCATGACCTCGGTCTCGGCGACTGGACGGCCGTCAAAACGCTCGACCGCGAGCCGCTTCAGCCCTGTCTTGCGCGCGTGAGCAACGAGCGCCGCGAGCGCGTCGCGAAGCCAGTCCTCCTCGGGGTCTCGAAGCGGGACAATCGTACGGCCGCCGCGCTCAACGAAAAGCGCCGCTTCGCCTCCGAGCAAGACGACGTAGGCACCGGCCACGCGGGCAGCGCGCGAGCCGGCACGCCGCGGCCATGGCACGGCCCCGCCATACGGCTGAGCCGGGTCGGCCGCGGCGAGGACGAGTGCGTCCGTTCCCGCGCTCGTGTCCCGGAGCCGCTCGACTGCGCCGGGGAGTGCGAACTGAGCTCCTCCCAGACCCTCGACGAAGTAGCCGCGGCGGCATACACCCAGGGTCTCGAGCTTTCGGAGCTCCTGGTAGACCGCGCCATAACCGCCCGGCACTCCCTCGGCCCGAACCCCGTCGCGGGTGACCACACCTTGCCGCTCGAGCAAGAGCTCGGCGAGCGCGCGTGGCTCAGGCGCCCCTGGGAAGAGTCCTTCGGTCGTAGACCAGCGTCCCTGCGTTGCAGTGATGGCGTTCGCGCGGTTTCGGGAGAATCGCCGCGGCCGTCGCTCCGCCCGGGGAGCACGGAAGCGGCGTTCGGCCCGCAGAGGCTGCCAGGCGTCGTTCGTGATCTCCCCAGCCCAGACGAGATCCCAGAGCGCCGGCAGGGCGCTCTCCGCTTCGAGCCCTGCTTCACGGACGAGGTCGAACCAAAAGAGGGCACCGCCGGCCAGAGCCGAACGAATCGCATCGTGCGCCGGATCCGTCGGCGGCGGCAGCGCGGCCGGGCGTCCGAGGACCGGGGCGTCCTCACGGAAGAAGAGCGCCACGCGCTCGAGCCCGGCTCCGACCCACACCACCTCACCGGACGCGCAGAGCTGGTCGAGCTGAGCAGGCTGAAAGGCGGGCACCCGGCGCGGAAGCACATCACGCTCCCACAGGCCGACCGGAAGCGAGAGGCCTTGCAGCGGCACGAGCGCTTCCCGGAGCGGCGCCCTTCGGTCGACGCCCTGCCACGCAGGCAGGAAGCGTCCAAGAGCGGACTGGTCGGTCGGCTCGACCTGCTTTCTGAGCGCGGCAAGGCTCGCCCGGCGCAGCCGCCGGAGCACGTCAGGGTCACACCATTCCCGCTCGCTCCCACCTGGGCGAAGCTCGCCCCGAACGAGGCGCCCCTCGCGCTCCAGGCTGGTCAACTCCGGTTCGACCCGCTCGAGGGGGAGCGCGAACCGTGCCGCCGTCTCCGCACTCGTGAAAGGGCCACGACCGCGGGCGTAGCGGACGAGAAGAAAGCGAAGAGGCGCCTCGCCGGCTTCCAGGAAGGTATCCGGAAGGCCCGAGGGAGGCATCGAGCCCACCGCGTCTCGGTAACGACCGGCGTCCTCGGCTGCAATCAGGCGCTCCGCACCGCCCACTCTCACCCGCACCGCCCGGCGCTCCTCGACGAGGGGTGTTGCGAGCTCCTCCCGGTACTCGCCCGGCGCGAGGTCGCCGCGGCGGAGGAGCAGGTCGTGGAGCGCATCCGGCGAGCGCGGAGAGCCTCGGAGCTCCCCCTCGACTTGCTCGAGCGCTCGCGGGTCCAGCAGGTCGCGCAGCTCTTCCTGCCCAAGAAGCTCCTTCAGGAGGTCACGGTCGAGTGCGAGGGCCTGGGCGCGGCGCTCCGCGAGAGGCGTGTCGTCCTCGTACATGTAGGTCGCCACGTAGTCGAAGAGGAGCGACGAGGCGAAGGGCGAGGCCCGGGGAGTCTCCACATCGACGACATCGATCCGCCTCGACTGCAGCTCCCCGAGCACGGAGCGGAGCGACGGCAGGTCGAAGACGTCCTGCAGACACTCCCGGAAGGTCTCGAGTATGACCGGGAAGTCGGCGTAGCGGCGCGCCACTTGCAGCAGTGCCTGAGCCTTGAGTCGCTGCTGCCACAGCGGCGTTCGCTGCCCCGGGCGGCGGCGCGGGATGAGAAGCGCCCGCGCGGCGTTCTCGCGAAAGCGCGCGCCGAAGAGCGCTGTTCCCCCGAGCTCAGCGACGACGAGCTCTTCGAGCTCGCCGGGGTCGATCATGAGATCTGCGGTCGCCGGCGGGGCGTCGGCGTCCGGCAAGTGCAGCGCGATGCCGTCGTCGGACCAGATCGAGTTGACCTCGAGCCCGAGTGTGTCCCGCAAACGCGCGACCAGAGCGAGCGACCAGGGGGCGTGCACCCGGCCACCGAATGGCGTCAGAAGGCAGAGGCGCCAGTCCCCGATCTCGTCCCGAAAGCGCTCGACGACGATCGTGCGGTCGGAGGGGATCGCTGAGGTCGCCGCTTCCTGTTCCCGAAGAAAGGTCAAGAGGTTCACCGCCGCCCGGTCGTCGAGGGCGTGCTCGCCGGTGAGTCGCGCGGTGGCTGCCTCGTCGTCGAGGGCTACGAGCTTGCGAGCGGTGCGGCCGATCTCGCGTCCGAGCTCGAAGGGCCGGCCGATGCCCTCCCCCTTCCAGAAAGGGACGACCCCGGGGATTCCCGGTGCGGGGGAGACGAGCACGCGATCGCGCGTGATCTCCTCGATCCTCCAGGTCGACGCACCGAGAAGAAACGTCTGCCCTTGACGGGCTTCGTACACCATCTCCTCGTCGAGCTCGCCGACGCGTCCGCCCCCCTCGACGAGGTACACCCCGAAGAGCCCGCGATCAGGGATCGTGCCGGCGTTGGTGACTGCCAGGCGGCGCGCGCCCTCCCGCGCCCGGACGAGCCCGCCCACCCGGTCCCAGACGATCCTGGGGCGGAGCTCTGAAAACTCCTCCGACGGATAGCGCCCCGCCAGCATGTCAAGGACGTTCTCGAGCTGCTGCCGAGACAGGTCGCGGAAGGGATAGGCGGCCCGGACGAGGTCGTGGAGGTCGTCGACGGATATCTCTTCGCGGGCGGAGACGGCTACGACCTGCTGCGCCAGAACGTCAAGCGGGTTCCGGACGATGCGCGTCTCCTCGATCGCACCCTCGGTCATGCGCCGGGCGACTACCGCCGACTCGAGAAGATCGGCGCGGAACTTCGGGAAGATGCGTCCCTTCGACGGCTCCCCAAGGCGGTGCCCGGCACGGCCGACGCGCTGCAGGCCCGTGGCGACTGACTTCGGCGACTCCACCTGGACGACGAGATCGACCGCCCCCATGTCGATCCCGAGCTCGAGCGACGACGTCGCCACCAGCGCCGGGATCTCCCCTCTCTTCAGGAGCTCCTCGACTTCGACTCGCTGCTCGCGGGCCAGCGAGCCGTGATGCGCCCGGGCGATCTCGCGTTCCGCGAGCTCATTGAGCCGAAGAGCCAGCCTCTCCGCGAGGCGGCGGTTGTTCACGAACACGATCGTCGACCGGTGCGCCTCCACCAGCTCGAGCAGCGCAGGGTAGATCGACGGCCAGATCGAATTACCCTCGCCAGGCTCTCTCATGTCCTCCACCGGGACGACGACGCGCAAGTCGAGCTCCTTCCGCGTCCCCGCATCCACGAGCTGGATCGCGCGACCTCCGGAGACGAAGCGGCCGATCTCGTCGAGTGGGCGCTGTGTCGCCGAGAGGCCGATCCGCTGCACGGGCTCCGCCGCGAGACGCTCGAGGCGCTCGAGGCTCAACGCGAGATGAGCTCCACGTTTCGTACCGGCGACGGCGTGGACCTCGTCGACGATCAGGAACCGGACCGTGCGGAGCATCTCGTGTGCCTGGGAAGTGAGAATGAGGAACAGCGACTCAGGCGTCGTGATGAGGATGTCGGGGGGCTTGCGTTGCATCGCCGCCCGCTCCTTGGGTGGGGTGTCGCCGGTGCGAACCGCGACCTCGAGCGGCGAGCCGATCCCTGCGAGCGGGCCCCGCAAGTTTCGCTCCACGTCGTAGTTGAGCGCCTTCAGAGGGCTCACGTAGAGCACCTGAACCCCCTCGCCAGGCTTTGCCTGATCGATGGCCCAGAGGAACGCGGCGAGAGTCTTCCCGGAGCCTGTCGGTGCCTGGATGAGCGTGTGCGACCCGGACGCAATCGCGGGCCACCCTTGAGCTTGCGCCGGGGTGGGCGCGTCGAAGGTCTGCTCGAACCAGGAGCGAACTGCGGGCGAGAACTGGGCGAGTGGCTTCACAGAGCCAGAGTACCCCTGTGCCCAGCGGCTGCGAAGCACCTCGAGAAGGCTTCGTGCCGGGTATCACGGGCTTACTCGCACGCCCGAGGTAGGTGTACCCAGCCTCCTCCCCGATCTCGAGCGTAACGGGGTAAAGCGCGCACGTGGCGCACGAACCTGCCGATTCCGTGCCGGCATGGTGACGTTTCTTTCGCGCCCATAGAATCCGGGAGTGGCGACGAATCGGCCGGAGCGCCTGTACTTCACGGAGAACGACGAGGCGGACGAGCTGCTCGCGCGGGAGCCTCTGGCACTCCTGATCGGTTTCGTCCTCGACCAGCAGGTACCGGTGCAGAAGGCTTTCTCCTCCCCGCTCGTCCTTCGCTCACGGCTGGGCGGACTCGACGCTCACGCGATCGCGCAGATGGATCCGGCCGAGCTCGAGCGCGTCTTCCGCGAGCGTCCGGCGCTGCACCGGTTTCCAGGCTCGATGGCGGCACGCACCCGAGAGCTCTGCGCAACGCTCGCCGACGACTACGACGGCGATCCGGAGCGCATCTGGGCCGACGCGCCCGACGCCGGCGAGCTGGAGCGCAGGCTTCTCGCCCTGCCGGGGATCGGCCCGATGAAGGCGAACACGCTCATCTCCGTTCTGGCAAAACGGTTCGGTGTCCGGCCCCCCGGTTGGGAAGAGCGCGTGCCTGGGCACCCGACGCTCGGGGACGTGGACTCGACCGAGGCGCTCCTCTCCTACCAGGCGCAGAAGCGAGCCTACAAGGCCGCACGGAGAGCCGAAGCCGCTGCGTCGCAAACCGAATCGCCCTCGCACCACTAGTTCCGGGCAAGCGATACAGGGAGGTCTTCATGCCTAAAAGGGCGATACTCGCTGCCGGCACGGCGGTCCTAGCCCTCACGCTCGCCGGAGCAGGCTGCGGTGGGAGTGACGGCGAGAGCTCGGGTACTGCGACGGCAGGCTCCGGCGACGGCGCCAAGACGGTCACGGTGAAGCTCGACGAGCAGAACGGCTCCGGCGAGTCCGGGACTGCGACGCTGACCGCGGAGGGGTCGAGCACCAAGGTCGTGCTCGAACTCGAGAACCCCGCCTCGCCCGACCCGCAGCCGGCGCACATCCATAAGGGAACGTGTGCGGAGCTCGACCCGACGCCGCTTTATCCGCTGACGAACGTCGAGGGCGGGAAGTCGGAGACCACCGTGAACGTGGCGCTGGACAAACTGACGGGCGGCGATCTCGCGATCAACGTCCACAAGTCGGAGCCGGAGATCAAGACCTATGTCTCCTGCGGCAACATCGGCACTGGAGGGGGCTCGGACAGCGGCTCCGGGGGAGGCTCCGGCTACTAAAAGATGGCTCGCAGGGCGGCCTGTGCCGCCCTGCGGCCGCACATCCCGTGGACGCCCCCGCCGGGAGGGGTCGAGGACGAGCAGAGGAAGAGCCCCGGCACCGGGGTCGAGTACGGGACGCGTCGTGCGGTCGGCCTGAAGACCAGCTGCGCGAGGTCTTGCGCACCTCCGTTGATGTCACCGCCCAGGAGGTTCCGGTTGGCCGCTTGGAGGTCAGCCGGCGAATGCGTTCGTCGAGCGACGATGTGACTCCCGAACCCGGGGGCGAAGCGCTCGATCTGCGCCTCGATCCGCGCGGTCATGTCAAGCTCCGAGCCGTTCGGAACGTGGCAGTAGGCCCAGGCCGTGTGCTTGCCCTGCGGCGCCCGCGACGGATCGAAGAGGCTGGGCTGGGCGAGGATGACGAACGGTCGCTCCGGAGCGCTCCCCTCCCACGGCCCCCGCTCCGACGCCGTGATCTCGTCGAGCGTCCCGCCGAGATGGACGCAGGCCGACCGAGCACATGCCGGTGCCGCCCACGGGATCGGCGCATGCAGGGCGTAATCGACCTTGAAGACGCCGGGCCCGTACCGATAGCGCGCCAGACGCGCGCGGTAGGTACTGGGCAACTGCGCGCCGGCGAGCCTCGCAAGCTCCCGCGGAGTCACGTCGCAGATGACCGCTCGCGCCGCGACCTCGCGGAGTGACTCCACGGGCGCGCTGGTTTCGATCTCCCCGCCGAGCGAACGCAGATGCGAGGCGAGGGCGTCAGCGATCCGCTGCGCACCGCCGCGTGGCACCGGCCAGCCGACCGTGTGCGCGAGCACGAGGAGGACGAGGCCGAATGAGGCGGATGGCACCCGGCCCAGTGGCAGCATCGAGTGGGCGGCTCCTCCCGCCAGGAGCGCGCGAGCCGGCTGTTCGCGAAAGGAAAGGCGAGCCAGCACCGTCGCCGGGAGGAGTGCAGCGAGTCCGAACCGGCCGAGTGCGATGGGATGTCGCGGCACGTGGAGAAGCGGCCCCAGAACCTCCCGCTCGAGCTTCGGCCAGTCGGCAGCAAAGCGGCCGATCAGCCTTCGGTAGGCGGCTGCGTCGCAACCGAGCCCCGCCGCGGTTGCCTCGACAGAGCGCTCGACGACAGTCGCGGTGCAGTCGTCGAGCGGGTGCACGACCTCGGCGGGAGGAAAGATCCACTCGAGCCCGTGCTCCTCGAGCGGCAGCGTCCGGAAGAACGGGGAGGCCGCACCGAGTGGGTGAACCGCCGAGCAGAGGTCGTGCACGTAGCCCGGCAGCGTCAGCTCCGCCGAGCGCGCGCCGCCTCCGATCGTGTCGTTCGCCTCCCGCACCAAGACCGAGAGTCCCCGTTCGGCGAGCGTGATCGCTGCGGCGAGGCCGTTCGGCCCCGACCCGACCACGATCGCGTCATGGCGCGCCCTCAGGAGACTTCCGCGAGAAGTGAGGAGCGGTTCTCGCGCACCATCTCGCGGGCGATCACGAGGCGCTGGATCTCGCTCGTCCCCTCGTAGATCTGCGTGATCTTCGCGTCCCGCATCATGCGCTCGACCGGGTACTCCCTCATGTACCCGTAGCCGCCGAGCACCTGTACGGCCTCCGTGGTGACCTCCATCGCCGTGTCGGCGCAGAAGAGCTTGGCTTCGGCGGATGCCTTCGTCAGCTCAGGGCCCTCGACCCCCTCGTCGATCAGAAGGCCGACCTTGTAGAGCAGCCCGCGTGCAGCGTTGCAGCGCGTCTCCATGTCGGCGAGCTTTGCCGCCACGAGCTGGTGCTCGACGATCGGCTTCCCCATGGTCTCGCGGCTCGTCGCATAGGCGAGCGCGTAGTCGGTAGCGCCCTGCGCGAGCCCCAGCGCCTGCGCGGCGATCCCGGGTCGCGACCGGTCGAGCACGCGCATTGCGATCCGAAAGCCCTCCCCTTCCTCGCCGAGCAGATTGGCGGCCGGTACGTGGCATTCGTCGAAGAAGATCTCGCCCGTCGTCGAGCCCTTGATGCCCATCTTCGGCTCGATCCGGCCGACTGAGAAGCCGGGCGTTTCAGCTTCTACCAGGAAGGCTGAAATGCCTGCGTGACCGCGTGACGGGTCGGTCTTCGCGAAGACCGTATACAGCCCGGCGACCCCGGCGTTCGTGATGAAACGCTTGGAGCCGTTCAGGACGTAGGCCTCGCCCTCGAGCCTCGCCTCTGTCCTCATGGCGGCCGCGTCCGAGCCCGAGCCCGGCTCGGTCAGCGCATATGCGGCCAGCCACTCGCCGCTCGCAAGCCGCGGGAGGTAGCGCTCCTTCAGCTCGTCGGTACCCGCCAACTTGAGCGCCAGCGAGCCGAGTTCCTGGACGGCCAGGACCAGACCAGTGGTCGCGCAGACCTTCGAAATCTCCTCGATCGCGACGAGCAGCATGAGAACGCCTGTGCCGGAGCCTCCGTGCCGCTCGTCGAAAGGAAGGCCGAACACGTCGTGCTCGCGGAAGAGTTCGACCAGGTCCCACGGGAATTCCGCGGTGGCGTCGATCTCGGCCGCGCGGGGCGCAATCCGTTCCCGTGCAAGCGTCCGCACGAGCTCGCGGATCTCACGCTGCTCCTCGGAAAGAGAATCCGCCCCCACGGCGAGATGTTAGCCCGCGCAGCACCAGCCCTCGACCAGCGGGAAGGCACCGCCGACGGCGCCGGGATCGAACTCCGCCGCGATGCCACCGACTGCGTCGATCCGGCGCACGCCGCCTGGGATCTCGAGAAAGACCCACTGATCGGCGGAGGGCCAGGAGACCAGCAGCCAGTTGCGGTCGGGCGACCACGTCAGCTTCGTGAATCGCCCTACGCCGCTGAAGCGCTCGATCGAGTTCCGCTTGAAGACGAAGACGCTGCTCTTTCCCGTCTTCTTCCCGAACGCTGCGTAGGCAATCGATCGCGTTCCCGGCTTGAAGGTTGCCGCCAGAACCGCGTAGCTCCGCTTCGGGACGCGGATCGCCGTGTTGAGCCGCCCACCCGCCCCGTACAGGCGGATCAGGTTCGGGCTCCAGGCGAGCAGCCACTTGCCGTCGTTCGACCATTCGAGACCTCGAGCCGGCTGTGCCGGCCCGGTCCGCCACCGCTCTCTGTGATCGTCCGTCCCCACGAGGTGGATGCGCCCGGAACCGTCGACGTAGGTGAGCAGGCGCTCCTCGCCCGGTCGCCAGGCCGGCGCCACCGGAGCGACGCGTTGTGCGACGAGGCGATCGCCCTCCCCGTTGCCCCCCACGACGCGCAGCCCACCCCCGGCCCTGTACGCGATCCGGAACCCGGTTCCGGGGAGCCAGCGGGCGTCGGCGACGGCCTGTGGGCGAGAAACGGTCCAGCGCACGTCGCCGTCGGGCTCGAGCGCGATGAGCTGGTGCCCGCCGGTCGCGGCCACGAACAGCCCACGGGGCGACCAGGACGCCTGGCGGTAGTCGCCGAGGCGGCGCTTCGAGCCGTCCGGGCGAACCACCCAGACGCCCTGCGC
The DNA here is from genome assembly GCA_035535315.1 of Gaiellaceae bacterium. Taxonomy (GTDB): domain Bacteria; phylum Actinomycetota; class Thermoleophilia; order Gaiellales; family Gaiellaceae; genus DASQGA01. The sequence goes on from DATLQD010000004.1 coordinate 31,830, forward strand.
CGAGGAGACGAGCAGGTTCCCTGGCGCTGGAAGCGAGTCGAGTGCCGGTCGGGCGTCGCGGCGACCGATCACGGTCTCCTTGATCCAGCTCCCGACCGCCCCTCCCGCGGGCGTGAGCGCGAAGGCTCCGAGAACGGCGACCGCGGCGAAGAGGGCCGCAGCCAGGATCCACCGCGGCCGCCGCTCGGCGGGCGATGGCTCGCGCGTTTCCCAGGCGGCCCGAACGACGTTCCAGCTTCGCCGCTCCGCCTCGAGCTCGTTGGGTGGGTGTACGGAGAGGAGCTTTTGGCGGAGGTCGGCGTCGCTCACATGTGCTCCTCGTCGAAGTACTCCCGAAGCGCGTCGAGCGCTCGGCGCAGGCGGGAGTTCACCGTTCCGCGGGGAAGCTCGAGCACACCCGCGATCTCGCCTGGCGTGTACTCGAGCAGAAAGCGTAGGACGACGACGGCGCGGTGCTCGGGCGACAACGTCGCGAGGGCCCGCACCACGTCGTCGGACACGGGAGCCGTTCGATCCACAGTCGGCGCCGGTTGCTCCCCCACATGCTCGTCTCCCAGCTCGCGCCGGAGCGAGCGGGCGCGCGTCCAGTCGATTGCCCGGTTGACGACAATCCGATGGAGCCAGGGACCGAATGGCCGGCGGGTGTCGAAGCGCTCGAGCGACCTGACGGCGGCGAGGAACGCCTCCTGTGCGATGTCCTCGGCGGCGGCCCCGTCGTGAACGACGAGGTAGGCCGCCCGGTAGGCACGCGGCCAGTGCTCACGGAACAACTGCTCGACATCCGGGACGGATCCGGAGCGGGCGCGCCGGATGGAGGCCCGCTCCCCACGCCGGAAGCCCGCCATTCCCATCTGACTATACGAGGGCACCGCTGCGACGAGGTCCATCCAGTCGGGTACGACGGGCGTGCCCCGAGAGGTCCACGGCTTAGAGTCCTCGCGATGATCCTCGAGAACGGGGCGATCAGGACGATGGCAACGCCACTGCCGCTGGCACGCGCGCTCGCAATCGCGGGAGACCGCATCGCGGGCGGTGTCGGAACCCACGAACGGGCTCTGGCGAGCCCAGAGCGCGTCGACCTCGGAGGCCGCTGCGTCCTGCCTGGATTCACCGATTCCCACGTCCACCTCCCCCAGTGGGCGCTGGCCCAGCGGCAGGTACGGCTCGAGGGCACTCGCACGCTCGAGGAGGCCGTCGCCCGCGTAGCCGAGGGCGCGAGGACGGCTACGCCGGGGCGCTGGCTCCGCGGCACAGGCTGGCGGAATGCCGAGTGGTCCCCGCCGGTCGAACCGAGCCGGGCAGCCCTCGACGCGGTCACGGGGGAGCTTCCCGTCGCCCTCATGGCGAAGGACGGGCACAGCCTGTGGCTGAACTCCGCGGCGCTCGCGCGGGCGGACGGCGACCTGGCCGTTCGGGGCGGCGTCGTCGAGGTCGACGACCGCGGCGAGCCCACCGGCATCCTCCGGGAAGAGTCGGCCTGGCGGTTCCGTGAACGCTGGGTCGAGACGCCCGCCGAGGAGTGGCTCGAGGCGACGCGGGAGGGGATCGCGCTCGCGTCGTCACGTGGGGTCACCGCCGTGCACGACAAGGACGGCGGCCTCGGTGCACTCGGCTTCTTCCAGACGCTTCAGGACGAGGGCGCTCTCTCCCTTCGGGTGTGGCAGTCGCTCCCGCACGAGCGCTGCGAAGAGCTCGAAGAGCTCGGAATCCACTCGGGTTTCGGAGACGACCTCCTGCGGATCGGCTACCTCAAGGTCTTCATGGACGGGACGCTCGGCTCGCAAACGGCCAGGCTCCTCGACGGAAGCGGGATCGAGATAACGAGCGGTGCCGAGCTGGCCGACATCGTCGTCCGCAGCGCGCACGCAGGATTCCCCGTCGCAGTGCACGCGATCGGAGACCTTGCGAACCGCGAGGCCCTCGACGCGTTCGAAGCCACCCAGGACGTCTGGAGACCGCTCGGCCTTCGGCACCGGATCGAGCACGCCCAGCTCCTCGCCGCGGAAGACCTTCCACGTTTCGCCGCTCTCGGCGTGGCAGCCTCTATCCAGCTGAGCCACGCGCCCTCGGACCGGGACGTCGCAGACCGCTTCTGGGCCGGAAGCATCGATCGCGCCTATCCGTTCCGCTCCCTGGTCGAGAGCGGTGCGCTCGTCGTGAACGGCTCCGACGCGCCGATCGAGGAGCTCGATCCCCTCCTTGGAGTCAAGGCCGGTGTTCTGCGGACACTGGACGAGCGCGAGCCCTGGCATCCGGAGCAGTCGCTCACGGTCGAGCAGGCGCTCGTGGCCACGACGATCGCGCCCGCTTGGCTCTCGGGCGACGAGCGGGTGCGGGGCATGCTCCTCCCCGGCTATCTGGCGGACCTGGTCGTGCTCGACCGGGACCCGATCGCGTGCCCGCCCGAAGAGCTGGGCGAGGTGCAGGTCCTCGCGACCATGCTCGGCGGGCGCTGGGTCTTCGGGGGTCCCCCCTTCGTCTAGCGGTGCCGGCGATCTCCGACGTCAACGCCGTGAGGCGCCACCGTGAAGACGGCCAGGTCCGCGGCGCGCTCGAAGATGTCGAGGGCCTCGTCCTCGCGTCCCTGGGTTCGGAGGAACTTCCCCCAGGCGCGGTAGGTCTCGGCGAGGAATCGGGAGGCGCCCTGCACAGTCAGAATCTCGGCTGCGGTGCGGTAGGAACGCTCGGCCAGATCGGTGTCTCCCAGACGTTGGAACACCTCCGCAAGCGTGCGCCAGGCATGACCCACGTCAACAGCGGCTCCGCCCTCGAGTAGCGAGAGAGCCTCCAGGGCGTAGTCGCGCGCCGCGTCGGGCTGGTCGAGCTGGAGCTCGAGCCGCGCGCGTTCGGTGGTGAGGGCGCCGAGCTCGCCCGGGCTTGCCTCGTCCCCGAGAAGCTCCTCTGCCCGCTCGAGGTGCTTGCGTGCCGTCAGCCCGCTCTCCTGGTTCAGAAGGATCACCGCGCAGAGCTGATGTGCCCTGGAAAGGTGGAATGTGTCCTCGGTCGCCTCGAGGAGGGCAATCGCGCGCCGGACATAGTCGAGAGCCCTGCCGGGCGGACCTTCGACCGCGTAGAAACGACCCAGCGACCAGTAGAGCCTGATCAGCGTGTAGCGATCGCTGACACCGTCGGCCCGGTCCAACGCGTCCGCGAGCAGCCGCTGGGCGGCCGCCGCGTCCCCTGCGTCCACGAGTGCGTAGCTGAGATAGCTCGCGAAGCGGACGAACAAGATCGGGTCCGGGTCATTCGAGCTGCGAATCTCCTCGAGACAGCGGCTGAAGAGAGCGATCGAGCGCGGGTTCTCGCCGGCTGACGCATAGGCGCGGCCAAGCAGCGCGTAGAGGTCGGGACGCTCCGCCACGGCGGGCCGGTCACGCTCCAGGTGCTCCTCGAGCATCTCGATCACCTCCTCGTGACGGCCCTCGCGGGCGAGTGAGAGCGCAAGAGCGATGCGGGCGCGGCGCGCGATCGGGAGATCACCTGCCGCGTGCGCCTCGGCCAGAACCTCGCGGAGCTCGCCCTCCGCGTTGGAGGACCCGTCCAGCCGGACCTGGAGCTCGGCGTCCGTCACCCGCAGCTCGCGGTCGCCCGTCGGGGCGAGATCACGTCCGGTCTCCAGGTACTCGGGCGAGACCCCCAGCTTGACGGCAAGCGCGCGGATCGCTTTCACCGACGGCTGGCGTTGTCCCGCCTCGATCCGCGAGACGTAGGTGAAGGAGACACCCGTTGTCGCCAGCTCACGCTGGGAGAGAGAGCGCTCCCGCCGTAGGCGCGCGATTCGCTGGCCGATCGATTCGGTCACAGGACGTCCATCGGCCATCTGCCTCCCATGTTCGCCCCTCGAAGGGATGAGCGTCAAATCGTGGAAGTAGCAGGCGACCGAGTTTCCCGTTGTCAACAGAAGGAGGAGACGTGAAGACACGCTCTTTCGTCGCACTGCTCGCAGCGCTCGGCGCCGCAGCGGTCATGGGTCACTTCCCCTGGGGCCCGTAGCCAGCTGAAGTGGGGAGCGTCCATCGGGCGCTCCCCACCCTTTGAGCGGTGGCGTACAATCTAGGCATGCGCACGATGAGGCCGGTTCACGACGAGCAGTGCTCGGTTGCGTGCACGGCGGACATCATCGGCGCGAAGTGGACCGCCGTCCTCGTCCACGATCTCTCCGAAGGAGCCAGGCGCTTCTCCGAGCTGGAGCGGGCCTGCCCCGGCATCAGCCCGCGAACGCTCTCCGAGCGGCTCCGCGTGCTCGAGGAGGAGGACTTCGTCGTCCGCAGGAGCTACGCGGAGTCGCCGCCTCGAGTCGAGTACGAGCTGACCGAGAAGGGCAGAAGCCTCCTTCGCGTCATCGAGGAGATGCGTCGCTTCGGACACGAATGGCTCGTGCCTGAGCACGGCCACAGTCACGGCGTCCCGGCCGCCGAGCCCCTCAGCGCCTAGCGGCTAGCTGCGGAGATCGGCGAAGGCGACCAACGTTTCCTGCGCGGCGGCGACCCCGAGCGGGACGTAGCGCGCGAGGAGCCGTTCGTTCGGCGAGTGCATGTTCGCGCCCGGAAGCGCGAAGCCGCTCAGGATCGTCGGGATCCCCTTGTCGACCAGCGCCGGCACGACCGGCAGGGTCCCACCTGTCCTGAGGAGAAGCGGACGCCGGCCGAGCACGCGCTCGAAGGCGCCTTGAGCCAGCTGAACCGCCTTCGAGTCCGGCGGGACGAGCCCCGCTGGACTGGACGACAAGACCTCCACCTCCACGTCGGCGCCGTCCGGAGCCGCCTCGCGGAGGAGCCGCTCAAAGGTTGAACGAAGGTCGTTCACATCCTGGCCCGGCGCGATCCGCATCGAAACATTCGCCTCGGCCACGACCGGGAGAACGGTCTTCTGAAGGACTGCCGAGCCGCCCTGGATCCCGTTGACATCGACGGCGGGGCCCGCGAACGTGCGGTCGTAGAACTCCTCGGCCGCGGTCGAGTCGAGCGGCCGTGCACCCTCGTCCGCGAGGACCTTCGAGCCGGGGTCGAGCTCGGCCCAGCTCGACCGCTCCTCGTCGGTGGCGGGAATGATGCCCCGCCGAAGCTCGTCTGGAACGGGGATGACCGCCTCGAGGGTCTGCATGAGTGCATGCACAGCGTTCAGCGCCGCCCCGCCGAAGACTCCCGAGTGGAGATCGCGATCGCCCGTTCGGAGCCGCACGTGCACGTAGAGCATTCCGCGCACCCCGAGCTCGAACGCCGGGACGTCGAGCGCCGCCATGCCGCCGTCGAAGATCATGCAGGCATCCGCCCCCCGCTCGTCTCGCGCGAGGAACTTCACGACCGACTCGCCGCCGATCTCCTCCTCACCGTCAAAAGCAATCCGGACGTTCACCGGCAGCCGACCCTCGTTCGCGAGCCGCTGGGCGGCCTTCAGGAGGAGATAGGAGTTCCCCTTGTCGTCGACCGCCCCGCGAGCGTAGATCCAGCCGTCTCGCACGACCGGCTCGAACGGCGACGACTCCCAGAGCTCGAGCGGATCCGCCGGCTGGACGTCGAAGTGGCCATAGAGGAGCACAGTCGGTGCGTCGCGGCCTCCGGTCGAAGCGGCGATCTCACCGACTGCCAGCGGCTGCTGTTCCGTGTCGACCAGCGACGCCTCGCCCCCGGCCCCGCGCACGAATTCACAAAGCCATTCCCCGGCAGCCCGAACATCAGCAGCATGAGCCGGATCGGCACTGATACTCGGAATCCGAATCCACTCGAACAGCTCGTCGAGCCAAGCAGGATCCGGCGAGTCGGCCACGGCGCGCATCTTACGGAGAGCGAAACGAAAAGCGTGCCTAGCCGGCGCTTCCGCGCCGGCTAGTAGCGGCGAGAAGCAATGGGCGCTATCCAGCGCCCATTGCGGTTATGCGCGCCCACTGCGGTTACGCAGCGACGTCCTTCAGCTTCTGCGACTCGGCCATCGCCTGCAGCTTCTTCAGGCTCTGGTTCTCGATCTGTCGCACGCGCTCACGCGTAACGTTGAACGTACGGCCGACCTCGTCGAGCGTCCTCGGATGCTCGCCGTCCAGGCCGTACCGAAGCTCGAGGACGCGGCGCTCACGGTGCGAGAGGCCCGTGAGCACGCGCTTCAGGATTTCCTTCCTGAGGGTCTCTTCAGCCGCTCCGTCGGGCGCGATAGCGTTTTCATCGGCAAGGAAATGGCCGAACTCGGACTCTTCCTCGTCGCCCACGGGTTTCTCGAGCGAAATGGGCGTCTGAGCGCTCTTTCGGATCTGCTCGACCTCGTCGGCCTCGAGATCGAGCTCCTCGGCGACCTCCGCCGCGGTTGGATCGCGCCCCAGCTCAGAGAGGAGCTTTCGCTCGGCGCGGCCGATCTTGTTCAGCTTCTCGACCACGTGCACGGGCATCCGGATGGTGCGCGCTTTGTCGGCGAGAGCCCGCGCGACGGCCTGCCTGATCCACCAGGTCGCGTAGGTGGAGAACTTGAAGCCCTTCCGGTGGTCGAACTTCTCGGCCGCGCGGACGAGGCCGATCGTCCCCTCCTGAATCAGATCGAGGAACGGAAGGCCCTGGTTTCGATAGTTCTTTGCGATCGAGACGACCAGGCGGAGGTTCGACTCCACCATTTTCTGCTTCGCCCGATGGTCGCCGCGCTCGATGCGCTTCGCGAGCTCGACCTCCTGCGGCGCCGTCAGAAGCGGTACGCGCCCGATGTCCTTCAGAAAAACCTGCAGCGCGTCCGTCGATACTTCTCGCGCCTCCTGAACCCTCTCGGGAGCCTGCTCGGCCGGGGCCTCTTCGAGGACCTCGATCTGCAGCTCGTCGAGAGTCGAGTAGAACTCCTCGATCTCGGCGACGTCGAGGTCGAGCTCGTCCAGCGCGAGCGCCACCTCATCGTGGGTCAGAAAGCCGGCCTCCTGACCGTGCTTGACGAGCGCCTTCGCTTCGTCGTGCTCGACGATCACCGTCGCTATTCCCCCATCCCCCCGACCTGCTCCCACTGAGACCCCCTCCTGACCGTAGGCGCCCCCCCGGGCTACGTCAACGGCCGATCTGTTACGACTTCGGCCGCGGGTGGCGGCACTTTTGCACGGTTGCCGGACGGTCGCATAGGCCGTGCGGCCTATCTTGGTTGCTTGCAAGTCCTAAATTTGAGACAGGCGCGAGAGAAGATCTTCGGCCTGAAGAGCATAAAACTGGCCATTTCCTTGCGTTGCCAGCTTGAGCTGTTTCGTTGCCTCGTCCACAGCTTGTATCCAAAGCAACAAGACCCCCAGGTGAAACCGTACCAGCGATGACCGTGGGTTGCTGCGAGCGAGGGGCCCGAGGCGCGAGAACGCATCCGCCGGGTCGTCCTTGTCGAAGCGAACGACGGCCACCGCGGTCCGGGCCTCGAGGCTTTCGGGGGCCAGCTCGAGTGCGCGATCGTAGGCTCGACGGGCGGAGACCGGCCTCTCGATCCTCTGCAGGAAGGTGCCCAGGACGAGCCACTCGGCGGCCCCGCCGCGCTCAGCTCTCCGCCTGAGGGCCGCCTCCTGCGGAACCGTCGCAAGCGTCCGGATGGACGCCGGCGGCTGCGCCGCTGTAATGAAGACGGGCCGGCCCGGCGCCATGTTCGGATGGAGGAGCGATTCCGCCTCGAGCGCCGCGGGGGTGTCCGGGTCCCGCGCTTCGGCCTCTCGCCACTCGCGCTCGGCTTCCCTCGGATAGCCCGCCGCGCCGACCACGAGCCCGAGGTGGAGCCGTGCGACCCCGCTCCCTGGATGCGAATCGACGAGAGCCCGCAGGCGGCCGAGGCTCCCCTCCGGCCAGGCGGCGAGGGCCGCTCCAACTGCCGCCTCGATGGACGCCGGGTCCGCGCGGAGGACGGCTCGAAACTTCCGTAGGGCAGTCTCCCGCTCGCCGCGCCCGTAGTCCCGCTCGGCGGAGATGAGCTCGCGCGCGTGGGGCTCGCCCGGGAGAATGCCCAGGTGGAGGGGCGGCGCAGGGGACGAGGAATCGGCCCCCCTCCCGTCACTCTGGAGGAGCGCGCCGGCGATCACCGCGGTCACGACGAGGACGGCCGCAGCCGTTACTAGAACCAGGACTCGAGCCCGGGGAGACACCGTTCGAGCGTACCCCGCACCCTGACTTGCGCTGCCTTCGTCTCGCTATACTCAGTGAAGCAATGGCTTCGTACCGCGACCTTCTACAGCAGGTGAAGGCGGAGATCGACGAGATCGACGCGCCTTCTGCGCTCGCTCTCTTGGAGTCGGAAAACCCGATCGTCGTCGACGTTCGAGAGCGCGACGAGTGGGAGGAAGGACACATTCCCGGCGCGGTCCACATCCCTCGCGGGTCCCTGGAGTCGCGCATCGAGGCCGCAGCGCCCGACCATGCGCGACCATTGGTCGTCTACTGCTCCGGCGGCAGCCGCTCGGCTTTCGCCGCGAAGTCGCTCGAAGAGCTCGGCTACGAAAACGTCCTGTCGCTCAGGGGCGGGTTCACCGACTGGAAGCGAAATGGCTTTCCGTTCGACCTGCCGCGTGCGCTCGGCGATGAGCAGCGCCGGCGCTACAGCCGTCATCTCCTGATCCCGGAGGTGGGTGAGGAGGGCCAGCAGAAGCTCTTGGACTCGCGAATGCTCCTGATCGGAGCCGGCGGGCTCGGGTCGCCGGCGGCCCTCTACCTGGCCGCGGCCGGGGTCGGCGCGCTGGGGATCGTGGACGACGACGTCGTCGACGAGACCAACTTGCAGCGCCAGATCGTCCATTCCCAGGAGCGCCTGGGTGACTCGAAGGCAGAGTCGGCCAAGCGCACCATCGAGGCGCTGAACCCCGACGTGGCGGTCAGGGTCTTCAAGGAGCGGCTCACCTCGGAGAACGTCGACCGGATCCTCGGCGAGGGCTGGGACGTGATCGTCGACGGGGCTGACAACTTCCCGACCCGCTACCTCCTGAACGACGCCTCGGTCTGGCACAAGATCCCGGTAGTCCACGGGTCGATCTACCGCTTCGAGGGCCAGACGACCGTGTTCAAGCCCTTCGAGGGCCCCTGCTACCGCTGCCTCTTCCCGCAACCACCTCCGCCCGAGCTCGCCCCGAGCTGTGCCGAGGGCGGAGTGCTCGGAGTCCTCCCCGGCATCATCGGGTCGCTCCAGGCGAGCGAGGCGCTCAAGCTCGCGCTCGGGATCGGAGATCCGCTCATCGGCAGGCTCCTCCTCTTCGACGCGCTCGAGACGACGTTCACCGAGGTCTCCTTGCGCCGCGACCCCGCGTGTCCGGTCTGCGGTGAGAGCCCGACGATTACCGACTACATCGACTACGTCGAGTTCTGCCAGGGCGGCAGGACGCAGGTGACCGCGTGACGCGCGTCAGGATCCCACCCACGCTACGCGCCGAGGTCGGAGGCGCCCGCGAGGTCGAGGCCACCGGCCAGACCCTGCGCGACGTGCTCGGGGACGTGGCCGGCCGCTTCCCGGGCCTCGGGAGCCAGGTGCTCCAGAACGGAAGCGAAATTGCGCCGTTCGTGAACGTCTACGTCGACAACGAAGACGCCCGCACCCTCCAGGGCCTCGACACGCCGGTGGGCGAGGGTTCCACCGTCATCCTCCTGCCGGCGATGGCAGGCGGCGAGCGAGTCCTCGCCCCCTCGATGCTCGACCTGATCGGGTCGACGCCGCTGATCGAGCTGCCGCGCCTCGCGCCGCACGACGGCGTCACTCTCTACGCGAAGCTCGAGGGGCAGAATCCCACCGGCTCGACGAAGGACCGTGTCGCGAAAGCGATGATCGAGGCCGCCGAGGGTTCGGGCGAGCTCGAGCCCGGCCGCGAGCTCCTCGAGCCGACAAGCGGAAACACCGGCATCTCGCTGGCCATGGTTGCCAAGCTCAAGGGCTACCCCCTCACCTGCGTCATCCCCGCGAATGCGACGGCGGAGCGCGTACGGCTGCTCCAGCTCTACGGAGCGAACGTCGTCTTCTCGTCGGCAAACGAGGGGTCGAACGGAGCCGTCCGGCTGGCGCTCAGGATGGCCGAGCGGGAGCCGCGGTACTTCATGCCGTTCCAGTACGCGAACGACGCCAACCCGCACGCCCACTATGAGGGCACCGGCGCGGAGATCGTCGAAGCACTCCCACGCGTCGACGGGCTCGTCGCCGGGCTCGGGACCGGCGGAACGCTGATGGGCGCCGGCGACCGGGTGCGCGAGGCCTTCCCTGAGGTCATCGTCGCGGCAGCCGAGCCGCTCCAGGGGGACCTGGTTTACGGGCTACGCTCCCTAGCCGATGGCTACGTGCCGCCCATCCTCGACGTCGCGAAGCTCGACCGGAAGATCCTTGTCTCGAACGAGGAGTCGGTTCTCGGCCTCAGGATGCTCCTCGAGCAGGAAGGCGTCTTCGCAGGCGTCTCGTCCGGTGCGGTGATTCACGTCGCCCGGCAACTCGCCGCGGAGCTGGACGAGGGAGTCGTGGTCGCTGTGCTCGCCGACGGCGGCTGGAAGTACCTCTCCGCGGACTTCTGGACGGAGCCCGACGAGAGCGTCGAGGAGTCGATGGAGAGCCGCCTCTGGTGGTGATCCCGCCCGAGGTGCGCTCGGCACTCGTCGAGCACGCCGAGGCGGAGTCTCCGAACGAAGCCTGTGGCCTCCTCGCGCTCCGCGATTCCGTCGCAGAGCGCTATCTCCCGGGGACGAACGCAGCGGCCAGCCCATACCGCTTCGAGCTCGAGTTTCCCCCGGAAGAGTGGATGGATCTCTGGGACGAGGGGTACGAAATCGCGATCTTCCACTCCCATCCCTCGAGCCCGCCGAGTCCATCGAGGACCGACGTCGAGAACATCGGGCAGTGGGCGGGGTATCCCTACCTGATCCTGAACGCCCGGACCGGCGAGCTGGCTGCGTGGCGCATCGAGGACGGCACCGTCGAGCCGCTGAAACTTTCCGCCAGCTGAGATCGTCGAAGGGACATGAGGCTTGCACTCCTCGCTCTCTTGGTTCTCGCTTTCGCCGCATGCGGTGACGGAGACCAGGACGGCGGCCCGGTGTCCATTGAAGAAGCACTTCGCGCCGACGGGCAGGCCGTAATCGTCGAGGGCGGCATCGTGGCGATGGACGGCGGGCCCGTACGCCTCTGCTCCGCCCTCATGGAGTCCTACCCGCCGCAGTGCGGGGAGCCGGCGCTCGAGCTCCGGGGCCTCGACCTCGACGCTTTGGAGCTCGAGACCAGTGCGGGCGACCCGTCCGTGTCGCCCGCGCGCTGGTCGGATGGCCCCGTCCGCGTACGTGGAACCGTGGAGAACGGCGTCCTTACGGTCGAGTCTGTTCTCAGCTAGACAACGGTAAAGCGGCCGTGCATGTCGAGGCGATGTGGATCGCACCGATACCGGTATGCGCCCGGGATGAACCTGATCGTCCAGATCTTGAGGCCGGTGAACGCCACAGTTGTCCTCCTGTTGACGTAGGGCCCGAGGAGGTGGAAGTTGTGAAGCACCGAGGTGTCTCTGACGCGAATGGTGTGCGTTCCGTGAGGGATCCGTGACACTTTGACGCCGCGTGCGTTCTTGAGCGTGATGGTCATACCTGGACCGACCTTCCCGTAGTACGTCCTCGCTCCCGCCGTCCCGGTGGCGACGAGCGATACAAACACGGTTGCGGTCAACAAGACGAGCGCGCGGGTCATCTGCCTACTCCGGGTTGGGGTCGGATCGATTCGCAACGTGATACGAATCCCGGTCGGGATCGGATTTGACCGACGCTGACTACCCAGAGGGTTGGAACGAGGTGCGCGGCGCGCTCCAGCGCGGCTTTCGCTTCGCCGACTTCCGTGAGGCGATCGCGTTCGTCAACCGCCTCGCCGAAGCGGCCGAGGCCGCGAATCACCACCCGGACCTCAACGTGAGCTGGAATGCTGTCACGGTGCGCTGGTCGACGCATACGAAGCGGGCGATCACCGACCGGGACATCGAGCTGGCCCGGCGCACCAACGAGCTCGCCGCCGCCACCGGCTGAGGGATGAAGGAGGCGCTCGTCAGCGCCGAGACCATGTGCATGCGACGTGTAGCTCTTCTGGCCACACTTGCGCTCCCCCTCACGGCGGGGGCCGCCGGGGCCTTCCCGCTGCCGGGCGCGCGGCAGTGCCCGGTCTTTCCCGCTTCGAGCGTCTGGAACAAGCGCGTGGACGCACTGCCCGTCGCAAGGAACTCGTCGGCGGTCGTCGGATCGATCGGCGCCGGGCTCAACGTTCATGCCGACTTCGGATCGGGCCTCTGGAACGGAGGGCCGATCGGCATACCGATCACCGTCGTCGGCTCCTCGACGCCGAAGAGGGTGGTTCGGTTCGACTACGCCGAGGAAAGCGACCGGGGCCCGTATCCAATCCCCAGCGGGGTCAAGATCGAGGGCGGGAGACAGGCGGACGGCGACCGGCACGCGATCCTCGTCGACCGCTCGAGCTGCAGGCTCTACGAGCTTTTCGCCCTCTATCCGCGAAGCGGTACGCCTCGCTGGCGCGCAGGCTCGGGCGCCATCTGGAACCTGCGCTCGAACCGACTCCGCCCGGCCGGTTGGACGTCCGCCGACGCGGCCGGGCTTCCGATCCTCCCGGGTCTAGCCCGCTACGACGAGGTCGCGCGCGGGCGGATCAACCATGCACTTCGCTTCACGGTCGAGCGGTCGCGGCGGGCATACGTCTACCCTGCCCGCCACTTCGCCTCGAGCCTCACCGACCCGGATCTGCCACCGATGGGCCTCCGCCTCCGGCTCCGCGCGGACTTCCCGGTGGCAGGCTTCCCGCGGCAAGCCCGGATCGTCCTGACGGCGCTGAAACGCTACGGAATGATCGTGGCCGACAACGGCTCGAGCTGGTACGTCTCCGGCGCGCCCGACCCGCGGTGGTCGAACGACCAGCTCCACACATTGCATCGCGTCCACGGATCCGATTTCGTGGTCGTGAATACGAGCACGTTCAGGCCGTAGAACCATCTGGGCCCATGTAGGCCTCCCAATCCTTGAGCGGTACGCCTTCCCAGGCCGTGTCGCTCGGATGCTTCGCCGAGAGATGGCACATGGCCGAGTCGGGAGTCGCCCCGTGCCAGTGCCAGATCCCCGCCGGGACGACCACTACCTCCCCCGCGCGGAACCTCCGGCGGCCGCTCTCGTCGGCGACGACGCCCTCGCCTTCGAGGACGATGAGCGTCTGCTCGACAGGATGCGTATGCGGAAGCGTCCGCGCGCCCGCGTCGAAGAACACGGCCACGAGCTCGACGCCGTCCGAAGGCGCGTCGAGGTTCAAATCCTGCATCGCGACGCCGCCGTCGAAGTGCCCGCCCGCTTGCACGGGTTTCGCCTTCGACCGGTCTACCGCAACGAGCTTCATTCCCCGGAGGCGGCCGCCTCCTGCGGAGCCTCGTCCTCGTGCCGGAACTCGATCTCGAGCCGCTCGATTCGTGGACCGTCAACGTCCACCACCTGCAAGCGCAGACCGTCGTAGACGACCTCGTCGCCGGGCTCGGCGACGCGACCCAGCTGGCCGAAGACGTAGCCGGCGACGGTGTGGTAGTCCTCCTGCGGGAGCTGCTGCCCGAACTGCTCGTTGAAGTCGTCGATCGGGAAGGTGCCGTCGATCCGGATGCGGTGGTCGTCCAGGCGCTCGACCGACTCGTCCGGGAGGTCGTACTCGTCCTCGATCTCGCCCACGATCTCCTCCAGCAGGTCCTCGAGAGTGACGATCCCCTCGAACGCACCGTACTCGTCCACCACGACCGCCATGTGCTGATTGGCCTTGCGAAACTCGGCCAGGAGCGCGGCCAGGTCCTTCGTCTCGGGGACGAACATGACCGGACGGACGAGGGATGCTACGTCGACGTTCTCGATGCCTCGGTCGTAGAGGGCCGAGAAGAGGTCGCGAACGTGGAGGATGCCGAGGACGTCGTCGAGCGAGCCGCGGTACACGGGGTAGCGCGTGTACGGGGAGTCGATCAGAGACGCCAGGCACTGGACCGGAGGAAGGTCAACGGAGAGGGCGACGACTTCGGGGCGCGGCACCATCACCTCATGCGCCTCCTTGTCGGCGAAGTCGAAGACCTTGTAGAGCATCTCCTCCTCAGCCTCCTCGATCACGCCTTCGTCCTCGGCCTCGGCGACGATGTGACGGATGTCTTCCTCCGTGTGGGCGAGGACGCCGGCGGGCGCAGGCTCGATCCCGAAGAGGCGTGAGACAGCGTTCCCGGAGACCTGGAGGAGCCAGACGAGCGGGTAGGTGATCTTCCCAAGCCAGTCGAGCGGGATCGCGAGCAGCACGGCGACCGTCTCGGCTCGTTGCAGGGTCACGGTCTTCGGCACGAGCTCTCCGAACACGACGCTCAAATAGGTCAGGACGAGGAAGGCGATCACGAAGGCGACCGAGCGCGGCAGGAAATCGAAGTACCGCGACACAAGGGGCTCGCCGAGGGCGCCCAGCATGATCCCGGAAATCGTGATCCCCACCTGCACGGTCGAGATGAACCGGGCCGGCGTGTCCATGAGCCGAAGCGCGGTCCGGGCCGCCCGGCTGCCGTCCCTTGCTCGCTCCTCGAGCCGCGCGCGGCGGGCAGTGATCAGCCCGTACTCGGCTGCGACGAAGATCGCGTTCGCGAGGATAAGGACGCCCACCGCGACGATCTCCAGAAAAACGGTCACGCCCGGCCTTCCCGGGCGCAGGTACTAGGCGGAATCTCGTCCACGAATCTCGGTTGAGGATAGCGCACCGGCCCAGACGGTCTGCCCGTTCCACAGGGTCTCAACCGGCCGAAGCTCGCGGTCCAGCACCGCGAGGTCGGCGCGGAAGCCGCGGGCCAGGCGGCCTCGATCCTCGAGTCCGAGGAGGCGCGCAGGCACCAGGCTGGCCATGCCTGCCGCCGTAGGCAACCCGAACCGGGCCATACGGGCCACGAGTGCGGCTCCGGCCCGGTCGCCGCCGAGGAGCTTGCCCGCCTCGGTCTGCGCCGGCGGCGCCACCAGATCGCTCGTCAGCGCGATCCTTTCGTGGCCGGCCGCGCGGACGGTCAGCTCCTCGATTCTCGGATGCAGATGCCGCCCGTCGGCAAGCAGACCGAGGATGACCCGTGGCTCGAGTAGAAGCTCGGGAATCGCTCCTGTCGAGCGGGCTCTGATGGGACCGAACGCGTTCCAGATGTGCGTGGCAAAGCGGGCTCCGGCTTGGACGGCAGCCCGCGTCGTCGCAGCGTTCGCAAGCGTGTGGCCGATCGCGGCCACGACGCCGGCAGACGCGATTCGCTCGATCGCCCGCAGAGCATGCGGAAGCTCCGGCGAGAGGGTCACGAGGCGAGCCCGTCCATCCGCAAGCCAACGGTCGAGCGCGAGAAGGTCGACCGGACGGAGCTCCTCGACCGGAATCGCACCCGCAGCCTCAGGATTGAGAAACGGGCCCTCGAAGTGGAGGCCGAGGCAGCGCTCGTCCGGCAGGTCGACCTGGGCCCGCGTCGCCAGGAGGTAGCCCGTGACGCCGCTCCGGACGAGAGGTTCCGAATCGTAGACCTGGAGGTCGACGAAGCCCGGAAAGATGTGCAGTTCCCCTTCCGGCTTCGCCGTTCGCTCGACCGAGACGATGCGATCCGCCGCGATCCGAAGGATGCCCGGGTAAACGCCGTCGAGGGGGTCGACCAGGAGCCCGGAAACCGCTCTCACGCGGGCAACTGTAAAGTTCGCCCCGCTTTCGGCCGACTAAGGAACCCGGGGAGCTGTTGACGGTGCCTGACGAGATTACGTGCTTGATCGCCGACGACCACGAGGTGGTCCGTGAAGGCCTGCGCCTTTCGCTTTCCCGGTCGGCGCACATCCGCGTGATCGGGGAGGCCTCCGACGGCGCGAGCGCGATCGCGATCGCGGAACGCCGCAAGCCAAACGTCGTAATCATGGACGTCCGCATGCCCGGCATGGACGGGCTCGAGGCGACAAAGATCCTGAGCGAACGGCTGCCGGCCACGAACGTGCTCATCTTCACGGCCTACGGTGAGCGGAGCCTCCTCGGCCGCGGCCTCGAGTCGGGCGCGAAGGGCTACATCCTGAAAGAGGCGCCACACTCGACGCTCCTCCGCGCGATCGAGAAGGTCGCGAGTGGCGAGGGTTACGTTGACCCGGCTCTGATGCCCGACTTCCTGACGCGCGAGCGCGAGGAGATGCTCACCGTGCGCGAGCGGGAGATTCTGCAGCTTCTGGCCGACGGGATGTCGAATGCTGACGTCGCGGCGAAGCTCTTCATCAGCCAGGAGACCGTCAAGAGCCACGTACGCCACATCCTTGCCAAGCTCGAGGCCGACACCCGCACCCATGCAGTCGCGATCGCGCTTCGCGAAGCGATCATCGATTAGCGCCGGGTCGCGATCCCTCGCGCCGGCGTTCGTCGTCGCGACCGTCCTGGGTGCCGTTGCGGGCGCCCTCGGGCTCGCACTCGACCGCGCGGCGCTGACAGGGCTCGGGCTCGTGGTCGGGCTGTCGTTCGCAGGCGCGTTCGCGGCGACTCTCATCGTGCAGGAGCGCCGCCGCCACGTCGTCGCCGAGGACGAGCTCCAGGCGCAGGCAAGCTTCCTCGAGTCGCTGGTCGATTCGATTGCGGCTGTGTCCAGCTCGCACGAGCCGGGCGAGATCCTCGAACGGACGGCCGACGAGGCGCGACGCCTCTTCGACGCCGACGAGGTCCGGCTGACCCAGGAGGGCGAGGAGGCCGACACACCGGCTCCAGGGGTCATGCGGGTCCGGCTCGCAATCCGCGGTGAGCCAATCGCCGTCCTCGTGCTCAAGCGGCGCGAGCCGTTTCGCCGCTGGGATGTCGTCCGCGCGTCGATGCTCGCCGACTTCGCCTCCCATGCCGTCGAGAACGCGCGTCTCGTCCTCGAGGCGCAGGAGCGCGAGGCGGACCGGCTGCGTCTGACCGACCGCCTGATCAACGCGGAGCAAGACGAGCGGCGGCGCCTTTCCATCTGGCTGCACGACGGCCCGCTTTCGACGATGTCGGGCGTGGCGCTCATGCACGACGCTGCGCTCGCCGCAATCGAGGACGGCCGCTACGAGGACGCTGCGAAGGTCGTCACGACTGCGCTCGCACGCGAGCGCGACACGATCCGCACGCTCCGCGACCTCTCCTTTGCGCTCGAGCCGCTCGTCCTCCGCGACCAGGGGTTCGAGGCGGCCGTGCAGGCGGTCGGCGAGCAGATCGAGGCGTCGCAGCGAATCCGCGTCCTCGTCGACGTCCGGGATGGCGAGCGCCTGGCGGAGAAAGCCCAGGTCGAGCTCTACCAAATCATCCGCGAGTCCCTCGACCAGGCCGTCCAGCGAAAGCCGAAGGAGATCAAGGTGACGGTCGGCGCGGTCGAGGGCGGCGGCTACCGCCTCGAGGTCGCCGACGACGGCGTCGCGGAGCGGCGACGCGGGTCTATCGAGGACATCGAAGAGCGTGTCCGTGTCCTGAACGCACGCCTTAGCGTCGACCAGGGCGGTGATGGGGGCACGCGAATCGTCGTCGACCTGCCCGCTTACGTGGCCGCGGCCACGGGGTAGTCTGCCCCGATGGCCGACACCACGGGACATCTTCTCTTCGTCACGAAGCCGACCGGCTACGAACTGACCGAGCGGGATGGAGATCCGCCTGCGACCGGGTCGACGATCGAGCTCGACGACGTGGGCCGCTTCGAGGTCGTGAAGGTCGCCTCGTCGCCGCTACCGGGCGACAGCCGCCCCTGCGCCTACCTGCAACCCACCGCCTAGCCCAAGTCCAGTGCTGCGTCGGCGGCCCGCCGGCCCAGGACGAGTGCTGCGGCGAGCCCGCTCGAGTAGCCGCCCGTGGAGATGCCACCGGCGTCCGTGCCCGCGGCGAAGACGCTTCCGGCGACGCGGCCGCGCGTGTCCACTCTGAGCCCGCCCGTCGTCGTCGTAATACCCGCGACGACGTCGACGTCCGTCACACCTTGCCGGCGTCGAACAGGGCCGCCCACGGCCTCGGCGCGCGCGATCATCTCGGCGACCGTGCGGTCCCGAACGCGCTCGCCAAGCGCCTCGTCCGGCACCGAATAGGTGGCACGTGCGTTCGGCTGGTGAGCGGTCCACTGGACGGCGTCGGTCTCGGACCACGTGCGGGTCGCATACTCCTCCCCGGTCTCGCTCCTGACCCTCGCGACGCGGGCATAGAGCTGCGCCAGGCCTACGAACTCGCCGGGCGCGATCCTGGCCGGAGGCGCCGGGAGGTTTCGGCCGTAGAACTCGTCCATCCCGCCTGAGAGAGCCCCCCCGGCCTCCAGACCGAGCCGGAGCCCGTCGCCCGAGCTCCACGGGTTCGCGCGGAGGACGAGCGCGTCGGCCTCCGGGGTCACATGACGGCGTACGAGGTCCCGGTCGCCCTGGAATCCGCCCGTCGCCAGCAGCAAAGGCGTGCCGTCGGGGAGCTCGCGAAGGGGCTCCCCGAGCCGGACCTCGCCGGCTCGTGCAGCCAGGAGGTCGGTGAGCCCGCCGGGATCGAAGCGGAGCCCTATCGTCAGCAGGTTTGCGGTCTCCCGCTCGCGCACCGGCGCGCCAAGCGACTCGAGCCAGGCGAGATCCTCGTCGAGCCGCTCCCAGACGAGCCCCTGCAGGTCCTGGTCGCCGGCCGGGCACTCGGCCCGGAAGCGCTCCCACTCCCGGTAGCGCCACACGAAGCCGCTCGAGAGCCGCATCGAGCCCCCGGCGCGGTCTCCCTTCTCGAGGACGCGCACCGATGCCCCCCGCTCCGTCGCCTGCACCGCAGCGACGAGGCCGGCCATGCCGGCTCCGGCTACCACGAGATCGTAGCGGCGCGCCACGCCGCGTCCGTCAGACGAGCGAGAAGCTCGCCTTGTGCTCCACGTACTCGATCTTCACGCGCTCGGGGCCCCAGACGAAGAGCGCGTATGTGTTCGCGGCGTCGACGACGTCGGCGATCTCGAGGCCGAGCTCGTTCGCCTCGCGAATGTGCTCCTCGGCGGAGTCGACGAGGACGGCCAGGTGGTTCAGGAGCGGTCGTTCGACCTCTTCGGCCTGGCCGCGATGGAACTCGACGAACGCGCCGCCTGCCTCGACGCGAGGTAAACCATCCGCGCTTGCGCTCGCGGGACGGAAGCCGAGCGTCTGGTAGGCAAGCGCGGTCTCCTCCGGTACCCGGGAAAAGAGCGCCACGTGATCGAAGTCGTAATCGACCTCGGTTGGGGCTTCCACGAGCCCGATCCGAAGCCCTTCCGAGACGTCGACGAAGATCGATCCGTCATTGGCGGTCTCCGCCCCGTCGGGGAGCGCCGCGGCGGCCGCCGAGAGGTCGGTGACCCGCAAGGCCACATGCTTGAGAGCGCCGCGCTCGCGCGGGCCCTCCTCCGCGAAGAGCGTCAGCTTCCCGCGGCGAGCGTCGGATCCGATCAGCGTGAACTTCTCCGTCCGCTCGATCACGTGCATCCCGAGATGACGCGTGGCGAAGTTCGAGATCAGGTCGCGGTCCTCCACCCAGAGCGCGATGTGGTCGAGTGTCTTCACATCCATGTGCGCAAAACTACCCGCACGCATGGAACCCATGCGCCCGGGGGAGACTTTTCTCCATGGGACGCCGCAAAGTCCGCGTACTCGTGCTCGCCGCACGACAGCCCGGCTTCTCCGAGCTCCTGGAGCACGCGGGGTTCGACGTGGAGATGCGAACGCAGCCGCTCTCAGGCAGCGAGCAGGTCGCTGCGGATGTCGCGGTCGTCTTCCGTGGCCGCCTGATCGGCCGAAACCAGGCGCCGGCGCTCGTCGAGCGCGCCATCCCGGTCATCGAGGTGCTGACAGCCGAGCCGCAAAGCGCCTCGACCGCGGCATGGATCCGACTCTCGAACAGGATTACGAAACCTGACCTTGCCCAGGTCGTGCGGGCAGTCGCCGACTGGGCGGAGATGCGCGCTCGGGCGACCGAAGTCGCTGCTTAGCGAGGTCCAACTCAAAGGTAGGGATAACCCCCTGGCGGCCGCGGCGGTACGCAGGAATGTTTCCGGCACTAGCTCGTTAACCCGGGAAACCCGAAAAAGCTTGAGGAGGACGTGCCAATGACACCCGACCCGAAGCGATGGAAGGCGCTCGCCGTGCTCGGCATCGCATACCTGATGGTCGTGCTCGACGTCTCGATCGTGAACGTCGCACTCCCATCCATCCAGACAGACTTGAACTTCTCACCGGAGAACCTCCAGTGGGTCATCAGCGGTTACGCCCTGACCTTCGGAGGCCTTCTCTTGCTCGGCGGCCGGATGGGTGACCTACTAGGACGCCGGAGGCTCTTCATGATCGGCCTCGGGCTCTTTGCAGTCACCTCGCTCGTGGCAGCCCTGTCGGTCTCGTCGGAGATGCTCATCGTCGCGCGGCTCCTACAGGGAGCGGCTGGGGCGATTCTCTCTCCCTCGGTGTTCTCGATCACCTTGGTCACCTTCGAGGAGGGGGCCGAGCGGAACAAGGCACTCGGCATCCTGGGCGGCATCGCCGGCTCTGGTGCCGCGATCGGCGTCCTCGCGGGCGGCGTGCTCACCGAGTACGCCGGCTGGGAGTGGATCTTCCTGGTCAACGTCCCGATCGGGATCGCGACGCTCTTCTTCGTACCGCGCTACGTCCGTGAGAGCCGGGCGACCAACCTCACCCGGCACTTCGACGCCGCGGGAGCGACGACCGTCACCGCCGGCCTCATGTTCCTCGTCTACGGCCTCACGCAGTCGACGAACAACGGGTGGACGTCCTGGCAGACGATCGGCGCGCTCAGCGCCGCCGCCGTCCTGATCGCCACGTTCGTCTTCGTCGAGGCGCGCTCGCGGTCGCCGCTCGTCCCGCTCAGCTTCTTCCGGAAGCGGACCCCGACGGGCGCGAACATCATCGGCTTCGGCCTCGGGACGATCATCTTCGGCGTGTTCTTCATGCTCTCGCTCTACATGCAGCAGGTGCTCGGCTACTCGGCCATGCAGACGGGAGTCGGCTATCTCGCCGTCGCCCTGACCGCCGTCGCCGCCGCAGGCGCCTCGCAAGCGCTCGTGACGAAGGTCGGCGTGAAGCCGGTGCTGATCGTTGGCATGGTGCTCCTCGGGCTCGGGCTCGCCTTCTTCAGCCAGGTCTCTGTCGGAGGCTCGTACGTGGCCGACCTCTTGCCCGGGTTCCTTCTGATCGGCGTCGGAATGGGCTTCTCCTTCGTCCCGATCTCGATCGCTGCGCTAGCCGGGATCACGAGCACTGAGGCCGGCCTCGCTTCAGGGCTGATCAACACCTCGCAGCAGATCGGCGGGGCGCTCGGGATCGCGATTCTCGCAACGGTCTCGACGACCCGGACCGACAGTCTGCTGGCCAGCGGAAGCGACCGGGCAGCGGCCCTGACCGGCGGCTTCAGCATCGCCTTCTGGGTCGCTGCGGCGTTCGCAGTCGTCTCGCTCGTCGCGACGATCGTGCTCCTTCGCCGGGACGACCTGACGGCCGTCGAAGAAGAGCAGGAGCCGCTCGCCGCCGCGGCGTAGGCGGACCAGCCACGACCACGGGCCCGTCGCCGCACGGGCCCGTGGTTTCCTCGCCCGTAAGCAGCGCTCCGCTCAGTCGGCGCGTTGCACGTCTTCGAGCAGTAGCTCGAACCCGGAGCCTTCGAACTCGGCGACGGCCCGCTCGTACTTCTCCATCCCCCACTCCCAGAAGTCGAAGTCGATCTCGGAGACGCCGTCCTGGATCGACGCCCAGAGCGTCCAGCCGTACTTCGACATGAGTCCCCAGAGCCGAGCGCGGGCCACCTTGTTGCGGAGGAGGCGCCCGTAGTAGTGGGTGACCAGCTCGTCGAGTTGCTCCAGCGAAAGGTTCGACTCGCTCCAGACGTTCCCGAGCTCGAAGCAGGCATCGTTGTTCCCCGAGTATTCGTAGTCGATGAGGCGGAAGGCGCCGCCGACGTCGATGAAGTTCTCGGCGAGGAGGTCGTTGTTGCACGGGACTGTGCCCTCGTCGCGGACGGCCATGGCCTCCTCGATTGCTCGCACCTGCGGCTCGAACTCGAGGTAGCGCTCCGGAAGTCGAAGGCCCCGCTCCTGCACGATTCCGAGATAGCGTCGCTGGATGTCGAACATGTAGAAGTCATCGCGAAACCGTCGCGCGCCGTGGAGCTGCCGGCAGGCTGCGGCAGCGAGATCGAGCTTGTCGCCGCGCCGGAGATCCTCGGCGGTCTGGGTCGTACCCTCGATGAACTCGAGCACGAGCACCGACTGCTCGGGCAGGTAGGCGACCAC
>DATLQD010000005.1:0-4394 GCA_035535315.1 Gaiellaceae bacterium
GCAGGTCTCTCCGAGCAGAGACGGCCTTCGCGGTATCGATCGCGCTGCCACCCCCGACGGCGAGCAGCCCGTCCGCGTCCCGTGAGGCTTCGACGGCCGCCTCGACGGTCTCAGCCGGGACGTGAGGGCGGACACCGTCGAAGACACTCCCTACCGGCAATTCGACCTTCGTCCAGCGCGGCGTGGTCACGAGGAGTGGCCGCTCGATTCCCAGCACCGCGAGCACGCCCGGAAGCTCGTCGAGCCCCCAGCGAACGATCAACCGGCGTGCTCCTGCGCGAAGCCGAGGAAGGCTTCGGCCGCCCGCGTCAGAGCCCGCCCGCGCCCACGGACGACATAGATCTGGCGCGCCGGCTCCACGCCCTCGACGCGCGCTGTTCCGAGAGCCCCCGTCTCGAGCTCCCGTTCGACCGCGGTCCGCGAGATGAACGTAACGCCGTAGCCCGCACCGACCGCGCTCTTCACAGACTCCTGGAGCCCCAGGACGAGCTTGGCGTCGAGGTCACGGACTCGGAGCCCGGCGCGCCGGAGCTCCTCGTCCACGACCTGACGGACGCCCGCACCCTCCTGCATCACGACGAGCGTCTCGGCACGAAGCTCGTCGAGCGTCATCCGCCCGCCCGCGGAGGGATGGCCCGGCGGGACCGCGAGCACGATCTCGTCCAGCGAGAGGGGCTCGAAGTCGAGCGAGCGGTGGCGTCCGTGCGCGCCGACGATGCCGAGCTCGAGCTCGCGTGCAGCCACCTGCTCGGTCACGGTGTGTGTGTCCGAGATCGAAAGGCTGACCCTGAGGTCGGGGTGCTCGCTCTGGAACTCGCAGAGGAGCAGGGGGACGAGGTGCGCACCCGGTCCCGTGGAAGCCCCGATCGCAAGCGTCCCGTGCAGGGTCCCGGTCTCGCCTTCCGCCAGGTCGTCGAGCATCTGCTGCTCGAGCTGGAGGAGCTTGCGGGCATGCCGGTAGAGACCGATGCCTGCCTCCGTCGGCTCAACGCGGCGGCCGGACCGATCGAGCAGGCGCTGGCCGACCCGCTCTTCGAGGGAGCGAACCTGCAGGCTGACGGCGGGCTGGGTGACCCCGAGGTGCTCGGCGGCCTGCGAGAAGCTCTTTCGGTCGACGACCTCGCAGAAGGCTGAAAGCTGACGCGTGTCCATAAGGATCGATTATGCCTGGACAGGGCGTTCTCGAGTCGCCCGCGCGGAGAGCGGGGCTTAGACGGTCTCGCGGGCTGCCGCGGCGAGACGTCTCGGAGCCCGCGTCAGCTCGCCGAGCTTGGCGACCACCTCGAGTGCCTCTCCGGCCTCCGCCAGGCGCTCCAGGTCTGCGAGCTCGTCGTCGAGCCAGGCCGGATCGACCGGGCGGCACGCGCACCGCATGATCTTCGGGTGGGCCGTGGGCACGGCGTCTTCCCCCCGCCCCCAGAGCTCCTCGTGGAGCTTCTCGCCCGGCCGCGCGCCGATGAACTCGATCGCGATCTCGCTCTCGGGCTCCTTTCCCGACAGAGTGATCATGTTGCGGGCGAGCTCGAGGATCTTCACCGGCGTTCCCATGTCCAGAACGAAGATGTCGCCGCTCTCGCCGAGAGCGCCCGCCTGGACGATCAGCTGGGCGGCCTCCGGCACCGTCATGAAGTAGCGGGTCATGTCGGGATGCGTGACGGTGACGGGACCGCCCCGCGCAATCTGCCGCTTGAAAAGCGGGATCACGCTCCCCGACGAGCCGAGGACGTTGCCGAAGCGAACGGAGATGAAACGCGTGCCGTTCTGCTCGCGGGCCGCGGCGGCGGCGACGATCCACTCACAGAGCGCCTTCGTCTGACCGAGGACGTTCTTCGGGTTGACGGCCTTGTCTGTCGAGACGAGCACGAAGCGCTTCACGCCCACCTCCGAGGAGACCTCGGAGAGAACCCTGGTGGAGAGAACGTTGTTCCGGACCGACTCGACCGGATTTCCCTCCATGAGCGGCACGTGCTTGTAGGCGGCCGCATGAAAGACGACGGCGGGCTGGTGGCGCTCGAAGAGCTGGCGCATCTTGGCACGGTTCTTCGTGTCACCCAGCACCGGGACTGCGGCGGTGAACCCCCGCTCGTAGGCAAGCTCGCGCTCGATGTCGACCAGCATGCTTTCGGAGTGGTCGACCAGGATCAGCGCGTCCGCGCCCAGCGCGGCAAGCTGCCGGCAGAGCTCAGAGCCGATCGAGCCTGCGGCACCCGTGACAAGGACGGTCTCGCCGGTCACGTAGGAGGCGATCGAGCTGATGTCGAGCTCGACTGCCTCGCGCCCGAGCACGTCTTCGACCTGGACTTCACGCAGCTGCCGGGCGAGCTGAAGCTCCCCGGAGATGAGCTCGTGCACCGCAGGGAGGGTCTTCACCGGAACGCCCACCTCGCGGCACATCTCGACGATCCGCTGACGCTTCTCGCCCGCCGCGGACGGGATGGCGATGATGACCTCGTCCGGCTTGTTGTCGCGCAGGAGGTGAGGTAGCTCGTCGGTCGTGCCGAGCACCCGGATGCCGTGGAGACGCAGGTTCTTCTTCCGCGGGTCGTCGTCGACGAGGCCGATCGGCGTGTACCCCAGTGCCGGGTTCTTCAGCATCTCGCGGATGATGAGCTGGCCCGCGTCGCCGGCCCCTACGATCAGCGCTTCCTTCCCGCGGGCGACGATCCCCCGCGCGCCGGGCCGCTCGATCAGCGTCCGCGCCAGGAGCCGAACGCCGCCGACCAGGGCGATCAGGATCAGGAAGTCCATGACGATGATGGAGCGTGGCAGGCGGACATGGGAGACCGGATTGACGAGGTAGATCGCGATCAGCGAGAAGAGCACGGCGGCTGCGACGCCTCGGGCCACCGTCCACATGTCCCGAATCGAGACGTAGCGCCACCAGTGGTTGTAGAAGCCGAAGGCGACGAACGTCGCGACCTGGATGACTAGGACGAGCAGGATCGTCCGCTCGAAGAAGCGGTCGTAGATGAAGGGCACGCCCGAGTCGAAGCGGAGGTAGAAGGCGAGATACCAGGCGAGCGCGACGAGGCCCGCATCGATGACGATCTGCCAGATCCGGTGCCGGTTGACGAGTCCCATCCTCTAGGAGGCCCGCACGGGAACGGCCAACCGGATCGTCTCGACGACTAGCTCCTGCTTGTCAGGCTCGATGCCGGCCCAGAGCGGCAGGGCGACGTCCTCCGCGGCGGCGCGCTCGGTCTCCGGGAGCGAGCCCGGCTCGTAGCCGAGGTGGGCGAGGACCGGCTGGAGGTGGAGCGGCGTCGTGTAGTAGGCAGCCGAGCCGATCTCGGCGTCGCGAAGAGCGTCGAGGAGCCGGTCGCGCTCCTGGGCCCTGACGACGTACATGTGGTACACGTGGCCCGGCTCGTCTTCGGGCAGCTCGCAGAGCTCGTGAAGGCCCAGCTCGCGGTAGTGGGCCGCGGCCTCGCGCCGGAGGAGGTTCCAGCGGTCGAGCTCAGGCAGGAAGACGCGGAGTGCGGCCGCCTGGATCTCGTCCAGCCGAGAGTTGTAGCCGACCAGCTCGAACCGCTGCTTGTCGCGGGAGCCGTGGAACCGGAGCATCCGGATCGTCTCGGCGAGCGTCTCGTCGCTCGTCGAGACGAGGCCCCCGTCGCCGATGCCGAACAAGTTCTTCGTCGGAAAGAAGCTGAACGTGCCCGCGATGCCGACGGACCCCGCCCGTCGGCCCTCCACGGTCGCACCGAATGCCTGCGCAGCGTCCTCGATGACCGGGATTCCGTCCGGGAGCTCTGAGAGGGGCGCCGGACGGCCGAAGAGATGGACGGCGAGGATCGCCTTGGTACGGTCGGTGACCCGGGCCGCGACGTCGGCTGGATCGAGGTTCAGCGTTACCGGGTCGATGTCCGCGAAGACGGGCCTGGCGCCGCGCCGCAGCACAGGTTCGACGGTCGCGTAGAACGTAAATGCCGGGCAGATGACCTCGTCCTCGGGCCCGATCCCCATCGCGTCCAGCACGAGCTGGATCGCGTCTGTGCCGTTCGCGACACCGACGGCGTCCGCCGTGCCGAGGTAGGCCCGAGCCTCCTCCTCGAAGGCGCGGACGTTCGGCCCGAGGATGAAGCGCGCCGATTCCAGCACCTCGTCGATCGCCGCCCGGACGGCAGGAAGCAGCGGCTCGTACTGCGCTTTCACGTCTACGAGCGGGATCCGCACGGGGATCGAGTGTATCTAGGAGGGACCAGCGAAACGCCTAGCGAAACGAGCTAAACGATGGTCCGCGGCTATCTGGAGAAGCGTCCCCGGCCAAAGTAGCCAAGAACGGCCAACACGATAATGACGATGACGATGATCCAAAGAACCGACACTTGACCCTTTCGTTAGGAGCGCGCCAACTCTATCCCCCTCGGCTCGTCTCTGTAACGGGACTGGCT
>DATLQD010000006.1:0-2882 GCA_035535315.1 Gaiellaceae bacterium
CGGCTCATGGAAGCTCGAAGGCGTCCGCCGCGTTCGACTCGATCTGCCGGCTGAGCTCCTCGACGTCCTCTCCTCGCGCCTCGGCGAGCATCGTGTATGTGTGGACGACGTTGGCCGGCTCGTTCGGGCGTCCCCGCATCGGTTGGGGAGCCAGGTAGGGGCTGTCGGTTTCCGCGAGCAGGCGGTCAGCCGGGACACGCTCCGCGGCCCACCGGAGCTCTGGCGCCTTGGGATAGGTGACATTGCCGGCGAAGGAGACGTACCACCCGGACTCGAGCGCCGGCTCGAGTAGGGCCGTCGACGAAAAGCAGTGGAGGACGACGCGCGTGTCCGGCGCGAGGCCGCGCAGGATGTCGAGGGTTTCCTCGTCGGCCGCCCTCGTGTGAACAACGAGAGGCTTCTCGAGCGCTTCCGCGAGCCCGACCTGCGCCCGGAAGAGGTCGGCCTGGCGGTCGTGCGGGGCGTAGTCCCGGTAGTGGTCGAGACCGGTCTCACCGACCGCCACGGCTCGCGAGTGCCCCAGGAGCTCCCGCAGCTCGCCGACCTCCTCCTCCCAGGACTCGCCGGCTTCGTGCGGATGAAGCCCGAGCGCGGCGAAAACGCCTTCGTTTCTCTCGGCGAGCTCGAGCGCGCGACGGCAGGACGGAATCGTCGTCCCGACCGTGACGACCCGGGTCACGCCGGCTTCCCGTGCCCGAACGAGCGCCCCGTCCGCGTCGTCGAGCGCGTCCAGGTGCGCGTGCGTGTCGATCACGCCGCCGCGGCCCTTTCCATCCGCTCGAGCTCGTCTGCGACGACCTCGTCGACGTCGAGCTTGCGGAAGAGCGGCACCGGCTCCGCCAGCTTCTGCCCCGGCTCGAGCTGGCTGGGCGCCCAGCTTCCGACCCAGCTTTCGTAGTCCCCGGTGAGCACCTCGTGCGTGCCTCCGGCCTCGACCTCGGTCCGGAACTCGAGCGGCCCCGCGATCCAGCCCTCATACCCCAGCAGCTCGTGGAGGCGCTGGCAGGAGAAAGGGAGGAAGGGCGTCAGGAGCATCTTCAGGTTGTCGACGCAGCGAAGCGCGACGTAGAGCACGGTCCCTGCGCGCTGAGGGTCCGTCTTGATCGTCGCCCACGGCGCCTGCTCGCTGGTGTACTGGTTGGCGCGAGCGGCGAGTCGCATCGCCTCGCCGAGCGCAGCCTTGAAGCGTGCCCCCTCGATGTGATCGCCCACGTCGGCGAACCCCTGCTCGACCGCGCCCAGGACCTCGCGGTCCGCCCCGGTCAGCTCGCCAGGCTCCGGCACCGCACCGAAGTTCCGGTGCGCGTTCATGAGCGTCCGGTTCACGAGATTTCCCCACGTCGCGACGAGCTCGTCGTTGTTTCGGCGCACGAACTCCGCCCACGTGAAATCCGTGTCCTGCGACTCGGGTCCGGCGGCGGTGAGGAAGTAGCGGAGCGAGTCCGGGTCGTACCGCGACAGGAAATCCTGCACGTAGATGACGACGTTCCGGCTCGAGCTGAACTTCTTGCCCTCCATGGTGAGGAACTCGCTCGCGACGACGTTCCAGGGGAGTTGGAGGTCACCGCGGCCCGCCCCCACCTCGCCGCCGGAGCCGTAGCCCATGAGCATGCTCGGCCAGATGATCGTGTGGAAGACGATGTTGTCCTTGCCCATGAAGTAGAAGTGGCGGGCGTCCGTGTTCTGCCACCAGGCTCGCCACGCATCGGGTTCGCCCCGGTTCGCGGCCCACTCCACGCTCGCGGAGAGGTAGCCAATCACCGCATCGAACCAGACGTAGATCCGCTTGTCCTCGCGCTCCGCGTAGCCAGGAACCGGTATCGGGACGCCCCAGTCGAGATCGCGCGTGATCGGCCGGGGCTTCAGTTGCCCGAGAAGATTCAGCGAGAACTGGCGCACGTTGGGGCGCCAGTGCTCCTGCTTCCCGATCCACTCGGCAAGGCGCTCAGCGAACGCGGGCAGGTCGAGGAAGAGGTGCTCCGTCTCGCGAAAGACCGGAGGCTGCCCATCTGTCCGGGAGCGCGGATCGATCAGGTCCGTCGGGTCGAGCTGGTTTCCGCAGTTGTCGCACTGGTCGCCGCGCGCCTCCTTGTAGCCGCAGATCGGGCACGTGCCCTCGATGTAGCGGTCGGGCAGGGTGTGCCCCGTCGTCGCGGAGAACGCGCCCATCGCCGTCTGCTCGATCACGTAGCCCTTCTCGTAGAGCGCCTTGAACATGTCCTGGACGACGTGGTAGTGGTTTTCCGTTGTCGTCCGCGTGAAGAGGTCGTACGAGAGGCCCAGGTTCCGGAGGTCGTTGCGGATCACCTCGTTGAACCGGTCGGCGAGTTCCCGTGGCGAGACACCCTCCTTGTCGGCCTCAACCATGACCGGCGTGCCGTGCTCATCCGTCCCGCTCACCATGAGGACGTCGTTTCCCTTGAGACGGTGGTAACGGGCGAAGGTGTCGGCCGGCACGCCGAAACCGGCCACATGGCCGATGTGCCGTGGCCCGCTTGCGTAGGGCCAGGCAACCGCGACGAGGATTCGTTCGGGAGCGTCCGGCATCGAGCAAGAATCTTACGGGCCGGCCTGCTTGGCTCCGGGGTCGTTTCCGAACGGATGGTGCGGGGCAGGTGGACGATGTGGGCAGCCTCGCGGAGCTGGGAGGAACGAGAACCACAGGCATCGTCAGGCACATCGATGAGCTGGGTCGCATCGTGATTCCGATCGAGATCCGGAAGCGACTCGGCATCGGTGAGAAGGATCCGGTGGAGATCTCGGTGCACGGCGACACGATCCTGCTCGAGAAGCCACACTCGGCCTGCGTCTTCTGCGGGAGCGAGCAGAAACTTGGAGAGCATCGCGGCCGGTCCGTCTGCCGCTCCTGCATCCGCGAGCTG
>DATLQD010000007.1:0-26118 GCA_035535315.1 Gaiellaceae bacterium
CGGCCGGGTTGGCCGCCGTTCGCGCCGTGGCGCGGATCGCCTCGGCATCGGCGCCGGTCATCCGTGCCATGAGGCGCGGATTCGCGCCCAGCGCGATCACCTCGCCGGGCGGAAGCGGCCCGTGGAACTCCGGTACCGAGAGGTATTCGTCGACGACCCGGCCTCGCTCATAGGCGATGTAGCGGACCACCCGCCCCTCTTCCGCCCCGAGAGCCAGGACGAAGGCCCCCATTCGGTCCGAGAGCTCTCGCGCCAGGCGCCGCAGCATTTCCGGCTCGCGGTCGGTGAGCTCGTCGAAGACCCCGACCCAACCGTCCCGCGGCGGCAGCACGGCGCTCCCATTCGAGCCGCCGGGGAGCCTGGGCACGAACTGCCGTACTGCTCGCTCGACGGCATCGATGTCGTCCGTCTGCACGTGGATCGACCCGAACGACGGGTCCGGAGCCGGGCCAAGCCGCGCCTCGAGTGCATCGACGGAGGCGGTCAAGGTACGCATCACCTCGGTGAAACCGGCGCGGGTCCACGCATCGCCGGCCTCGCGGGTCGTCTCGACCTGGATCTCGCTCTCGCCCCGTTCGCGGGCTGCCCCCACAAGTTCCCCGAGAAGCTCCGCGGTCGGGAGACCATCCTGCCTGACCTGGTATGTCAATCGATCACCCGCATGCCAGTCAGAAGGTAGTGGGCGGTGAGGTTCCCATGCGGAGTGAAGCGCTCCCCGAGCGCGCGCGTCTCCTCGACGGATGGGTCGCGGCCGTCGAGGTAGAACCGGCCGACCGCCTTGCGCAGGCCCAGATCGCCCGCCGGCCAGGCATCCGGGCGGCCCAGGTGCCGTGCAAGGAACCATTCAGCCGTCCAGTCCCCGATCCCGGGAAGCGCGGTCAGGCGGTCCTTCACCTCGTCGTCCGGAAGGGCCACGAGCCCGTCGAGGTCGAGGTCGAGGTCGCTGCGCGCCAGCCCGACGCTGTACTCGGCCTTGCGGTTCGAGAAGCCGAGTGCGACGAGCTCGCCCGGCTCTGCCGCGGCGATGCGCTCGCGCGCAGGGAACTCCCAGGCGTGCTCGTGCTTCACGCCGTAGCGCTCCACCAGGCGTGTCCGGATGGCGAGCGCCGCCATGAGCGAGACCTGCTGAGCAGTGATGGAACTGACCAGGGACTCGAAGGGATCGCCGAGGATGGGCGGCCGGAACCCCGCCAGCTCCGTCGCGAGGCGAGACAGCACGGCGTCGCCGACCGCGAATTCGTAGAACGCCTTCAGATCGAAGAAGGCACCCAGGAATCGCTTCACCTCCGGCATGACGTCGGCCTCGCCGGGCGTGATACGCACACCAGCGGGTGCGGCCTCGATCCGGATCTCGCGGCCTGAGAGCACACGATGGATGCCGCCCTCATGCCAAAGCGCCGCCGGGTCGGGGCCGAAACGCCGGTACCGCTCCATCGAGAGCTCGAAGCTGTAGGGCTCCGGGAGCTCAAGCTGCATTTAGATGGTTGGTCGGTAGTTGGCGTGGCCGCGCGGACGGGCCAGACCCATCCGGGGGTGCGGTAATTGCCGATCAACCATCTACTAGGCGGTTTCGAGCCAGTGGAGCACGCGCTCCACGTCCTGCGGACCGCTGCGGTGGTTCAGGACGCACATCCGGAGCGCGTAGCGGCCGTCCACCCTGGTCGAGGAGACCATGCCCTCACCGCTGTCGGCCAGGCGGTGGGCGACGTCGGCGTTCGCCTCCTCGAGACGCGCCTCGTCGAGGCCCTCGAACCGGCGCCGGAAGCAGACGATTCCGAGCGTGGCGGGCGAGACGAGCTCCAGCACGGACGACTCCTGCACGACCTCCTGCGCGTGCAGGGCCACGTCGAGCGAGCGGTCGATCGCGGCGCGAAACGCATCGACGCCGAAGTACTTGAGCGAGAGCCAGATCTTCAGAGCGCGGGCGGAGCGGCTCAGCTGGATCCCGCGGTCGGCGAAGTTGACGTCACGGCCCTCGACGGCGGTGTCCCGCAGGTAGTCCGGCATGATCTGAAACGCGTCGCCGAGGCGTGTGCCCTCTCTCACCAGGAGGCATCCGGCCTCGTAGGGCTGGTAGAGCCATTTGTGCGGGTCGAGCGTGATCGAGTCGGCCGCTTCGATCCCCCGGAGCAATTCCCGGCCGCGCTCGGTGAGCACGACGAAGCCGCCGTACGCGGCGTCGACATGAAGCCAGACGCCACCCTCCGCGCAGACGGCGGCGATCTCGTCCAGCGGGTCGACCGCACCAGTACTGGTCGCGCCTGCGTTCGCGACGACGAGGAACGGCCGGCGGCCGGCGGCACGGTCGGCCTCCATGGCCTCTGTCAGGGCATCCGTCCGCATCCGCAAGGCCGCGTCGACAGGGACGGCGCGCACCTGATCGTCTGCGAATCCGATCACACGGATCGCGCGGGTCACGGACGAGTGCCCCTGGCTCGAGACGTAGATCACGGCGTCGGTCGACCTCGCACCTGGTGTCGTGTCCCGCGCGCACGCGAGGGCCGTCAGGTTCGCCTGGGAGCCGCCCGGAAGCAGGATGCCCGAGGTCTGCGGCGGCCACCCGAGCCACTGACGGAACCAGTCGATGACCACGAGCTCGGCGGTGCTGGCGCCAGCCGACTGGAGCCACGTGCCGGCGAAAATATTCGAGCCGGCGGCGAGGAAGTCCCCCAGGATGCTCGGCCAGGTGGGGCAGCTCGGCACGAAGGCGAAGAAGCGCGGATGGTCGTGGTGGCCCGCGAACGGGAGCACGTCCGCGGCCAGACGCTCGAGCAGACGCTCCCCGTCCTCGGGGCCGGCCGGCGGAGGCTCGCGCAGACGCCCTTCCAGCTCTGTCCGGTCTGCACCGTGCCAGGCCGGGCCGTCGTCGAGCCCGACAAGACGGTCGATGAGGAGGTCGACGGCGCGGTACCCGAGCCGCCGCATGGCTTCGGGCTCGAGCTCGAGCGGGTCGTGTGAGTCCGGGCTCATTCAGCCTCGAGCTTTTTCGCGATCTGGAAGAAGTCGTCAAAGGGCTCGAAGGGCACGCCGCGCTCGGCCAGATAGGCGGCGAGCCCGCGCCGCGCGAAGACCAGGTCGGCGTCCTCGGCAGCGCAGCGGTCTGAGTAGCCGTCGCCGACGTAGACGACCTCTCCGCCGTCGACCATAGAGCGCACGGTCGTCCGCTTACACGCCTCGCCGCAGACCTCGCACCTGGACTCGTCGAAGAAGGTGATGCGCCAGCCCTCGGGATCCGGGTCGACCTCGTTCGACACCAGCTCGAGGCCCTGGATCCCAGCGCGCTCGAGCATCGGCTCGATCAGCTGGCGAAAGCCGTACGAGACCACTACGACTCGCCAGCCGCGCGCCCGCGCGAGCTCGACCAGCTCACGAAAGCCCGGACGAATACTCGCATTCGCGTGGACCCATTCGAGCACCTCCCCAAGGGGAGCGCGCACGGGCTCGAACTCGCGGCGTAGGACCTCGTGAAGCGTGATCCCGTTCCGATCGAGCGCCTCGTCAACCTCGCGGTAGACCTCGTCGTCGCCGAACGTCCGTGCAATCTCGTCGAGGACGTCCTCCTGGGTGATGGTGCCGTCGAAGTCGACGACGAGCGTGCGCTGGCTCAAGGCGCACTCACGCTAGATGATTGATCGATTATTCGCATGCCGCCTAGTCGATGTTCGCGGCCGGGGGCCGCGTGAGCCGTGCTAGCACGATGCCGGCGCCGATCACGAGGCCGCCCGCCACCTGGAGGGGCCCGAACGCCTCTTCGAGGATGAGGAGCGCGAAGACGGCGCCGAGGAACGGCTGCAGATTCGCGTAGAGCGAGGCTCTGGTCGCTCCGACGCGGCTGATCGCAGTGAACCACATGACGTTCGTGAGAACGAGCGAGAAGACGAGGCCGTAGAGAAGCCCACCCCAGGCGAGCGCATTCGGCTCCCCCCAGTCCTGCTCGGCGATCTGCCTGGCGGCCGACGCGAAGAGCGGCAGGCAGCCCGCGAGGAGCACGATCGCGCTGATCCGGTAGGGCGAGTAGCTCCGCATGAGCGGGGCGATCGCGACCGAGTACGCGGCCCACGTCGCGGCGCCGGCCAGCCCGAGGAGGATGCCGCCGAGCTCCCCGGAGATCTGACCGCCGCTTCCGGCCGCGACGAGCGCGACGCCGGCGAATGAGACGAGCGCGGCCAGATAGTGGCGCAGGAGCAACCGCTCATGGCCCACGAGATGGGAGAAGAACGCCACGAAGATCGGAAGCGTTCCGAACATGAGCGCGACGGTGGCCGCGGTCGTCAGGCGGATCGCGTACGTGAAGCTGACCTGGTTCAGCCAGATGCCGAGGACCGCCGCCCCGAGGGCGAGCGCGACGTCGCCACGCCGGATCCGGAGCGAGCGCTCGCGCCCGAACGTCACGGCTGAGAAGAGAACCGCTCCGAGCCCGAAGCGCAACGCCGAGTAGGCGAGCGGGGCGAACCCGTGCGTGAGCGCGTACTTCGCGGCCGTGAAGTTGAAGCTCCAGAAGAGGACGGTGACGAGGAGGAGAGCGTCCGCAGGAACCCGGTGCCGCATGGCGGCCGAGCATAGGCGCTAAGCTCGCGCCGGTGATGGAGCCGACCATCGACGACATCGACGCCCTCGTCGGCCCGGCGACGCCGCACTTCGCCTACCAGATCCGAGCCCGCGTCCAGGACCTCGTCAAGGACCTCCCGCCGGACCATCCGGTGCGGCGCTATGGCGAGGAGAAGCTCGAGCTGCTCGACCAGCTGGGACATGCCTCCTCGAAGGCAGCAGAGGGTCCACTAGAGCCGCCCGATCGGCTGGGCTGGGAGACCTTGCCGAGCCATCGGGCAGTCACGCGCGACCGGTGACGTTTTCGGGCAAGTCGATCCTCGTCACGGGGGGGTCGCGCGGGATCGGAAAGGGGATAGCGCTCCGCTTCGGCGAACTCGGCGCCTCGCGCGTCGCGATCAGCTACCTGCGAAACGACAAGGCAGCCGAGGAGACGGCGGAGGAGCTTCGCGCGCTCGGCGTGGAGCCGGTTCTCCTACGCGGCAACCTCGGTGATGCCGAGAAGGCGATCCGGCTCGCCGAGGAGGCGGGGCCGGTGGACGTACTCGTCTCCAATGCCGCGTCAGGCGTGATTCGCCCGGCGCTCGAGCTCGACGAGAAGCATTGGGACTGGACGATGAACGCAAACGCGCGCGCCCTGCTCACGCTCGCTCGGACAGCCGCCCCGTCGATGGCGCCCGGCAGCTCGATCATCGCGATCTCGAGCCTGGGATCGACCCGGGTACTCGAGGATTACATCCTCGTCGGGACGTCGAAGGCGGCCATCGAGGCGCTCGTCCGGTATCTCGCGGTCGAGCTCGCACCGCGCGACATCCGCGTCAATGCAGTCTCTGCAGGGCTCGTCGAGACCGGTGCGCTCGAGCATTTCCCGAAGCGGGAGACGATGCTCTCCTTCTATCGCGAGCGAACGCCGGCGGGGCGCCTCGTAGAGCCGAGGGACGTCGCGGACGCGGTCTGCTTCCTCGCCTCGCCGGAGGCCGCCATGGTGCGTGGCCAGACGCTCGTCGTCGACGGCGGGTATTCGGTGCTGGCGTAGGCGAGGGTCGAAGGAGCATGGGCTCTCGCCCTTACCCGGCCCGACGCAGCAGGAATTGATCGCGGAGGAGGACGGGTTCGTAGGCACCCGCCTCCGTGACGAGGAAGCGGTCGACCGCCCGGCGCACCCCGTCCTCCCACCAACCGGGAGCTCCGTAATCATCGCCTGCGAGAAGGCCGCCCGGCCTCACCTTCGGGGCGAAGAGCTCGAGATCCGCCCGCACGTACTCGTAGAGGTGGTTACCGTCCACGTAGACCCAGTCGAGCGACGCGTCCTCGAACCCGGCCGCGGCCTCGGCGGACGTCGAGCGGTGGATGACGACAGCGCCGTCCGCGATCTCAGTCTCGAAGCGTTGTAGGACGCGCTTGTAGACCTCATCCATCTCCGCCTGGCTGCCCGCCCGTGCGCCCCCGTACCACGCCTGCTCGTAGCGCTCGTCGGGGGCGAAGGCCCAAGGATCGAGGAGGTGCAGCTGCACGGGCCGCACGGCCCGGAGGATCGCGGCCGAGAGATCACCCGCCCAGACGCCGATCTCCACGCCCACAGAGTGCTTCGGCAAGCGACGAAGGAGGCGAGCTCGCTCCCGTCGGTGTCGGGCCTGGCGCAGGCGGTCCCCCAGCCGGGGCATCGGCGAAGCCTAACGTGCCGGCCGCGTCCCGATCTGATGGGGATCATCTATACTTTCGTTACGTAACGAATGAATGACCGAACTGTTTATCCACTAGGCAAGCGGCGAACCCTGATCGTGTTCGCCGGGCTCATGCTCGCCATGCTCGTCGCGGCGCTCAACCAGACCATCGTCTCGACGGCTCTTCCGACGATCGTCGGCGATCTCGGCGGCCTCCAGCACTACTCGTGGGTCTTCTCCGCCTACATGCTCGGACTGACGGTCACGGTGCCGCTCTACGGCCGGCTCTCGGACTTCTACGGCCGCAGGCCGTTCTTCGCGCTAGGGATCGTCCTCTTCTCGGCCGGATCGATCGTCGCCGGGCTCGCACCCTCGATGGAGGTGCTGATCGCTGGCCGAGCGATTCAGGGCCTCGGCGCCGGTGGGCTGATCCCACTCGGCATTGCGGTGATCGGTGACATGATTCCGCCCCGACAGCGCGGAAAGTGGCAAGGCCTGATGGGCGTGGTTTTCGGCATGTCCTCCGTGGTCGGCCCTGCGACCGGCGGCTGGATCGCCGACAACACATCCTGGCGCTGGGCCTTCTTCGTCAGCCTTCCTCTCGCCGCGCTCGCGTTGATCGTGGTGTGGGTCGGCTTCGACGCGAGCCAGGTCAAGGAAAAGCACCGGATCGACTACCTTGGCGCCGCCCTGCTCACCGCGGCGATCTCCACCGGCCTGCTCGGATCCGCCTGGGGCGGCGTCGACTATCCGTGGGCCTCGCCCGTCATCGTGGGCCTCTTCGCCGCCTGCGCCCTCCTCACGATCGCATTCGTGCTGCAGGAGCGGCGCGCGCCTGAGCCAATCCTCCCGCTCGACCTGTTCCGGAACCGCACCTTCGCGGTCGCCCAGATCGCTCTCTTCGGGATCGGTGCGGCGATCTTCGGCACGATCATGTTCGTCCCGCTGTTCGTTCAGCAGGTGCTGGGCGAGAGCGCGACGAGCTCGGGCGCCGTCCTGACCCCGCTCATGCTCGGGTGGATCGGGTCGAGTGCCGCCTCGGGCCAGATCGTCTCGCGGACGGGTCGCTACCGCCCCGTGCTCCTCGCAGGGCCGCCGATCATGGCGATCGGCCTCTACATGCTCGCGGGCATGGGACCTGACTCGACGGCTTTCGAGGCGACCCGCAACGTCGTCATCGTCGGCATCGGGACGGGGCTCCTGATGCAGAACTTCACGGTCGTGGTTCAGAACGCCGTTCCCCGCACCCTGATGGGCACAGCAACCGCCTCGACCCAGTTCTTCCGGTCGATCGGCGCCACGGTCGGCGTCACAGCGATGGGGGCGATCATGCTCGCCCGGCTGGGCGCGTCGGAGGCGTCCAATGCGGGGCCCGCTGAGCTCGCGAACGCCCTCCATCCGGCCTTCGCGCTGGGGATCATGCTGTGCGCCCTGGCTTTCGTGGCGACGCTCTTCCTGCCCCATACCGAGCTTCGCAGCACCATGGAGGAGCCTGTGGTGGAGACCGCTCGGGCACAAAGGCAGGCAGCGTGACCCAAGAGGCGGAGAGCGAGCGCCTGGCCGAGGGGATCATTCGCCTCTGGGGCGAGCTTCAGCGGCGGAAGACCACCACCGGAGAGGAGCTCTCGACGGCGGAGCTGACCACTCCCCAGGCGATCGCGCTCCGCGTCGTCGTCCGCGAAGGCCCTTGCCGGATGGGGGCGCTCGCCGAGGCGTTGGGTGTCACGGTCGCGACCGCGAGCCGAACGGTCGACGCCCTCGCTGCCCGGAAGTTCGTCCGCCGCGAGCGCGATCGCGCCGACGCCCGGGCAGTGCGAGTCGTCGCGACGGCGACCGGGAAAAGGGAGCATCTAGTCCGGCGCAAGCGCTTCGTGACCGCGCTCGGCCGGCTCGCCGACGACCTCTCAGAGCACGAGCGGAGACAGCTCGTGGAGTCGCTGGAGACGCTCGGGCGTCTGTTCGCGAGGCCGGACGCTAGCGCCCGACGGGCAGCGGGCTGAAACTGGTGTCCAGGTCGAAGACGTCGACTCCCTCGCGCCGCTTGAGAGTGTTTACGAGCACGTATGTCAGCGGCGTCGCGGCGGTCTCGTAGGCGACCTTGATCGCCCATGTGGTCAGGATGGGATCGACGAGCGGCGTCCCGGTCCCGGCAAAAGCCAGCGTCACGAAGATCGCGGAGTCGAGTCCCTCGCCGACAATGGTCGACCCGATCGTCCGTGTCCAGAGGAAGCGACCGCCGGTGGCGACCTTCATGCGCGCAAGCACCGCGGAGTTCACGAGCTCCCCGACGAGATACGCGGCGAAGGACGCGAGGAAGAGGCGCCACGTGGTCCCGAGGATCTTGTCGTATGCCTCGTCGTCTCCGAAAAAGGGTGCTGCCGGAAGCGCTATAGCGGCCTGGATCGCGAGGACGGCCATCAGGTTGCATGCGAAGCCCAGCCAGATGACGGCGCGGGCCGCGCGGAAGCCATAGACCTCGGTGAGGACGTCGCCGAGGAGGTAGGAGAGCGGGAAGACGACGAGCCCGGCCGGGAACACTCGTCCTGAGACCTCGACCAGCTTCACCGCGATCACGTTCGAAACAACGAGGGCCGTGACGAAGAAGGCCGCGATCGCGACGAAGCGCCAGGACAGCCGCTCTGTCACGCGAGCCGCTCCAGCGCCTCGTCGATCTCGTCGTCGCCAATCGTAAGCGGCGGCGTCGCGCTGATGAGCTCGCCGTCGAGGCCGGCCGGCACCACGATCACTCCCCGCTCGTAAGCACGCTGGGCGTCGCCCGGCTTGGCGCGCATGAGCCCTGCGCCGTGCCAGCCGGCCCGTTCGAACCGCTCGCCTGCCTCGAGGACGCGGTCCAAGAGCGCCGGCACTCTTTCGAGGACCACCAGTGCGGCGGCGCACGCGAGTGGGCTCCCCATGTGCGTGTGGGTGTAGACGTCCGCGGGCCCGAGGTTCCAGGCCTCGCCATGCTCCGGCCGCATAAGGCACGCCGAAAGAGGGATTCCCCCGCCGAGGGCCTTCCCACTCGTCAGGAGGTCGGCGATCCCACCGCTTCGCCACAGGGCGCCGCAGCGTCCGAGGCCCGAGTAGATCTCATCGGCAACGAGGAGCGCCCCGGCGGCATCGCAGCGGTCCCGGAGGGTGTGGAGGAATCCGTCCGGCGGCACCCGTGCGCCCGCACGGCCCTGAACAGGCTCGACGATGACGCAACCCGCGTCGGCCGGCAAGGGGCCAGGATCCTCACCGTAGGGAAACCGGTGCACCGGCCCGGGGAGCCACGCTGCGAACGGCTCCCGGAAGCGCTCGAAGCCGGTCGCGGCGAGCGCGAGCAGGCCGGTCCCGTGGTAGGCGCCGTCGAACGCGACGATGCCAGGCTTCCCGGTGACGAGCAGACAGGTACGGAGGGCGATCTCGACGGCGTCCTCTCCGGTGACGCCCAGCATCACGTGGCGCCGTCCGAGTCCAAGCTGGCGGCGAAGCTCGGCAGTGACGTCGGCTTCTGCGAGGTCGCCGAGCGCATGGACGCACCGGGCGGCCTGGCGGATGATCGCTTCACCGACCTCGAGATTCCGGTGACCGAGCGCAGCGACCCCGAACCCACCGGACAGGTCGAGAAGCCGGCGCCCGTCCCCGTCGACGACTCGGCAACCCTCGGCTTCGACCCACGTCACTCGGAGTCGCGACCGTTGCGACCCGGCAGAAAGCGGCGGGCCGTCGCCTTTGCGATCGCCGTCGCCATGGCCGGGTTTTCCTGGAGCCGTCGCACCGAATACTCGTACCAGCGGCGACCGAACGGGACGTAGACGCGGAGGCGGTGGCCCTCGCGAACAAGCTGGTCGCCGAGGTCGTCACCCACACCGAGCAGCATCTGGAACTCGTACTCCTCACGCTTCTTGCCGTGCTCCTCGAGCAGCTCCTTCGCGCGGTCGATCACCCAGCCGTCGTGGGTTGCGACCGCTACGTAGGCGCCGGCTTCGAGCAGGTCGTCGATCGCATTGACGAAGTTCTCACGTATCGCCTGCATGCCCTGGTAGGCGATGTCGGGCGACTCGAGGTAGATCCCCTTGCACACCCGCACGTTCGGACGCAGGTCGGCCAGGGCGGAGATGTCGTCCGGCGTGCGGCGCAGGCGGGCCTGGAGCACGACGCCGACACTCGCGAGGCCTTCCGTACGCAGCTCGCGGTAGACCTCGAGCGTGTCGGAGGTCGTTGATGCATCCTCCATGTCGATCCGGACGAAGTTCGACCGCTCCTCCGCACACCGGACCAGATCGGCCACGTTCTGGCGGCAGACGTTCCTGTCGATGCTCAACCCGAGCCCAGTCGGCTTGACGCTGACGTTCGAGTCCAGCCCCTCGCGGCGAATTGTGTCGAAGACGTCACGGTAGGCCTCGACGAGCGCGAGCGCCTCCTCGCGCGTCGTCACCTCCTCGCCGAGCACGTCGAGGGTGGCGAGCTTCCCGTCCTCGTTCAGCCCCTTGACGACGCGGCAGGCTTCGGACAGCTCCTCCCCGGCGATGTATCGACGCGACAGCCGCTTGACCACCGGCCGCGGCACGGCGGGCAGTAGACGGACGATCGCGCGATCGAGGACGGCCATCTAGCGTTCGCGCATGAAGCCCTGGCGCGCGGCGGAGACTAACGCGACCGCCTCGGGGAAGAGGACGCGCATCGCATCGCGAAGGGCGATCGCCTGCTCGTCGGCAGGGCCCTGGACGTCGATCCGCTTCAGGGCTGCGCCGGTCAACTCGACCGCGGTGTTCAGCGTCAGCGTTGCGAACTGCTCGCGTTGCGACTCCTGGACTGCCTCCGACTGCTGCTCGGCGAACTCGCGGAGCCCCCGCATGAGCTCCTCCGGATCGCCTCCGAACGGGAACCCGAACCCACCTCCACCTTCCATGTCGCTCCTTTCGGCTCGCCTAGCTGGTTGATCGGTGATTGCCGTGCATCTAGACGAGCGCCAGCTTGTACGTGCCTTCGACCCTACGGGCCAGCTCGTCGGCTGCGCCGACCCCTACCTTCATCGCCTCGGCGAACGGAGAGCTTCCGACGTCGCCGAGAGTCTGCTCCAGTCGAGCCGCCGCCAAGCCGACGGCGTCCAGATACGCGAGGTTGGCGATCCGCGGAGCTTCGAGAAGGGTCGCGGCCAGCGCTCGCGCCGCCTCTTCCGCCTCGTCGATTCCCTCGGGGTTCTCGGTGACTCGGAGCTCCGCGAGGGTCGCGCGCAGTGCTTCGAGGTCCCCCCCGCCCGCGCTCTCCTCGGCCAGCTCGCACATGGCTGCGATCGACGCTGCTTCGTGGACGAGTGCCCGGTCGAGGACGGGCTCGCCGGCTGCGTCGAGTGCAAGCCACCGCTCTTCGCCGCCCAACCCGCCGAACGCGCAGAGAAAGATCAGCCGACCGGAGGAGGTCTCGGCCGGAACGACACCAACGACCTCCTCCCCGTCCGACCCAAAGGTGGCCGCCGCCTCCCGGGCGCCGACGATCTGATCCTCGAGCGTCACCGCAAGCAACAATAGCCAGGTGGAACCGGCGCTCGGCGAAGCCATAGGAGCGGCGCAGAGCCTTTTCGCGCCCCTCGGCCCGACCTACGACCGCTATGCGCGCGTCCTCTCCTTCGGGCAGGACCCACGCTGGCGGAGCTTCCTCGTCTCTCGGGTCGAAGCGGCTCCTGACCAGAGCGTCCTCGACGTCGCGAGCGGGACCGGCGCGGTGGCAATCGAGCTTGCGCGCCGCTACGGCTGCTCCGTGGTCGGCATCGACCAGAGTGCCGAGATGCTCGCAGCAGGCCGGCGCCGCGTCGTCGCAGCCGGTGTCGGCGGGCTCGTGCGGCTCGAGCAAGGCCGGGCGGAGTCGCTTCCGTTCGACGATGAAAGCTTCGACGCCGTCACCTTCACCTACCTGCTCCGGTACGTGAACGACCCGGCCGCGACCCTGCGCGAGCTCGCCCGGGTACTTCGCCCGGGTGGAAAGCTCGCCTCGCTCGAGTTCTTCGTGCCGCCCAATCCTTTGGCCAGAGCCGCCTGGGAGCTCTACGTCCGCGTCGGGCTCCCGCTCGCCGGCAGCTTGGTCTCGCCCGAGTGGGGGCGCGTCGGCCGGTTCCTTGGGCCGAGTATCCGCGGCTTCTACGAGCGCGTGCCGCTCCCAACGCTCCTTGGGCTCTGGCGCGCCGCGGGGATCGGGGAGCCACACTTCCGCCCCCTCAGCCTGGGCGGAGGCATCGTGGTTTGGGGTGACCGTGAGCGCTGAGGCGCCGCGGCCCGCCTTCTACGCGCTCGCCCCCGGGAGCTGGCGCGACTACGCGACGCTCCTCCATCCGCCCTACACGGCGTGGCACCTGAGCTACGTGGCGATCGGCGCCGCACTTGCGCCGGATTTCCGACTCTCGCGGCTCCTACCGACGCTCGCGGCGTTCTTCCTCGCAGTCGGAATCGGAGCCCATGCGCTGGACGAGCTCCATGGCCGGCCCCTCCGCACCGAACTCGGGTCCGGGACGCTCGCCCTGCTCGCCGTCCTCTCGATTGCCGGAGCCGTCGCGATCGGGGTCTACGCGGCCGTCGCCTGGAGCCCGTGGATAGCTGTCTTTGCCCCTCTCGGCGCCTTCATCCTCTGCGCCTACAACCTGGAGCTTTTCGGTGGCCGCTTCCACACGGACACCTGGTTTGCACTTTCCTGGGGCGCGTTCCCGCTGGTCACAGGGTTTTTCGCCGTGGCGGAGAGGATCACGCCGGCCGCGATCGTGGCCGGCGCCTTCGCGTTTGCGCTCAGCCTGGCGCAACGCCGTCTCTCGACCCAGGTCCGTCACGTGCGCAGACACCTCAGAGAGGTGCGGGGGACAATCGTCCAGCACGACGGAACGAGCGTGGAGGTCAACGTCGAGACTTTGATCGGAGCTGAGGAGCGCGCCCTCAAGCTGCTCACGGCGGCAACTGTCCTCCTCGCCCTCTCGCTGGTCATGATGAGGCTTGCATGATCGCGATCCCGATTCCTCCGGAACCGGCTCTCCTTCGCCCGGCGCCCCCCGCCCTTGTCGCGCCGGCGCCGAGACAAGTCTCCTTCGGGCTCGTGGAGGGACGCGTCAACGCCGGCACCGTTCGAATCGCTGTGTTCGTCGACGGTGCCGACGTGGCTAACCGATCAACACCGCGAGGCCGATTCCGCCTCCGCGTCACCCTCCCCACGCACGACGTAACCGTGAAGGTGGCGGCGTACGGTCCCGGCGGAAAGTCTGCCGCGACCACGGTTAGTCCCGTCTTCGGGCTTCCACGGGCGGCCCTTCCGACGGCGACCGTGGGGCGCCTCGACCCGGTGCTCCAGCGCCGTCTGAGAACACGCAGTAGCGCCTTTCCGGGAATCACCGCGTTCTACGTTCAAAACCTCCGAACCGGCGCGGGCGCAGCCTGGAACGCGC
Organism: Gaiellaceae bacterium; assembly: GCA_035535315.1. Taxonomy (GTDB): domain Bacteria; phylum Actinomycetota; class Thermoleophilia; order Gaiellales; family Gaiellaceae; genus DASQGA01. The sequence goes on from DATLQD010000007.1 coordinate 13,621, forward strand.
GCGCACGGTTCCCGGCCGCCTCGACGGTAAAGCTCGGGATCGCGATCGAGGTCATGCGGACGCTGTCCGGCCTACCCGCCCAAGGTACCGAGGTCGACCGCCTGCTTCGCTCGATGCTCCAGTTTTCTAGCAATCAGGCGGCGAACGAGCTCCTGGTCTGGCTGAGCGGCTCGACGGGCGCCGGCGCGGCCCGCGTCAACGCGACCTTGCGTCGAGCCGGTATCACCGACACAGAGCTTTACGGCGGCTACATCGTCGGGACGGGGCTCGCGGCAGGCAGGCCGATCCCAGTCGGCGTCGTCGAGTCACCCTCACTCGGCATCGGGAAGTACACGACCGCGTGGGATATGGCCCGGATGTTCAAGTACCTCCATCTGGCGACGGCCGGTCGCGGACCACTGGTCGGCCGCCTGCGCGGGTTCACGCTGGCGGATGCGCGGCGCCTTCTCTACATCCTCGCCCACTCACAGGACCATGGAAAGCTGGATCGCTTCGTCAACCGCTCGGGAGTCGCCGTCCCGCACAAGGCCGGCTGGATCTTGACGGCGCGCCATGACACGGGCCTCGTCTACTCGAGCGACGGCGTGTTCGTGGCGGCGGTCATGACGTGGAACGGGTCGGGCATCAGCATGTCGGCCGACGAGCTGGCTGGACGAATCGCGAAAGTCGCGCTCGACCGCTTCACTGCCGCCGCCGCTGCCGCCGCCACGCCCACCTCCACCCGCGCGACCTTCCTCTCGCGCCGCCTCTAGACTCGGAAGAGGCCTACTAGGCCTACGATTGGGCCATGGCAGGAGCCTTCGAGATCGCGTTCGCGGCCGGGCTTGCCCTCGTCGGAGTCTCCTTCGGCGCGGTCGTCCTCGACCGCGTCTCGGAGAAGTTCCTCATCACGGCGACGGTCATCCTCACGCTCGGATCCCTTGCCGCCTGGGTTGCTTTAGGGATCAATCTCTCCGAGGACTTCGTCGAGACGCCTCCCCTCCTCCTCGCCGCAGGGGGTCTGCTCGCGTCGGCGGTCGCGGAAGCCGGGCTTCTGCTGTTCGTCCGTGCCCTCCGGCGTTTGCGGGATCTCGACCGGACGAGCGAGCTCAGCCAGGAGCGCCTTCGGGCGTTCCTCGAGCAGGAAGCCGAGGCGCGGACATCGGAGCAGGGACTTGTGCTCGCCCGCGAACGCTCGACCGCGAACCAGCTCCTCGGCGAGCAGGAACGCAAGCTCGCCCAGGAGCGTCGCGACCTTGTCGTGCGCCAGGCTGAGCAGGCGCGTGTCGAGCTGACCGAGGCGGTCGCTCAGGTGCAGGAGCGCCTGGAACGGAGGCTCGCTGCCTGGGCGGCCGACCTCGACCGTGGGCAGCGGGCGCTCGAGACTCGTCTGACGGAGCTCGGCCAGCGGCAGGCCGAAGCCGCGGCGTCGCACGAGGCCCGCCTGACGTCCGATGCCGAGCAGCTGGGCGCGGCGGCCGACGAGCAGCGCGCGCTCCTCTCCCGCCTTCGTGAGGACCTGAAGCAGGGCGCCAGGGAGGTGCTCGATGAGGGACGCGAGGAGCTCGAGGAGCACTCGGCCGAGCGCAGGCGGGCGCTCCAGGAGCTCGCGCAGCAGGTCCGTGACCGCGAGCGCGAGCTCCGGGAACTCGTCGACCGGGAGGTCGCGGAGGCGCAGACGAGGCTCAAGAACGACTACGCCGACGCCACCCGGCGCCAGCTCGAAAATCTCGAACGCTCGCTCGAGCGGTCGGCGAACCGGCTCGCCGAGGACGCAGAGAGGCGCTTCGACGTCCAGATCAAACAGTCGAGGGAGAAGTCGGCCGAACGTCTCTCGCACGAGCTCGACCGAGCCATCGAGGAGTTCACGCGCCAGGCCGAGAAAGAGATCGCCGACCGAATCGCACTGGCCGCGCAATCGACCGCGGAGCGGCTCCAGAAGCGCACTGAGGACACCGCCCGCGCGGCGGAGTCGCAATACGAGGTGGCCGCCGAACGCCTTCGCCTCATCTCCGACCGCCTCGACGAGGCCCTCGGAGATGCGGAGCAGCGGATCCACGAGTTCGAGACGACGATCGAGTCCGAGGTGAGCACGAAGCTCGAGGAGCTCGCGCGGGCAATCCGGGCAACACAGAACTAACGTGCTCGGCCGGCAGGGATCGTGAGCGCGAGACCGAAACAGCGCCAACATGGACGAGCTGACGACCATCGAGCCGGGAATCGACGAGCGCGCCAAAGTCGAGAGCTGGCGCCTGCACGTCCTGATCGAGGCGGGCTATCCGCTGCCGTACGCAGAGCGCATCGCGCAGTCCCATGCCGATCTCCACGAAGCCGTGTCACTCATCCGGCACAGCGGCTGCACACCCGAGGTCGCGGCCCAGATTCTCCTCTAACGAGTCGCCGACAGGCCCCTTAGCGCCGTCGCGCGCCGAACCGGCGGCCGTGTACGGTCAGGGCCGTGAAGCTCGAGCCGCTCGTGTACGGCGACCGCAAGGTCTACACGGTCTCCAACTTCAACCGGGGCGTCGCGATGTGGCTCCGCCGCCTGCCCACCCTCTGGGTCGAGGGCGAAGTGACAGAGCTGCGCCGCCAGGACGGATGGCAGAGCGTCTTCTTCACGCTCAAGGACCCTTCCGACGGCGCGTGTCTTTCCGTGACCATGCCCCGGGCCGGGTTCGACGGTCTCCGCCTCGCCCTCACGGACGGTGACCGTGTCCACGTCTACGGGCGGCCCGACTTCTACGCGGCCCGCGGCGTCTTCCAACTGCGCGCGCTCTCGATCGAGCCGGTGGGCCTCGGCGACGTCCTAGCGCGGATCGAGAGGCTGAAGCGCACGCTGGCCGCCGAGGGCCTCTTCGAACCCGGGCGGAAACGCCCGCTGCCGCCCTTCCCCCGGTGGATCGGGCTGCTGACCGGCAACGAGGCCGCAGCCAAGCGCGACTTCGTCACCGCGGTGACGGCGCGGTTTCCGGCTGTGAACGTGCTCGTGGCCGAGACGTACGTCCAGGGACCGCAGGCGCCCGCCCGGATCGTTGCGACCCTCGCCGAGCTGGCCGGCCAGCCCGGCGTCGACGTGATCGTGGTCACACGCGGCGGAGGGAGCTTCGAGGACCTGCTTCCGTGGAGCGACGAGCGGGTCGTGCGGGCACTCGCCGCCTGCCGCGTCCCGGTGGTGAGCGCGGTCGGCCACGAGCAGGACACGCCGCTCTGCGACCTTGCGTCGGACGTCCGCGCCTCCACCCCGACGGCCGCGGCCCGGCTGGTCGTTCAGGACCGGAGCGAGCTCCGCGGGCAGCTCGACGCCCTCAGGGCAGCGCTCGAGCGCGATACCAGGCGCGGCCTCGCACGCTCCCGCGAGCGAGTGGGAGCCGACGCGGTCAGGCTCGCGCGTGCGCCGGGTGTCTTCCTCGAGCGGAAGCGGAGCGCCCTCGACGCCGTCGCCGGACGTTTGCGAGCGCTCTCACCAGACGCGACGCTAGGGCGCGGCTACGCAATTGTGCGAAGCAGCGGCAACGTCGTTCGGTCCGCATCGGCACTGGATAGCGGTGAGCTGGTCGACGTCCGTGTGTCCAAAGGCCGATTCTCGGCCCGGGTCGAGGAGGTCGAAACATGAGGCGACCTGGGTCAACCCCGACTCTTCGCAAGTTCCGCGGGCGCCGCTGGATGGACCGGAAGGAACACTATGGGTAATACGGGCCCGGAGAGCCCCGTGCGGCCAGCGGTGGCAGGCGGGGGCGGAGCCGGGCTCTTCCCGGCGGGAGCCGCCGCCGGCGAGGGGCGCGCGTGAGTCCGGAGCCGTCGTTCGAGGAGGCGAGGCAAGAGCTCGGACGGATCGTCGCGCAGCTTGAGCGCGGCCAGGCAAGCCTGGAGGATTCCGTCGCGCTCTGGGAACGGGGCGAGGAGCTCTACCGGGTCTGCGTCGCGAAGCTTGATGCCGCGCAAGGGAAGATCGAGGAGCTCGGGCAACGCGCAGGCCAGGTCCGCCCACCGGGGGACACGTCAGACGCCGCCAAGCGCCCGGACAGCGGTTCTCCGTCTGACGACTGAAGGGCGCGCCACCAGAATCTCCTCGAAGTATTCGCCGTTTCGACGTCCCGTTCGACGGTTCACGTGCCGGACGACGCGATCCTCGAGCTGAAGGCCGGCATCGCTCAGGATGCTCTCGTAGAGCCCGCGGCGGTCGTTCACGACAATGACGATGCGGCCTCCCGGGCGGAGGGCCTTGGCGGCCCGGTCGAGCACTGCCGAAACGCCCTCGCAATACCCAGGCACCCCCCGGCCGATCTCAGCCTCGTCCTTGCGCTCGAGCCCGAGCAGCTCGAAGGCGTACACATGCTGCTCGTGATAGTCGATCAGCCCGGGATAAGGAGGGGACGTCAGTACGAGGTCGACCTGCTCGGGTGGGTCGAGCACCCGCGCATCGCCGTGGAGCATCAGCGCCGACGTCTCAGCCCGAAGCTCTGCATAGTCGTGGACGCGCTGCGCGGCGTCGCGGACGTACCGGCGGAGGAACTTCGCCGCCTCGCCGACGGGACGGCACGTCTTCCGGTGCTTGTGGCAGAAGTACTCGGCCGTGACGGGCTTCCGGGGGAAATCGAGATCGTCGTGTCGCGTGCGCCGAGCGGAGCGCGCCGCCCGCGAAAGGACGACGCTCCAGAGGCCTGGATAGGTCGTACAGGCCACGCGCGCGCGAAAGGCGAGCAGCTCGCCGACCGCGCGAGGCGCAAACCATCGGTTCAGGTACGGAGAGGCGTTCCTCGGCACGGGTTCGCCCTCCGCCTGCCCGAGGTGAACGACGTCCGCGAGCAGAGCCTCCGGGTCGTACACCGCAGTCTTCGCTTCGGAAAGCATGCAGTTGAAGGCAGAGACGTCACAGCCTGCAGCCCTCATGCCGAGCCCGTTCGCCTCGACGAGCGTCGTCCCCGAGCCGGCAAACGGATCCCAGACGAGGTCGCCGGGCGAGCCGTAGCGCCGCAGGAAGACTTCCGCGAGCTGCGGCACGAACTTCCCGAGGTACGGATGCAGCCGGTGCACGTGCTTCGTCCGCTCGCGCTCGGGCAGGTCGGCTTCCGACCAGGAGAGCTCGAGATCGATCTCGCCGTAGAGAGCGGCCTGCGTGCGCACGGCTAACGAGTTCGCCGCCGCTGTCACAGGACCTTTCGCCCGTTATGATCTCCGGCCATGGCGACGCAGCCCGCCGATGCGCTGAAGAAGGTGCCGCTTCTCGCCGGTCTCAGTGACCGGGAGCTCCAGCGCCTGGCCGGCCAGCTCCACGAGCGAAAGTTCCCCGCAGGCTCCACGGTCGTAAGCGAGGGCGCGACCGGGACCGGTTTCTTCGTGATCACAGAGGGCGAAGCCGAGGTCGAGATCGGCGGCCAGGTGCGCGGCAAGCTCGGGCCCGGCGACTACTTCGGCGAGATGGCGCTGATCGACGAAGGCATCCGATCCGCGACCATCACGGCCGTGACGGATCTGACCTGCTACGGCATGACTCCGTGGGAGTTCAAGCCGTTCGTCGACGAGCATCCGGAAGTCGCCTGGACGCTGCTCCAGAACATGACACGCCGGCTCCGAGAGGCCCAGTCCGACTGAGCTCGCCCGCCCCAGCCCGCGCCCCGGGCTTGGGACCTACGCCCCATGGGTAAGGAGGTCGAAGACCCTACCGAGGAGTAGAAATGGGCATTGGTGTAAGCATTCTTCTTATCGCAGTCGGCGCGATACTTGCCTTTGCGGTGAACGTCACGACCACCGGGATCGATCTCGACACCGTCGGTGTGATTCTCATGATCGTCGGCGTACTGGGCCTCGTGCTCTCGCTCGTGTTCTGGTCGAGCTGGGGCGGATTTGGCGGCTATCGCCGCGACACGGTCGTTCGAGATCCGTACGACCGCCCGCCGCCGTACTAGGCCGGCGACCAGCTTCGATTCGAGAGGGCGGCCGGAAGGCCGCCCTCTTCGTGCCCAGAGAAGGGCCCTGAAACCAGAAAGCGACGGGCCCTTGCCCGTCGCTGTTTGAGATGTTCCCAGCCGCGCACCTTGCGGCGCGCGGCTGGTTTATTCGGTGCTTCTAGAAGACGAACGCGATCAGAAGAACGATCAGGATGATGAGAAGAATGGTGCCGAGTCCGATGTACATGTGCGGTCGTCCCTCCTTTCGTTGCCCGAAAGTTGAATACCCGGTCGGCAAGGACTCGTAAACCTGTCGGCCAGCATTCTGGGAGTTACGCCTAGGCTATCCGGGCGACGCGCTCGTCTGTGCGCTCCTCGAGATCGACGTCGCTCATCTCCCGCATGTCCTTGAGCGTTGCGAACGAGAAGCCCTCCCGCGCGAGGAAGAGCAGCCCGAGACCGACGCCGACCGACGCCTCGATCGCCTGCAAGCCGATGCCGAAGGCAAAGCCGTGTCGATAGGCGACCCCATACGACAGGAGCGGCAGGGCGACGGCAGCCTGGAGCAAGCCGATGTTCCCCGGCCAGAGCGGAAAGATCGTGGCGAGGTTCATGAGGACGAGGACGAGGGCGGCGGCGCTCAGGGGCACGTCGATCCGGAACGCCTTCAACGTCGCCCAAACGGCGAAGAGCTGGGCCGTCCAGCCCAGTAGTTGGAGGATGATCGCGGAGCCCGCGGGGATAGGGCGCTTCAGCACCTCGAGGCCGCGTCTCGCGGTCCGGAGCGCCCTCCGGATCGGCCCGACCTCCTCGATCGGCACCCGGCTCCGGTAGTGGGCAAGAAGAACCCCGGCGATCAGGGCTCCGACACCGATGCCGAGCACGATCGCCAGTCCTGGCACGGCCCAGTTCGGGATCCTGGCGGCATAGAGGACATAGACAACGAGCGCGACTGCAGCGAGGACGTCGAATATCCGGTGAGCGAAGACAGTCCCGACGATCGTGGCCCAGGTACCGGGACGGCTGGGCATGCGGCGAGTCAGAACGACGACACGGGCGATCTCTCCGACCCGGCCGGGTAGCGCCGCGTTCCCGAGCAGACCGATTGAGAAAGCGGCAAAGACCGTGCGCCGGCGCGGTTTCGGTGGCGCGACAGCCTGGTCGATCACGACTTTCCAGGCGACCGACCGGAAGAGCACGGAAACGAAGTTGATCGCAACGGCTGCCGCGACCCAGCCCCAGGCGACCAGGGCGAACGCTTCCCGGACGACACCGGTATCCGGACCGCGCCAGATTACGAGCGCGACAGCGCCGGCCAGGGGCGGAAGTAGGAGAGCCACACGGCCGGCTCGGCTCTGTGGGATCTGAGCTCTCACGCGGCCGCCGCGGTGGCACGGGTGTCGCCGGCCGTCAAGCCTCCGTAGACCTCGACCAGTCGCTCGCAGATCCGCGGCCAGGAGTAGCGCTCCTCTGCGACGCGGCGCCCCGCCTCTCCCATCGCAGCGCGGCGAGACTCGTCGGCGACCAGCGCGACCAGGGCGTCGGCGAATGCCTCGTGATCCCCCGGTGGCACGAGGAAGCCCGTCTCTGGGCCGGCGACGTCGTTATAACCCTCGATGTCTGACGCAACGACCGGAGCCGAGCTCGCAAACGCGCGCGTGAGCACCATCCCGAAACTCTCACGACCAGTCGAGGGTGCGCACAGAGCCTTGGCACGAAGAAGTTCCTGCGTCAGCGCCTCCTCGGAGATGGAGCCGAGCAGGTCGACGTTCTCGTGGGAGAGCCCGAGCCGACGCATGAGCCAGCGGACGGAGAGGGGATCTGCGCCGACGACTCGGAGCCTCATGCCCGTCGCCGCCGCGACACGGGGCCAGGCTCGAAGGAGAACCGCGAGGCCCTTCCTGGGCTCGTTTCTTCCGATGAAGACGACATGGTCTTCCCTTCCTGACGCCGACGCTGCGGGCGGGATCAGGACACCGTTCGGCAGGATCTCGAACGGCCCTCCGATGATGGGCTCGGCACTCGCCCGCGCTCGCTCCGACACCGCAATCCGATAGTCGATCCGGTCGGCGAGGAGACCCCACGTGTGGCGGGAGTTCTTGTACCAGGTGAGCTTCTCGCCCGAGGCGTGAGACGTCGACACCACCGGGCACTCTGCGGTCGCCAGCGCAAAAACCGAGAGGATCGGCGTGAAGGGCTCGTGGACGTGGAGGACGTCAAACTGCTCGCGCGCGAAGATCCGGCGCATGCGAAGCATCGCCTGAGGGCTGAGCACGAGGTTCGGAAGCGAGCCGTTGGCAGGCACGATCACCGAGCGCCCGACGGGTACGACGTACTCCGGCGGCCGCTCGTGGCGGCCCACGCGGGGATGCAGGAGCTTCGTGAGCCGCCCCGGGGGATCGTGACCCATGATCACCTGCACGTCGTGTCCGAGGTCGATCAGGGCCCGTGCCTGATGGTCTGCGTGCTCGGGCACTCCACCCCAGAAGGACCACGAGAACGGGACGACGATGCCGATCTTCATCCGCCGAGCCTAGATGGTTGGTCGGCAATTGGTGCGGTAGTTGTCCCTCGCCATCTGGCCTTGCTCCACGTCTCCAGAGCGACTCCGTAAACTCGTCTCATGACCGAGACCCAGGCTCTTGCGACGCGCTCGGTCGTCGAAGCGATCAGCAGCCACGGACTCGCAGAGCTCCACACGCACCTCGGCGGCTCGGTTGACCCGGCCGTCCTCTGGACGCTCGCCCACGAGCAAGGAATCGCGCTTCCGGTGAAGGATTACTGGGACTTCGAGGGGCTCGTGACGGTCGACCCGCGGGGTGTCGAAGGCCTCCCCCAGCTCGACTCGATCTACAAATGGACCGAGCTCATCCAGTCGAGCCCGCTCGCCGTCGAGCGCTCGGTGCACGGGGCGATCGGAGGCGCGTACAGGACACAGAACATCACGACTCTCGAGCTTCGCTTCAATCCCATGAAGCGAAACCGGGGCGGCGAGCGAGACCTCGACCACATCATCATGGCCGCGGTCCGCGGTCTCGACCGCGCCGGCCTCGAATACCCGCTCGTGCGTGCTGGCCTGATCCTGATGATGGACAGAACCTTCACGACCGAGCAGAACGAGGTCATCGTCGAGAAAGCGATTCGCTACGCCTCACGGGGCATCGTCGGCGTCGACATCGCCGGCCCCAGGCCGGCCCCGGGACGATATCCCTACGGGCAGCTCGCGCCACTCGTCGAAATGGCCCGCACCGCCGGGCTCGGCATCACGATCCACGTCGGCGAGGAGGGCGGCCAGACGGGTGTCGACGAGATCCGGGAAGTCGTCGAGGTCCTGCGGCCCGAACGGATAGGGCACGGGATCCTAGCCGCACAGGACGAGGCCACGATGGCGCTGCTTCGCGACTCGGGAACCGTGCTCGAGATCTGTCCGAGCTCGAATCTGCTCACGCGCGCGCTGCCGGACGAGGATGCCCTCCGCAACACCTGCCGGGCTCTGGCTGATGCAGGCGTTCGGTTCACGATCGCAACAGACGGGCCCGAGATGATGCGCACACACCTCCAGGACGAGCTCGAGCTGCTTCTGCGGATCGGCGCGCTCGAGGAATCCGAGCTGCGCGATGCCAACGCGACCGGGCACGTGACGAGCTTCCTGCCCGATCGCCTCTGACGGCTTCAGTTCCGCGGCGTCGGCGCCGATACAGGCATCGGTATGTCGTTACCCGACCCACTCCAGCCCGGCACCGAGCCTCTTCGAACCGTGGAACAGCCGACCGGCGAGGTCATCTCCCCGACCGGCCTGCGCGTCGAGACTCCGCTGCCCGAGGAACGCCCGGCCGTCGCTCCTGTGGACGATCAATGGGCCGAGGAGAACTTCTACCGGGTCGTCCTGAACCTCGAGGCAGGCGACTGGGTCGAGATCGAGACCTTCGCCGACGAGAAGTCGGCCGAGGCATGCGCCGCGGAGATCGTCGAGAGTCTCGCCGAGGCGAAGTCGTGGCCTCGGGTTCGCGGCCGCTACCTGAGACCGGAAACGATCATGTCCGTTGAGGTCTCCGAGCGCCGCCGCTACACCGGCTCAGCCGCACGCGCGAGCTGGGGCCAGTCGCTCGACTAGCAAGAACCCGATCCTGACCAGCCCGTAACCGGTCTGGTGGCCGGGGCGTTGACCGTATGTGGGCACACTGCGGACTACCGCTCCTCCACGGCACAAGGTCACGCCACCTCACGCGGGCGAGACGCCCGAGCGCCTAAAGATTCGCTTCCGGAGCTTTCCCGCGGCCCATCTTAACGTTCGCCTCGCCGCCACCCGCCCAATCAAGCGTTCTCGCTAGTTCGGGCTAAATATTGCGGCCCGCGCGGCCGATGAAGCAGCGGCATGCCTGAGAACGGGACGCCGGACGCCGCAACCGATCACACGAGGTCGCTCGCCGCCTTGGCAGAGGCCTTCGCGTCGACCGACGTCCTCGAGCGGATGGCAGGGACGCTCGCGATCCTCCTCTACCAGATGGAGTGCTCCGCGGACGGGACCTACGAGTGCACCGCCTTTCTCGGATCCGGCCTCGAGGCTCTCGTCGGGTCGATTCCCTCCCACTACTCGCCCGAAGAGGCCTGGGACGCCGCCGTCCACGAGGACGACCGAGCGGCGTACGAGGCTGCGACGGCCAGTCTGGAGGAGGGCCGACCGGTGGAGGTCGAATACCGGTTGGTCGGCTACGACGGCGTTACGCGCTGGGTCTCGGATCGGATGCACCCCCGACCGCACACCGACGGACCGGTCGTGGTGGACGGCATCGTCGTCGATATCTCGGATCGGCGCGTGGCCGCCGAGGCGCTCGCGGAGGCTCAAGACCGGCTGGCGTACATCGCTTACCACGACTCGCTGACCGACTTGCCCAACCGAACGCTCTTCCAGGAGCACCTCGAGGGCGCGCTTCACCGCGCGCGCGACACTGGGGCTGCAGTCGCGGTGTTCTTCGTCGATCTCGACAACTTCAAGCTGATCAACGACAGCTTCGGCCACGCCTCGGGCGACGAGCTGCTCTGCGCCGTCGCGGCGCGCCTCAAGCACTGCACGCGCACCTCCGACACCGTCGCGCGTCAGGGCGGAGACGAGTTCCTCATCCTCGTCCCCGATGTCGGTGCCGCCCGAAGCGTCCCGAAAGGGACGAGCGCACAGGACTCGGCAGACGAGATCGCCTGGAAGATCCGCAAGGTCCTCCAGGAGCCGTTCGTCGTCTCGGGGATCGAGATCTATGTCACGGCCAGCGTCGGGATCAGCCTTTTCCCGCTCGACGCCGCGGACCCCGAGACGCTTCTCAAGCACGCTGATGTCGCCATGTACGAGGCGAAGGACGAGGGGCGAGACCGCCATCACCTCTACGCGGGAGCAGACGGCGACGCGCTCCGGCAACTCTCGATGGCCGGCCGCTTGCGGCGGGCCGTCGAGGCGGGTGAAGGGCTCGTCCTCCACTACCAGCCGCTCGTGAACATGGAAGACACGAGCATGGTGGGCGTCGAAGCGCTCATTCGGTGGTGCGACGGCGAGCGCGGCCTCGTCCAGCCAAACGACTTCATCCCCCTGGCCGAGCGGACGGGGCTGATCGGGCCGATGAGCGACTGGGTCGTCGAGCAGGCTTGCCGGCAAGCCGCCGCCTGGCGGGTAGACGGGCTCGATCTCTTCGTCTCCGTCAACCTGCCGGCATCGTTCTGGCAGCCAACGGCCATGCGGCACGTCCTCGGGACGATCGAGTCGTTCGGGCTGAACGCCGACCGGCTCATGATCGAGATCACCGAATCGGCCGTCATGGAGGAACGCGGTGGCGCCATGGGACCGGTGCTGGCTGAGATCCACCAGCGGGGCCTCAAGCTGGCGATCGACGATTTCGGCACCGGCCACTCCTCGCTCGGACGGCTCAGCCAGATGCGCGTCACCACGCTGAAGATCGATCGCTCCTTCGTGAGGGGCCTTCCCGACGATCCGAACGCAGCCGTGCTCGTGACGTCGATGATTCAGCTCGCCGGCAGCCTGGGCCTCTACCCCCTCGCCGAAGGAATCGAGACGGAGGAGCAGCGCCGCTTCGTGGTCGAGCGTGGCTGCAAGCTCGGTCAGGGCTTCCTCTTCAGCCGACCCGTGCCCGCCGAGGAGATCCCCGCTCTCTACCGTGTTCTCACCCCTAGCTCCAGCGTGCCGGCCGCCAAGCCCGCCTAGCGGTCAGCTGGCACGGCGCAAGTGCTCTTCGACCCGGCGGTAGTCCGGCGTCTCGGGGCTGAGCTTCTCGAGCGCGGCGCGGAGGCATTCAGCCGATTGCTGACGGCGACCGCGGCGACCGTGAACGAGGCCGATGTTGGCGACGACCTGGCCCTCGGTCTGCGCGTCGTCGAGCTCTCGAAGGAGCGCCAGCGAGCGTCCGAAGTGTGCGAGCGCCGCGTCGTCGTCCCCGCCGCGGGCCACGGCGAGCGCAAGGCTGTTGAGCGTCAGCGCCTCTCCTCTCCCGTCGCCGAGCTCGCGGACGATCTCGAGCGCCTTGTGGTGGTGATCGACGGCCGCGCGAATATTTCCGCTCCGACGCTCGGATGCCCCTCGGGCGTTCAGCCGAACAGCCTGCCTCCGGCGCCCGGCAACGCTTCGGCG
>DATLQD010000008.1:0-3615 GCA_035535315.1 Gaiellaceae bacterium
GAGAAGCGACCCTGAGGCGTGGCGGGCGGCACTCGCGCGCAAAGGCGCCTCCGAGGACTTCGACGCGCTCATGGAGGCGGACCGGCGCTGGCTCGAGCTCGTTCCCAAGGTGGACGAGCTGCGATCGCGCACCAAGCTGAAGGGGAAGCCGACCCCGGAGCAGGTCGAGGAGCTGAAGGAGGTCAAGGGCGAGCTTCAGCGCCTCCAGGGGGAATTGGCCGAGGCCGAGGCGCGGCGCCGTGAGCTCCTGGAACGCGTGCCGAACCCGCCGGACCAGAGCGCACCGGACGGCCAGACCGACGAGGACGCGGAGGAGGTTCGCCGGGTCGGCGAGCCGCCGAAGTTCGACTTCGAGCCGCGCGACCACATGGATCTGGTCGGCGGCGAGCGCGGGATCGACATGGAGCGCGGGGCCCAGCTCTCGGGCTCCCGCTTCGCGTACCGGACCGGCGCCGTCGCACTGCTCGAGCTGGCGCTCTACCGCTTTGCCCTCGACCGGCTGACGGCGGAAGGCTTCGTGCCGGTGCTACCACCCGTGCTCGTGCGCGAGGAGGCCATGTACGGCACGGGCTTTCTCCCGACTGAAGAGGTCAACATCTATCGCGTCGAGCGGGATGAGCTCTATCTGACCGGGACCTCGGAGGTGGCGCTCGCAGCGCTCCACATGGGTGAGATCCTGGAAGCCGGGTCGCTTCCACGTCGCTATGCGGGCTACTCCACCTGCTTCCGGCGCGAAGCGGGAGCGGCGGGGAAGGACACGCGCGGCATGTTCCGGGTCCACCAGTTCGACAAGGTCGAGATGTTCGTGTTCTGCCCCCCGCAGGCGTCGTCGTCGGAGCACGAGCGGATCCTCGGCATCGAGGAAGACCTGGTGCAGGCGCTCGGCCTCCCCTACCGCGTCGTCAACATCGCCGCCGGCGACCTCGGGGCCCCCGCGACGAAGAAGTACGACATCGAGGCATGGTTCCCGGCCCAGGGGCGCTACCGGGAGATCACATCGTGCTCGAACACGACGGATTACCAGGCGCGCCGCCTGGACGTGCGCTTTCGGGGCGATCACGGGCCCGAGCTCGTGCACACCTTGAACGGAACCGCGGCGACGGCGCGGGCCATGCTTGCGATCCTCGAGAACTTCCAGGACGCGAGCGGGTCGGTCACCGTCCCGGCGGCTCTGCTCCCGTTCGGCGCGCCCGAGCGAGTCGGTGGCTAATTGAGCTCGCGGCCGATCGCCGCGAAGGCGTCCAGCTCGAGGTCCCAGAGCGGGTCCTCGTCCGCGACCGGCCAGGTCGAGAGCTTCACGCCCACGAGCTCAGCTTCCGGATCAACGTAGATCGTCTGCCCGTGGATCCCGAGCGCCGCGATCGTGCCACGGTCGGGATCGAGCACCCACCATTTGTTCCGATATGACCACCGTGGCCTCTTGGCCCCCTCGTCGCTCCTGGCAAACGCGGATCGTGAGGCGTCGTCCCCGCCCCGGCGCGTGTCCTCGATCCACTCCGCGGGAACGATCTGTTCGCCGTCCACGCGGCCGCCCTCGAGGATCATCTGCCCGAACCGGCCGAGGTCGCGAAGCGACGCGCTCATGCCGCCGTCCGCAAGCGCACATCCGTGCCGGTCGACGGTGATCTCCGCGTCCTGCTCGGCGCCGATCCGGCTCCAGAGCTCACGCGACACGAGATCCGCGTAAGGCACTCCTCCGACGCGCTCCAGGAGCCAGCCGAGGAGGTCGGTCAGGATCGACCGGTACTCGAAGATCTCGCCGTGTCGGCGCTCGTTCTCGAGCGTGGCGATGTAGGCCCACGTGTCCGGCGCGACAAGCGGGCCGGTGGGCTGACACCAGCCGATCACGGGCTCGTACAGGCGGATGTCCGACCCGGGGTCGTCGTAGACCTCCGAGAAGCGCGTGCCGGTGCGCATGTCGAGGAGGTGGCGAAGAGTTGCTCCTTCGAAGCTCCCGCCCGCGAGCTCGGGCAGGTAATGGACGACCTGCTCCTCGGGATCGAGCTCGCCCCGCCCGGCGAGGATGCCTGCGACCGACCCAGCAACCGACTTCGAGACGGACTGGAGGAGGTGAACGCTGGTCGGCGACATCCCGTTCTCGTAGAGCTCGGTCACGATCGCGCCGCGGTGAAGGACGAGAAAACCGTCCGTGGAGGTGGCGGCGAGCATGCGTCCGACGGTGTTCGCTGCCCCGTTCGACGAGAACTCGACGCCGAGGAGATCGACTGGCCGCTTCTCGAGCGTGCGGGGCGGTCCGTCGCCGCGCGTGATCCGGGCGGTCGGGACGAGCTCCCGCACATGCTGGTAGGCCCACCGCAGGTGCGGCGGACGCTGCCAGTTCTCGAGGGTGACCCGTTCGCGCACGCGTGGCGACTCTATGACGGAAGCGAGAGCCGCGTTCGCCTTACGCGGCGCGGCTCCCGGACTGAATCCGCTTCTACATGGCTGACGTGCCCGCCGGGGTCGCCTCCCGACCGCGAACCGCCGCCCGGACGAGCGGCCCATTGCCGCGCCCCGCGGCTGGGCCGAAACTTGCGTTGTGACGATCCCTTCTTGCGGTGTGGGCTGCGCTCCTGGTGACCGGACTCGTCTTCGCGCACTCGGTCGCACTGCTGCTGCCCAACAAGGGCCGTTAACGGCGCGGGCTACACTGGCTCCCCGGCGGGGTGCCTGAGCGGTTGAAAGGGGCGGTCTTGAAAACCGCTAGGCCTCGAGAGGGGCCTCGTGGGTTCGAATCCCACCCCCGCCGCTGGTCTGACGGAACCGACCGAACGCGCGATTCCGTTTGGCGTGCAAGTCAGGGGATTCGCCGAAACGAGGCCGGATTCAGAGGAACAGCAGCCACTCCAGTACGGCCAGGGCGGAAATGCCGATGGCGACGATGATGATCGAGACCCGATGATAAGCGAGTGTCGACGCGAATCGCTCGATGATCGAGGTCCGATGACGAGCATCGCTCCTCGACCGTATAGGACCGTCCTTGATCCTTGCCCGGCTGCTGCTACGCCGGCCTAATGCTCGCAGGAGCCGCAGCACGAGATGGCCGATGCGGCGCGGAAGCCTGGGGAGCGCCCGCAGGGGGGAGACAACCGCAGCGCCGCCGTGCCCAATGTGGCGCGGAGCATTGCTGGCCGCGCGCAGGGGGGATATGAGAGGAGAGCGGGCGCGAGCGAGATACTCCCCAGCCGTCGCGAACGCGCCGTTCCTCGCTGTCGCCACAACGAGCAGACTGACGAGGAGGCCGAGCAAGGCGCCGAGGAGCAGGACAGGAAACGCTAATGACCGGCCTGAGTCAGGATCGCCCGAGGGCTGCGACTGTGCATTCGGTGACTCGGACGTCGTCTGGAGGGCCCTGTCGGTCTGAGCCTGGGGGTCGGGCGGCGGTTGAGGCTGAACCGTCTCGGATGGGTCGGCGCCCGTCTTCGTAGGGTCGAGGGGGTAGATCTGCCACAGCTGCTCTGGGATATCGTTCTTGCTGCTCGTCTGGGCGCCCGCAACTGCGGGATAGGCGAGTGCAGTAACGAGGAGGAGTCCGATGTAGACGATTACGAGCCGGACGCCCGTCGGTGTTTTTCCCATCTTCATCATCGGATCGTGAGCGGTGTCCCGACCGGC
>DATLQD010000009.1:0-11465 GCA_035535315.1 Gaiellaceae bacterium
CCCTGCATCCGGCGTGGGTTGGCGGTGGTCGTCTGGAACGGGTCCAGATAGCCGTTGTAGACCAGGTACAGGTCGCTGCCGTCGGGCGAGATCGCCACCGCCGAGTTGTCCGCCCGGTCGCCGGCCTCGGCCGCGTTGACCGGAGTCGACCAGGTTACTCCGTGGTCGGTCGACGTCTGCACAAGGGCCTGCTCGTGGTTGAGCGCACCGTCGGGCCACGTGAGCACAGCCGTGTCGGTGGCGTCGACGCCGGTCGGGGCTCCGTTGGCGATGCTGAGGCTGGGGAAGCTGTCGGTGCGGGTCCCGGCGAACCCGTCGAACACGATCCGGCCCGACACCGGGTCGAACACCCCGACGTCGTGCACCGTGGCCACCGGCCGAGGCTTCTCGAAGTTCGAGCCCCCGTCGAATGAACGGGCCAGATAGAAAACGCTCTGGCCGCCGGCGGTACCTTCCCAGACCACGTAGACCACACCGGTGCTGTCGGTGCGCACCGCGCAGCCCTGGCGGCCGCCCGACTGGGCGCTGCTGGTCGCCGAGGTAAGCTGGCGCTGGCGCCAGGTGCTGCCGCCGTCGCGGGAGGCCGAGAGCACGATCGGCTGGGGCGGGCCGCCCACGCTGCGGAAGGCAGTGTTGCAGAGGTACACATTGCCGAAGAAGCGGCTGGTTGCAGCGTTGTCGGCCCAGATGTCCTCCTTGTCGGTGAGCAGCGCGGCGTTCTGGCGGCTCACGATGACCGGGTCCATCCAGGCGCTCTGGACGCCGGCCGCTGCCGCCGCCACGTTGTCTGTGCGTGACACGGCGGCTGCCGAGGCGCCCGTGAACGGCGTCTGGCCGGTAAGCGGGAAGGCCAGGTTGGCGTAGTACAGCCGCGAGCCGTTCGCCCAGGAGAATCCGCCAGGCCCGGGCTTCGGGCCGAACGCAAGCGCCGGGTCGCCGTGGGAGGACATCCCGTTCTCGAAGTAGTTGGGCAGAGTGTGGATGTCGCCGACGTGCGTCGTACCATTCTGTGCGGTCAGGCCGGTGTAGGTGGGCTGAGTCCAGGTCCCGCCGCTGTCGAACGAGAAGTAGATCCCGGAGATGCCGATGTCGGGGGTGAGGTCACAACTGCTGCCGTTGCACGGCGAATTGTCGACCAGATCGTTGGCACCGGCGGCCAACACTGCCGGGCTGTGCGCGTCCATGGCGAGCGCGGGCTCGTTGGAGCCGTTGGGCAGGTAGGGGGTGGCGGGGCTGCCGACCGTTACCTTGCTCTCGGCGGACACCGCACTGGCGAGCGGGGTGACGGCGAGACCTGCCGTCAGTAACAACAACGTCATAAGAATGCCTAAGCGACGAGCCATCGTTCGCTTCCTCCCCTTGTGGACATCGGGGGGAGCATAACTGTCCTCAAGCGGCAACTTGAGCTTCAAATGCCTACTGGGCAAAGTCCCGTTTTTGTGCCCAAACCTACGCGTAAAGCCGCAAACGGGTGGTATTTCAACCACCCCCGCAGATAGCCGTTAGGTGTGTCTGGGAGCCCGAGGCAACCAGGTCAAGTCCCCGGGCCGGTTGCCCCTCTTTAGGGGAAAGAGGCCGGGCTCCCGGTCCCTAAGTTCGGCCGCCGGTCGATTCACTCCTGCTGCACCCTTGACGGCTGTCCGTTTCTGGCGAGAGTGAGAAGTAGGGGGCGGCGCGTGCGGCAACTTGGGGGAGCAACTGCGGCTAGTGGAAATCGAAGTAAGCGACCCAACCCTGGTCGACGACTTGATCGAGTCGCTGCGAGCGGCGCAATTTATCGTCGCACGCACCGGGACGAAGACGGTGGACGCTCGTTTCGGATGGCCGCTGCGTGAGGATGCCGCTCGCCTTGAACTCGACCTGTACCTCCGCGTCTGGTGTGCAAAGAACTGGGGAGCTCGAGCGATTCGCGTGGACTGAGGAGCAGGGAGGTGGAATCTCGGGCCGTACGCCGGCCCGGACCTGGATTCCACCTCCCTACTCGTCTGAAGTGCGGCCGGACGTCGCGAGCTTTAGCCGGCCTCTGGGCTCTCAGGCCCTACCTTGAACGGGCCAAACTCTCGCCGCGCGCAGTCGGGACAATAGACCACGATTTCTTCGTCGTCTTCGGTGTCCGGGTCGCTGACGAGGTACGCCTGCCAACCGGGCGCGGCCTCGCCCGCTTCCTTGCGGCACTCGACACACTGGAGAGCACTCTTAGCTCGTTCCATGACGACGATCGCCTACCACCGAGGACTATTTGTAAACGTTCTGTCAAGACACGTAGCGTCTTGCGCTGCGCGGGACGAAACTTGGTGAGGCGGGGAGCAGGTCCTAGATCACGGCTTCTTGGCCGACTCGGCTACGCTTGGCGACCGGCGGCGACGGACTGATGGCGCCTTCTTTGCAGGCGCGCTGCGGCGAACGGACTGAGCATCGAGCTCATTCGCTGTCTTCAGTCGCCTCTCTGTACGGTCGAGGATCCGCAGAAGAAGGTCCGCGAGTAGCACGACCTCGGCCGCGAGAGTGGGGTCGTCGTACTCGACCTGCCGGTGGCTCGATGGATTCTTGAACACGCCAAGCGCGCCCGAGAAGAGTGCCATCGTTGCCTTCCGCTCGCCCGGCTCCAACCTAGGGTCGGCGAGCGGTCCGCCCTCTTTGAACGCCGACTGCGTCAGGGAGACTCCGATGTCTTCCTTACCCGCTTTGGACAGCTTCCGGACACGGATCTCCACCTCGCGCATCGCGGCGAGGGCGGCGAGCTCGTACTCGCCGAGCAGGAACTGTCGCCGCACGCGCGTCGCGATGATCGGGTGGAGGTCGACGTCGATCCGCTCCTCGGCACGTAGGAGCGCGGGGCCGTCCTTCGCCGCGAGGACACGCTCGCCGCGGCGGGTGATGAACGCGAACTCGCCCTTGTCGCCCGGCCTCCGTGCGATGAGCAGGCGGGAGGCCAGCCAGTCCCACGCCTCCGCGATTGCATGGAGGAAGGCGGCTCCCTCGCCGCCGGGGTGGTTCTCCCACGACCCCACCCAGGTGGCATCGTGCCGGTTCAGGAGGTGGATCTGGCCCCCGTCATCGACCAGGTGGAGAAGCTGGAGCGCGAGGTCGTCCACGGGAAGTTCCACCGCCTCGTCGCCGGGCGGGATGTAGCTTTCGGAAACGGAGACAACCGCGCGTGACTGGACCTCAAGGCCCGGAGGTCCGAGCACGATTTCGTAGGGATCGGCGGTGACCTCGATGGATCCAGGCTTGGACATGATGGCCCCCTGTGTTGACGGCAAAGTTCAGAGGCCGCAGTGGAACGACGATATACCTTCTCCATCGAACGCTCAACGGCTCCGCCGAGCCTTCGGCTTGGGGAGATCTGCAAAACAAACCGGGGCGACCTGCCCGAAAGGGACTGGCGCACAGCTCGACCTGGCCTGATTCAGGCGGCGTCCGGCGACGCCCGGCGACGATCCTGATCGGCCCTGCAATCAGGGGTCTTTAGGCTCGAGCCCTGCTATCAGCCGCCGATTTTGCCGATGCGGTGGTGCCACGGCCGCCACCACAGGTAGAGCCCGGCATGGTCGCTGCCGCCTTCGCGAGCGATCCCGAGCACGTCCCGATGGTCCGGTTGGCCTCGTTTCTCGTGCATCCAGACCATGACGGCGTCGTCGCCTTCGAAGTAGCAGAGTTTACGGCCGCCTGGGCGGCCGGGGCCGTGCTGCCACGAGTCTTCACCGCCCCAGCTGAGCCCGTTGCAGGCGCCCTGGTCCCGGGCGATGCCGTGGGTATCGCGGATCGTCTCGTAGGCAGCGTGGAGGCTTTTCTCGTCCGGGTAGACGGAGATCTGCCACCGGTCGGGCATCCGTCGTGTCACGTCGGCCGGTTGGACGCAGACAGCTGTTTCGTCTGCGCCGGGATCGGCGACTGACTGCATCTGACAGGTGTCCCAGGCCGGTTCAGGGACGAGGGCCGCGAGCACCGGTTCTCCCGCCGGAATGGTCGGCTCGCTCTCGACCGACGTGGATGCGGTCTCCGTGTTCGTGTTCGCGGCCGCCGGGTTCACCTTGTCGTTGCCGCCGGTCAGGTAGACGACGGCTCCAGCAGTGGCGGCAGCGATCAGCGCGACTACGGCGCCGAGTCGCCATCCCATCTTCTTCGAGGCTGGTGAGCCGAAGAAGAACACCCACCGGCTCGGCTCCTTCTCGTCCTCCCACGCGACCCGCATGACGTGAGTGGGGCCGTCGATCCCTTTCAGGTTCGCCTCGCCTCGGTCGACGTAGCGGAGCCCTGGCAGCCGCCCTGCAAGGCGCGCCGTTCCGCCAGACGTGAGAACCTCGTCGCCATGTGCGAGCGCGGAGAGACGGGCGGCTACGTTGAGGGCTGCCCCTCGGTAGCCCTCGTCCACTGGCACCGCCTCACCCGAGTCGAGTCCGATCCCGACGTGCAAAGGCAGTTCGGCATCAGCGTCCGTCTCATTCGAGAACATCGCCTGCAAGTCCATTGCGGCACGGATCGCCTGTCGGGCCGACTCAAACATGGCGAGCGCTTCGTCGCCCCGGATCTCGATCAGGTTGCCGCCGCGCATCTCGACCCCGTCACGGACCAGATCGGCGAACTTCGCGGCAAGCCGCGCAGCGGCCTCATCGCCGTATTCCTCGGTGTAGCGGGTGTAGCCGCGGATGTCGGCGATCAGGAAGGTGCGGACAGGACCATGCGTCGACGCCACAGGCGGGAGTTTATCGCCGCGCGTTCGCCCTCCAATCGCTTGGCGTCGCGGCCCCGAAGTGTTGAGCTCCCGACCGTCGGCGCCCAAGAGGCGAATCGACGCGGCCGCCGCCTCGCAGAGCCGGCGGGGCATACGTTCCACCCAACCGGCGGAACGAGCTGGCTCAGGCCTCTAAGCGTCCACCGTGGAGCACCCAGGTCCAGCGCGCTAGAGTAAATGACGGGATGCGTTCTCGGGACATCGCCATCCTCGCAACAACCCTTCTCTTGGTGATCGCCGGGGGAATCGCGGCGGCCGTGACCTTCAGGGGCGACGCCAACGAGACGACCCTCAAATCGGCGGCGACGTTGCTCGCAGCAGGGGACATCGCCGAATGCGACCACCAGGGCGACGAGGCGACCTCCCGCATCCTGGCCGAGTATCCGAGCGCCACAATCGCGACGCTCGGTGACAACGCCTACCAGCACGGGACGGCTCAGGAGTTCGAGAGCTGCTACGGCCCCTCATGGGGGAAGTTCAAGGACCGGACGAGGCCGGCGACAGGCAACCACGACGAGTCGACGAAGAACGCGCAGGGTTACTGGGACTATTTCGGAGCGCGAGGCGGTCCGTACGACAAGTACTACTACAGCTTCGACCTCGGCTCGTGGCACGTGGTCGTCTTGAACAGCGACTGCTGGCGCGTGGGCGGTTGCGACCTCGACGACCCGCAGGCGCAATGGCTCCGGGAGGAGCTACGACAGAGCGCACGTTGCACGCTCGCGTACTGGCACCGGCCGCCGTTCAGCTCCGGTCGGTACGGCGAGCCCGAGGAGACCGGGCGCGTCCGGCCGCTCTGGCAGATCCTCTACGAAGAGGGTGCCGACCTCCTCCTGACCGGCCACGAGCACAGCTACGAGCGGTTCGCCCCCATGGACGCGGCAGGAAACCAAGACGATGCAAACGGGGTCCGTTTGATCGTTGTCGGGACGGGTGGCGGAAATCTGCGGCCGTTTGAGAACCCTCCGCTGGCGACGACGGTCGTCCGAAACGACGACACATGGGGAGTGCTGAAGCTCACGCTCTCGGTGGGGGAGTACAAGTGGAACTTCCTTCCTGTGAAGGGCTCAACCTTCACCGACTCCGGCTCGGGCACATGCCACTAGCGCCGCGGATAGCCACATGAGCCGCTATCTCGTCACCGGATGCGCCGGCTTTATCGGCTCCCACCTCGCGCACGATCTCCTCGAACGAGGCGACGACGTGATCGGCATCGACTCGTTCACCGACTATTACCCGCGGAGCTTGAAGGAATCGAACGCCGCCCGCGCGAGCGGCCGACCAGGCTTCTCGCTTCGTGAGGTCGACCTCGTCGAAGCGGAGCTCGAACCGTTGCTCGATGGAGTGGACGGCGTCTTCCACCTCGCCGCCCAACCTGGAGTGCGCGGGAGCTGGGGAGATGGCTTCGGCGTTTATCTACGCGACAACGTCCTTGCGACGCAGCGCCTTTTCCAGGCGATCTCCGGCGCCGGGATCCGCGTCGTCATGGCCTCGACCTCCTCGATCTATGGGAACGCGGAGCGCTATCCGACGCGAGAGGACATCTCGCTCAGCCCGATCTCTCCGTACGGCGTCACGAAGCTCGCATGCGAGCGGCTCGCTCAGTGCTACGCCGAGTGCTTCGGGCTGAACGCGGTCGCGCTGCGGTACTTCACCGTTTACGGACCATCACAGCGGCCCGACATGGCGTTCGCGCGCATCACTGCTGCGCTCGTGAAGGGCGAATCCTTCACGGTCTACGGCACCGGCGAGCAGTCGCGCGACTTCACCTACGTCGGCGACGCGGTCAGCGCCACGATCGCAGCGATGGAGCACGCGGCCGCCGGCCGGGTCTACAACGTCGGTGGCGGGAGTGAGGCCTCGCTCAGGGCGGTGATCGCGATTTTCGAGCATCTGAGCAGCCGCACGCTGGATGTGCGCTACACGGAGGCCGCGGCCGGCGACGTTCGCCGGACGGCCGCCGACACGACCAGGATCCGAAGTGAAGTCGGCTGGGAGCCGAAGACGTCGCTCGAGGCCGGTCTGGCGGCGCAGCTCGCCGATGCGTTCGAGCGCGCGGGTGACGACGCCGGCAGGGCGTCTCTCCTCGAGATGCTTAGCCCGGGCGAGAACAATGCAGCCACGGGGCAGCCCCGCCGGAGCCCGGCGGAGTGATGAGGCTCTCCCTCATCGCCTGCACCCGCCGGCCTCCACGACCGAGAGGCAGGATGCTAGAGAGCCCAGTAGACCACGAGAAAGCCGAGCAGGGTCCCGACCGGAATCATCGTTCCCACGAGCGCGATCTGAAGGCGGCGATGAACGAGGAGCCGCGCGAGCGGTCCGACCGGGATCGCCGAGGGCGGTATGGCCGAAAGGCCCAGGAGGAGCAGGGAGACGGCGAGCGCGGCAAACAGAAAGGGCAGGCCCGCCTCGACAGCCTCCTTGAGCTCGGAGTAGTGGTTTCCGGCGGCGAGCATCACCGCCCGCCGGGAAATCGCTCGAGTAGAGCCTCGCTCATCTCTTCGCCAAGCTTAATCGCCCCGGCGCTCCGGACGACTCGACCGGCGAGGGAACTGCCACGCGATCGCAAAGCTATACCTAGGCTGTACTCGTGAACCACGCGGTTGCCTCACCCGATCCGGGCAGCGGGCGAGGGGCGCTCGGAC
Organism: Gaiellaceae bacterium; assembly: GCA_035535315.1. Classification (GTDB taxonomy): domain Bacteria; phylum Actinomycetota; class Thermoleophilia; order Gaiellales; family Gaiellaceae; genus DASQGA01. The sequence goes on from DATLQD010000009.1 coordinate 7,381, forward strand.
GAGCTGACTTCCTCGACGCGGCCAAGCGATGGTGGTGGCTGCTCCTCGTCGCTGCCGTCCTGGCGGGCGGGATGGCGTATGTCGTCACGTCCGGCGTCCCGCCCAGGTACGAGGCTGAGACGCGTCTCCTCGTCGGGCCTGTCAGCGGGGACAAAGACACGCTGACGGCGGCCGGCCAGCTCTCCCAGACGTACGCCGCACTGGTGACGAGCGAGCTGGTACTCGCCGCCACCAAGAAGGAGACGGGCCTGACGCTCTCACTCTCCCGGCTACGGTCGAAGATCGACGTCAACGCGAACGATGTGACGCGGATCCTGACCATCCGCGTCAGCGACGGGGACCCGGACGTCGCGGCGACGCTCGCGAACACGCTCGCCAACGAACTTGCGGTCTTCGTCAAAAAGGGACTCGGGCCGTCCGCCGGCGGCGCCTCCACCGGAACGACTCCCAGTACCGACACGGGTCCGACGACGACCGGGGGACAGAACGGTGGGACACAGTCCACCAATGCTCAGGCCTCTGCGGCGCTCGCGAGCCAGGTGCAGGTCATCGACAAGGCCATTCCGGCGAGCAAGCCCGTGGGTGCCGCGACGTACCTGATCGTGCCGGGGGCCGCCATCGCCGGCGTCATCGGCGCGCTTGCGCTCCTCGTGGCGCTCGACCTGCTCGGAAGCGGCGTGCGGGACCGGGAGGAGCTCTCCCGTCTCGCCGACGTCGACGTGCTCGGCTGTGTCGACAGCCGCCGTGGGTTCTGGCGCGGAAACCGCGACGGTTCGCCGCTCATCGTCGTCCGCGAACCGGAGCAGTCAGCGGCGGTCGCGTACCGACTCCTCGCGACGACGATCGAGAGTGCCCAAGGCGATGAGCCGCTCCGTAGCTTGCTCATCGCAAACACCGAGCGCGGCGATGGCGCCGGCGAGCTCGCCGCGAACCTCGCCGCGGTCGCCGCGAGCGGAGATGCGCGCGTCACGCTCGTCGACTTCAGCGACGAGCATGAGATCGGCCGCCTCTTCGGCGTGAACGGCGCCCTCTCGAAGCGAGGGCTCACCACCAGGGCACGACCGATCCGCCATGGCAAGGACATGATCGACCGCTTCCGCCTTGTCGAGAACCGCGACATCCTGCTCGCTCTGCCGCGAGACCGCGGACGTCAGCTCGACCGGGAAGAGGCTGAAGCGCTGCTCGCCTTCCTGCTCGAGCAGACGGATCGCGTCATCCTCACGGCTCCACCCGTCGACCGCTCCCCCAACACACTGGTGTGGGCGCAGGTCGCGGACGCCACGGTGCTCGTCGCTCAGACCGGCCGCACCAACCGGAACAAGATCGGACCGGCGGTGGAGACGCTCCGCATGATCCAGGCCAACCTTCTCGGGGCGGTCCTGAGGGACCAAGGGTCGGCCTGATCCACGTCGCCAGTCCGACAGGGTCCGTGCTCGAAGGCACGCTCGGGACGAGCTTCGTGCCGGGGAGCAACCTCAAGGGCGACCTGGCCGGCGCGAACTGGTGGTACCTCCTCCCATCGCTCGAGGCAGAGCGAGTCGTTTGCCTCGGCGTTCCGTCCCGCGCTGCGCTCTCGACGCTCTCGCGCGCGTCAAAAGAGGTCGTCGTCTGCGCGGCGGCGAGCCGCTCTCGAGGGCTCAAGAAGCTCGAGCGCGCCTTCCCTGGTATTCGAGTAGCTCGGGTCGCCCGTGGTCAGGGCCTGCCTCTTCCCGATGGCTGCGCCGACGTTGTCGCGATTGTCGGCCGGGCGTGGGCGAGACAGATCGGCCGCAATCCGATTCTTCTCGACCACGTGGCCAGGACTCTGCGGCCCGGGGGAACGGTGTACGTCGAGCTCGATCGCGTAGCAGGCAGCCGCGGCCGGCGGGCGATCGTGGAACGCTTCGGACAGCCGCTTCTGCTCTGGCTGGGGCCGGCGACCGGCGAAGTTCGGACCGCGGCTCCCGCGGACCAGCTCTCCGCGGTTTCCTACCTCGAGCACAGGTGGCTCCGCCGTCCAGTCTCCCGGCAGATCCTCCGCCACCCTGGGCGCTTCGCGAAGCGTCACCCGCTCGCAGTACGGTTGGCCGGGCGGCGAGGCATCGTAGTCGGCGTACCGTCTGATCGGACGACCGGGCAACAGCCGCCACCCTTGCCCGGTGCGCTCGCAGGGCGCGCGGAGATCGGCCTGGACGGTCGCAACTGGGCCTTCTCGGCTCCGGGTGCGTACAACTCGCAGAAGGTCCTCTATCTCCTCTTCGACCGGCAAGGGGAGCGGCCGGAATACGTCGTGAAGATGACCCGCGATCCGGCGTTCAACGGGCGTCTCGAGAACGAGTGGCGCGCTCTGACGCTTTTGGCGGAGCAAGGCATAGGAGACGTGGAGACACTCCCACGGCCCACGTTCCTCGGCCGGAACGCGGGCCTGGCCGTGCTCGGGGAGACCGCCGTCGGCGGGGCACCGTTCCTCGAGCGAACGGAGGCGACTGCACAATGCCCCCACGCCCTCAACGCCGTCGAATGGCTCGTCGACCTCGCAGGTGCAACCGCGGGCCGGCCGGTCGGCGCCGCAGAGGCCGCGGCTGCGCTCGGGATGCTTCGCGACCGCTTCCACGAGCTCTACACCCCCGATCCCGGGCTCCGCAGCTTCCTCGGTGACCAGATCGACCACGTAGCCGCAAGCGCGTCGGAGTTCCCGCTCGTCTTCCAGCATGGCGATCCCGGGTGCTGGAACCTCGTGGTCACTCAATCGGGACGCCTGGGCTTCCTCGACTGGGAAGCCGCGGAGCCGAACGGCATGCCGCTCTGGGACCTCTTCTACTTCCTCCGGAGCTACGGCGTGGCCGTGTCGCGCGCGGCGGGCACGCACGATACGACCGAGAGCTTCGTCCGCCACTACCTCGAAGAATCCGACCTCGGTGTGATCCTCGTCGACGCGGTCAGGTTGGTCTGCGAGCGAACGCGGTTGGACCCCGGCCTGGTCGAGCCGCTCTTCTACACCTGCTGGATGCACCGGGCGCTGAAGGAGGCCACCCGCCTACCGCCGAACCGGCTCGAGAGCGGAACCTACGTCCGTCTCCTTCGCCTGTGCGCCGCCCGTCGCGACGCCCCTGGTCTGCGGCGCCTCTTCTCACTCTCCCTCTGACGAGGCCGGAACCGTGAGGATCCTCATCTGTACGCTCGAGGCACCGCTTCCACCACCGAACGGGCTTCGCCTCATGGTCTCCGCCCTCGTGCGGGAGCTACGGCGCGAGCACGACGTTCGTATCGTCGGCTTTCGCGCGCCCGACCAGAAAGAGGGTGCGGACGATGGATTCATGCGCCTCCTGCCGCGCCCGAATCCGAGCCCAGTCAGCGATGTGGCCTGGCTCCTCCGGGCCGCGGCGAGGCGCCGACCGCTCCACGCCGACCTAATCGCTGGGCGCATCGCCGGGCCGCTCTTCGAGGAGATCGAGCGCTTTCGACCGGACGTCGTCCACGTCGCGTCGGGGCGACTCGCCGGGCTTGGGAAGCTGCTCTCGGGGCGCCCATCCGTGCTCGCGGCGCTCGACGCCTGGCATCTGAACGTGGAGGCCCGAGCCCTCTTGGCAGGCGGGGTCCGGCGCCGGCTGCTTCTCGGCGAAGCCGCCCGCGTCCGCCGCTTCGAAGCGGCCGAATACCCGCGCTTCCCCCGGATCGTGGTCGTCAGCGACGCCGACCGGGAGGCGCTTTTGGCGGTTGACCATCGCCTCCCGATCAGCGTCATCCCCAACGGCGTCGATGTCGAGGCTTACGCGCCGGACCCGGCGGCCGTCCGGGACCCGGACCGGATCGTGTTCACCGGGGTCATGAGCTATGCGCCGAACGTGTCGGCGGCCGAGCTTCTGGCAAAGCGCGTCTACCCGCGAGTCCGGGCCGCCCGGCCCTCGGCCCGGCTTGCGATCGTGGGGCGCTCGCCGGCGCCACGAGTGTCTGCACTCGCAGGCCCGGGAGTGGAGGTCACGGGCGAGGTTCCCGACATCCGTCCGTGGCTGACCTCGAGCCGGGTGTACGCATGCCCGATGGTCAGCGGCACGGGTATCAAAAACAAGCTCCTCGAGGCTATGGCCAGCGGGCTTCCCTGTGTC
>DATLQD010000010.1:0-7358 GCA_035535315.1 Gaiellaceae bacterium
CTCCCAGTACGCGTGGTCGGGGAGGTCGGCGCCGGAGAGCCCCGCGGAGGCGCCCGTCGCGTAGCCGCCCGGCTTCCACTCGGGGTTCTGCCAGCCGAGCGTCGAGAACGGGACGATGCCGGCGTCGAGCCAGACGTCGCCGACCTCTGGTATCCGCGACACCGGCTCACCGCACTTCTCGCATGCGATCACGACGTTGTCGATCCACGGCCGGTGAAGCTCGGGGAGATCTTCCTCGCGGACCGTCGACTTCGAACGCTCGAGCAGCTCGGCCTTCGACCCGATCACGTTCACGTGCCCGCAGGAGCACGGGTAGAAGGGGAGCGGGAGCCCGTAGTAGCGCCGGCGCGAGATGTTCCAGTCCCCCATGTTCCGGAGCCAGTCGGCCATTCGCTTCCCCATGTAGTCGGGCGTCCACTCGACGGTCTCGTTCGCCTGCATGAGCTGGGGCCTCAGCTCGTCGACCGCGATGAGCCAGTCGTCGGCCACCCGCCAGATCAGCGGCGTGTCACAACGCCAGCAGTGTGGATAGCGGTGCTCGTACAGGCCGGCCTCCACGAGCAGCCCGCGCTCCTTCAGGTCACCGACGATCTGGTCGGCCGCCTCCGCCGTCGAGAGCCCGTGCAGCCAGCCGTAGTCAGGGTAGAAATGGCCCGACTCGTCGACCGGAGTGAGCACGGGCAGCCCGTGCTCCTGCCCGAGCGCGAAGTCCTCCTGACCTGCTCCCGGGGCGATGTGGACGATGCCGGTCCCCTCGTCGAGGGAGACCTCTTCCCAGGGGATGACGCGATGGTCGACCGCGGCGCCCGGCTCGAGCGTGTCGAAGGGCCCCTGATAAGGCCAGCCGACCATGTCGGTTCCACGCACGCGTTCCTCGAACACGTCGTCGGGATAGCGCTCGACGGCGACCCACTCGCCGGTGTCACCGCGGCCGTACTCGGCGTCCGGCTTGACGGCGGCTGCAACGTTGGCCGGCAGCGTCCAGGGAGTCGTCGTCCAGGCGACGAGGTACTCACCCTTCCGCTCCTTGAGCGGGAAGCGGACGAAGATGGAGGGATCGGCGCGATCCTGGTAGACGCCCGACTGGGTCAGCTCGTGCTGGGAGAGGGACGTGCCGCAGCGGGGGCACCACTCCGTCGAGCGGTGGCCCATGTAGAGCCAGCCCTTCTCGTTGACGATCTGAAGGAACCTCCAGATGTACTCGATGTTGGTGTCGGAGAAGGTGTAGTAGTCGTTGCCCCAGTCCATCCACTGGCCGAGCCGCTTCGACCCGCGGGTGAGCTGTTCCGCCGAGTTGACCACGACCTCTCGGCACTTGGCCGCGAACTTGTCCAGCCCGTAGTCCTCGATCTCGCGCTTCGAGTTCAGACCAAGTGACTTCTCGACGCCGACCTCGATCCAGAGGCCCTGGCAGTCGAAGCCGTTCTGGTAGCGCTGGTCGAAGCCCTGCAGCGCCTTGTACCGCTGAAAGACGTCCTTGAGGGCGCGACCCCACGCGGTGTGGACACCGAGCGTCTTGTTGGCGGTCACCGGGCCGTCGAAGAAGCTGAAACGAGGGCCGCCGCGGTTCAGCTCCCGGAGCCGGCGGAAGGTTTCCCGCTCCTCCCACCAGGAAAGAACCTCCTGCTCCAACGCAGGGTGATCCGGGACCTGTGGAAGAGGCCGGAACATCGAAGGGTCAGTCTACGTTTCAGAAGATATGGCAGACACAATTACGGAATCCACTTTTCAGCAGGAAGTCCTCGAGAGCGAACAGCCTGTGCTCGTCGATTTCTGGGCGGAGTGGTGCGGCCCGTGCCACGCGGTAGCACCGATCCTCGACCAGATCGCCGAGGAGCGCGCCGACCAGCTCCGGCTCGTCAAGGTAAACATCGACGAGGAGCCCGAGCTCGCCCAACGGTACGGGATCATGAGCATCCCCACGATGATCCTCTTCGAGGGCGGCCAGCCGAAGGCCGCCGCGCTCGGGGCTCAGCCGAAGGGCATGCTCGAGAAGTCGCTCGGTCTCAGCGAAGCCGAGACCAACGGCTCCGAGAACTAAGACCTAGTCGCGGTCTTCCAGGAAGCTCTGGAAGTCGGAGTGCTTGCGCAGAAAGGCCTCAACCTCGTCGAGGCCTTCGGCGATGAAGGACTCGAGCCAGTTCTCGGCCAGGTCTTCGTCGATGCGATGGACGCCGCTCTCGGACACGATGGGCCGATTATCGGCAGCAACCCCAAAAACCTTCATGGGCCATCTGGCCTATTTGTGGGAGGCGCCTGACCCAACCCGCGCCCGCCAGTCGGCAAGCGCCTCGACGGTATTCCGGAAAGCGAACTCGGAGTCGCTCGGCAGCTCGTCCGGTGCGAACCAGGCAACCTCGGCGATCTCAGCGTCGAGCGCGAGCTCGCCGCCGGTGATGCGGGCTGCCCAGTAGAGGTTGAGCGTGAAGATGCCGTCCTCGCCGTAGCGATCCGGATAGCCGCCAAGGTATTCCAACGGCTCGATCTCCAGGGACGTCTCCTCTTCGAGCTCGCGGCGCAGCGCGGCGAGCGGCTCTTCTCCTTCGTCGATGAAGCCGCCGAGGAGGTCCCAGAGACCCGCGCCCGGCTCTGCCCCGCGGCGGGCGAGGAGCACCCGTCCCTGGTCGTCGATGACGATTGCGCTCGCGGTCGGGGCGGGATTGGCGTAGACGCTGAGGCCGCACGCGGGACAGTGGACTGATCGTTTCTCGCGCTCCAGCTCCGTCTGACAGCGTGGGCACGTCTTCCAGCCCGCGAAGAAAGGGCTCTCTGTCATACGATCGAGCATATGTCCTCAGGTCAGGCGGTATCCCGTGCACGAGGATCCCACGCGCGTGATCGACCCGACGAAGAGAAGTGAACTCCCTCACGTTCCTCGGAGCCAGCCTTCGGGAGGGCCCCGGCTCCGCCGGGCCTGAGAGGGGGCGGCGAGGGACGTGAGGCATCAGAGCGCGACGGCGAATGAGCTGGCTCGGATCGCCGAGCTCGCCGGGCTGCCGGGCGAGGCGCTGACGCGCCTCGGCGAGCAGATGGAGCGGCGCGAGCTCGCTCCCGGCGAGACCCTTGAAGCTGCTGGACGATTCGGCGTCGTTCTCGCGGGCATGGCGCGCGGTACCACGGCGCTCCTCCGGCCCGGAGACACATTCGACTCGAGCGTCACGGCGCTCACCCCCGCGACGGTCGCGAGCTGCGAGCGAGCCGTCTACGAGTCGTTCCTGGCCGACTAGCTAGCGGCCGAGCTTCGAGCGGGCGTACGAGGCGGGCGAGTGCCCGCTCTTGGCCAGCCGCTTGGCCGACGAGCTGCGACCCCACCTGGAGATCGCGTCGCCGGCCGAGTTGAAGCCGCCGATCAGGCGGAGAAAGAAGGCCGCGAACGCGTAGCCGACGATGATGATGACCCAGTTCCACATGGGCCTTCTCATCGTAGCTCCGCGAGCACCGCGTCGGAGAGGCGGGGCCAGGCGTCCTTCGCCCAGTCCCCGAACTGGAGGCCGCTGAGCGACGCGCAGGCCGCGCCGACGTCGGGATCGACCCACAAGAAGGAACCCGTCCCTCCGAAGTGGCCGAAGGTGCGCTCGGAGTTCTGCGTCCCCGTCCAGTGCGGCGTCTTCGCGTCGCGAAGCTCGAAGCCGAGCCCCCAATCGTTCGGCTCGTAGCGGCCGAGGTCGGGAATGACGCCGACGAGACCGGGGAACGCGACGGATGTCGCCTCGGCCAGCGTTTCCGGAGCGACGAGTCGCGGAGCCAGGAGGTCACGTCCGAAGCGGAGGAGATCCTCCAGCGGCCCGACGAGGCCCGACGCAGGCGGACCGTCCAGCTTGGTCGCAGTCATCCCGAGGGGATCCAGCACGGCCGCGTGCAAGTACTCCTCGAAGCCCATCTCGGCGCGTTCGGCCAGCAGGCCACCGAGGAGGTTGAAACCGGTGTTCGAGTAGATCCGGCGCTGCCCGGGCCGCGCGATAGGGCGGTCGCCGTCGAACGGGAGCCCGGAGGCATGGGCGAGGAGATGGCGGACAGTGGAGCCCTCGGGCCCCGCCGGCTCCTCGAGGTCGACGATCCCCTCCTCCGCCGCGACGAGCACGGCCATCGCGGTGAAGAGCTTGGTGACCGAGGCCCAGCGGAAGTCGCCGACTGGGTCCCCGTGCGTCCATATGCGATCCGCCGAGACCACTCCGGCGGCCGCCCGCTTGGCCGGCCAGCCCTCGATTTGCCCGAGCGCCTCCACGGCGGGCGATACTAGCCCGATGGAGCGCAATCTCATCTCCACAGGCTCGCGGTACGAGAAGGCTCTGGGCTATTCACGGGCCGTCCGGGTCGGGGACCGCGTCTTCGTGGCCGGGTGCGCGCCGGTCATGGACGACGGCGGCGACCCGCCCCCAGACTCCTACGGCCAGGCGAAGCGCTGCCTCGAGCGGATCGAGCAGGCGCTCAGCGCGGCCGGCGGCACCCTCGCGGACGTGGTCCGCACCCGCGCCTACCTGACACCGGGCGCCGACTTCGACGAGTTCGGACAGGCACACGGCGAGGCTTTCAGCGAGATCCGGCCCGCGAACACGACGGTGATCGTCGCCGCTCTGGTCGATCCTCGCTGGCTGCTCGAGATCGAAGCGGAAGCAGTCCTCACACACGAGTGAGAGCGGGCCCGGAGGCCCGCTCTCAATGACCCTGTGACGACCTGGGTTAGGCGGTCTGCACCTTGCCGAGGTGGCGCGTGCCGTAGAACGCTGCGCCGCCGATCAGCAGGAGGCCGAAGGCGATGCCCGCTCCGACTCCTGCGTCGCCCCAATCGAAGCCTGCGGCCACGACTTGCGGCGTCGAGATCGTGCGAGGCTGGAGCCGTACGTTCTCGATGTCGGCCGAGACGACGCTGCGCGGGTTGGTGCGGGCGACCTCGATGGCGTCGCCGCGCAGAAGCGCGTAGTCGGTCGGCATTGCGCGAGGCATGCCGTAGTCGCCGGACTTGACGACCTGCTCGCTCGAAGTGGTGCGCGCCTGGAGCCGCACGTTCTCGATCGAGGTGTTGCTAGCAACAGCCGCGGCGGCGTAGTCGCTCGGCATCGCGCGAGGCATGCCGAAGTCGCCGGCCTGGACGAGCTCGCTGGACGAGTTCGGCTGACCAACGCCACCCTCGTCAACCGCTGCGATCGCGGTGCTCGGAACGACGAGCGCTGCGACGGCAAAGCCAAGAACGAGCCGCTTGAGAATCCGGTTCCGCTTCCTGAACATCTTCCTGCTCCCTTCATTCCGACCCCTCTACCGATGCCAACCAGACGGGCGAGCAGGCGTTCTTCTTCCACTCCGAGGGGATTAGAGTTGAGGGCTCCGATGAAGCAGATCTATCCAGCCTCGATCACTGGCAAGGGTTTTGCCGCCGGCGGCAGCGTGCTCGACCACAAGTTCGGGGACTCTCCGCCCTTCACGCTGGGCGTCGAGGAGGAGTACATGCTCCTCGACCCGGTCAGCTTCGATCTCGTGCAGCACGTGGACACGGTGCTCACCGCCGTGCAGGACGGCGAGTTCACCGAGCGGATCGGGCCGGAGCTCATGCAATCGGTCGTGGAGATTTCCACTCCCGTCTGCCGGACGGCCGGCGACGTCGATTCGGAGCTCCGCCGCCTGCGCTCGTACGTCACCGAGATCGCCCGGAGCCAGGACCTGCGGGTGGGCTCCGCGGGAACGCATCCCTTCAGCCTCTTCGAGCGCCAGCGGATCACGGCGCGCGACCGCTACCGCAACCTTGTCGACCAGCTCCAGTACGTCGCCCGGCGCGAGCTGATCTTCGGGCTGCACATCCATGTCGCGGTCGACGACCCGGAGAAGGCGATCCACGTGACGAGCGCGCTTCTCCTCCATCTGGCGGAGTTCCTCGCGCTCTCGGCGAGCTCGCCCTTCTGGCGCGGCGAGGCGACGGGGCTCGCTTCCAGCCGGCAAATGGTCTTCGCGGCCTTCCCACGATCGGGGCCGCCGCCACGCTTCCGAGACTACGCCGACTACGCGGAGGTCGTGGGGCAGCTCGAGAAGACTGGCTGCATCGCGGACTACACGCACATCTGGTGGGACATCCGTCTCCATCCCCGCTTCGGCACGATCGAGGTTCGCGTGATGGACGCGGTCACGCGGGTGGAGGACACGACCGCACTCGCGGCGTACGTCCAGGGGCTCGTCAAGTACTACTCGGATGCCTATGAGGCAGGCCGCGAGCTGCCCTCCTACCACCGGATCCTGACGACCGAGAACAAGTGGCTCGGCGCCCGCTACGGGCTCGAGGCGCCGGTCATGGACCTCGTCACCGGCCGCCGCAACCGAGTTCCCGTCGCCCAGGTCGTTCGCCGTGCGTTGCGCGAGATCGAGCCGCATGCCCGGGAGCTCGGCTCCGAGCGCGAGCTCGAGGGCATCCGGGACATCCTCGGCCGCGGCAACGGCTCCGACCGGCAGCTCCGCGTCTTCAACGCGAACAGAGACATCGTCGAGGTCGTCTCGGAGATCGCGGACGCGACCGAGGCCGCCCTGGTGACGACGACGTGATCGCGGTCGGCGAGCAGGCGCCGGACGCGCGCATCTGGCTGACCCCCAACCAGGATGCGCGGTTGAGCGAGCTCGGGGACGGCGGCCCGTATCTCCTCCTCTTCTACCTCTTCGACTGGTCGAGCACCTGAACTGACGAACTCACCATCCTGCGTGACAGGAAGGCGGAGTTCGATGCGGCAGGCGTCAAGACCTACGGGATCTCACGGGACAGCCCCTGGTCGCACGTCGCCTGGGCGCAGGTGCTCGACCTCGGCGACACGCCGCTTCTCTCGGACTGGAACGGCGAAGCCGTCAGCGGCTTCGACGTCGAGCAGGAGTACCGCGAGATGACAGGCGTGGCCGAGCGCACCGCCTTCCTCGTGGGGGGAGACGGCATCATCCGCGCAGCATGGCGCTACGAGACCGCAGAGGTCCCCGACTTCGACGAGCTGCTCTCGACCGCCCGCTCGCTCTCGTAGGCGCCGTCTACGCGGCAGCGGCGGTCGCCGCCACCTGGCCGGCAATCACCTCGTTCGGCAGCGCGTTCATGGCAAACGACCGGATCGGCGCCGGCGAGCCCCCCGCGGGCGACCACCTGCAGTCGGTCTACCGTTTCTGGCTCGTCGGCCACCAGCTCGAGCATGGCCGGGCCCCCTGGAAAGACCCATACAGCTTTCAACCGATCGTCGAGCCGCAGACCGTCCTCGGCGGCTGGCCCTTCGGCTTCCTCTTCTGGCCGATCGACACGCTGTTCGGGCCCGTGGTCGGGTGGAACCTGCTCCTGCTCACGACAATCGTGCTCGCGGGCCTCTTCACTTACTCGTGGCTTCGCTGCCTCGAGCTCGGCGTGC
>DATLQD010000011.1:0-14457 GCA_035535315.1 Gaiellaceae bacterium
CGCCAGGCGAAGCGCCTCGGCGAGCAGGGCATCTCCCGCGAGGATCGCCACGTCCTCGCCGAAGCGGACGTGGGAACTGGGCTGCCCTCGCCTCAGATCGTCGTCGTCGAGCGCGGGCAGGTCGTCGTGGACCAGGCTGAACGTGTGCACGAGCTCGAGGGAGCACGCGGCCGGAAGCACCTCGTCCGGGTCCCGACCGAGCGCCTCGCCCACCGCCAGGCAGAGCACCGGCCGGATGCGCTTGCCACCACCGAGGAGCGAGTAGCGGAGGGCATCTTCGAGCTGGCCGAGCTCAGCGGTGAACGGAAGCTCGCCAAGGAAGCGCTCGACCCGCCCGCGAAGCTCCTCAGGGGAGAGCATCTGGTCCTTCCCGCTTCGCCCGGTCGATCTCGGACTGGACCTGTTTCGCCAGCTCGGCCATGTCGGCGAGCCTCTCGACCGCGACCCCAGGGTCCTCCGTCCCTTCGAGCTCGGCCAGGGTCGCCTCCAAGCGGGCGAGCAGCTCCTGCAGATGGACGACGGACTCGGGCTCGCTCACGCGCACCGCTCGCCGGCGAACGCGCGCAGCGTCGAGGTTGACTCACTCTGCCTCACGCCGCCTCCTTCGCAAGCTGTCCGAGAATCCCGTTGACAAGGCGGCCGGCATCAGCCGAGGAGTACCGCTTGGCGAGGTGCACCGCCTCGTCGATCACGACCTCCCTGGGCGGATCCCCACGATCGAGCTCGGTGAGTGCAATCCGGAGGATGTTCCGCTCGAGCGCGCCCAGCCGGTCCGCAGGCCAGCCGATCGACGCCTCGGAGATGCGGCCGTCGAGCGTGCGTGCATGCGAGCTCGTCGCTTCGGCAAGGTCTCTCGCGAACGGATCGACTTCACCCTCGAAGAGCGAAGCGAGCGGCTGCCCGGTCAGGTCCCACTGGTAGAGGAGGAAGAGCGCGGTCCGGCGTGCTTCGCGGCGGCCGCTCATGCCGGGATAGGACCGAGGGTGGAAAGAGAGGACGCCGCCTTCTGGATGAACGCGGTCGTGTAGTCCCCGCTGACGAAGTCGTCGTTTTGCACGATGTCCAGAGCCAGGTCGCGCGTCGTCGCCACACCTTCGAGCTCGAATTCTGACAGGGCTCGCCTCGCGCGGCCGAGCGCGGCCCGGCGATCCTCCGCCCACACGATTACCTTGGCGACCAGCGAGTCGTAGAAAGGTGGGATCGCGTAGCCCTCGACCACGTGAGTGTCGACACGCACTCCAGGTCCGAGGGGCGGGCGGAAGCGCGTCACGCGCCCCGGTGAGGGCATGAAGTCACGGGCGGGGTCTTCGGCGTTGATCCGGAACTCGAGCGCGTGGCCGCGGAGCTTCGCCCGCCCGGTGGCCCGGAGCCCCTCGCCCGCAGAGATCCGGAGCTGCTCCCGTGCCAGATCCACACCGGTCAGGACCTCAGTGACCGGATGCTCAACCTGGAGCCTCGTGTTCATCTCGATGAAGAAGAAGCCGCGCTCGGTCAAGAGGAATTCGAGCGTGCCCGCGCCGCGATAGCGAAGGGTCTCGCACGCGCGGCGGGCAGCGTCTTCCATGGCCTCACGAACGTCGGGAGAGACGGCCGGCGAGGGTGCCTCCTCGATGAGCTTCTGATGGCGCCGCTGGATCGAGCAGTCGCGCTCCCCCAGCGTCAGGACTGCACCTTCGCCGTCCCCGAGTACCTGGATCTCGACGTGGCGCGCATCGACGAGAGCCCGCTCCACGTAGAGACCGCCCTCGCCGAAGTTCGTCTCCGCCTCCGCCGAGGCCGTCCGGAAGGCGCTCTCGAGGTTCTCGGCCGAAGCAACGAGGCGCATCCCTTTGCCGCCGCCTCCGGCGGAAGCCTTCAGGAGCAGGGGGAAGCCGAGATCGCCGGCGAGGGCCTTGGCCTCAGCGAGCGTGGCCTCGCCGTCGGAACCGGGGACGAGCGGCAGCCCGGCCGCACGCATCGCCTCCTTCGCCTGCACCTTGTCGCCCATCGTCTCGATCGTCTCGGGCCGTGGTCCGACGAAGACGAGTTCGTTGTCTTCGCACGAGCGGGCGAACTCGGCGTTCTCGGCCAGGAAGCCCCACCCGGGGTGGACGGCCTCGCAACCTGTCGTCGTCGCCGCGGCCACGAGCGAAGGGATGTTCAGATAGCTCAGCGGCGCAGGAGGTGGGCCAATCTGGACGGCCTGGTCGGCGAGCGAGACGTGGAGGGAGTCGCGGTCGGCGGTCGAGTACACGGCGACCGACTCGACGCCGAGCTCCCGGCAGGCACGGACGATCCGAACCGCACCCTCGCCGCGGTTTGCGATCAGGACTCGCCGGAACACCGCGTCGCCTCCCCGTGACGCGAGCGTGACGGTTCCAGCGCGATCACGGCGCCACCTGTGACGTTCGCCAAGCTAGGCTCAACGCGGGGGGAAGTAACTCGGGGGTCCCCCGGGGGAAAGGCAGAACCATCTAGAGCGCGTCGAGCGGCCGGCCGTTCAGCGGCTCCAGTTCGAAGAGGAGATCGCCGTACTGCACGGGGTGCTCGTTCTCGACGCAGATCCGTCGCACCCGACCGTCGTGGTCGGCTTTGACCTCGTTCATGAGCTTCATGGCCTCGAGGATGCAGAGCGTCTGGCCGACGGTTACCACGTCTCCCTCCTCGACGAACGGCGCCGAGCCCGGCGAGGCGGATCGGTAGAAGGTGCCGACCATCGGGGACTCGACTCGAAACACTTCGTTCGACGCCGGCGCTACGTCAGCCTCGCCGGCGGGCTCGGAGATCGCCATCGGGGCCGTTGAGGGGATCTCCGGCTCGGCGCCCTCCTCGCGTCTTCGCACCGTGACTCGCGTTTCCCCCTCCTCGACGGTCACCTCGCCGATCCCCGACTCCTGCACGACTCTGATCAGCTCTCGCAACCGCTCCGTCCCGGGCCTGTCGAGACCGGCTCCCTCGGGAGCGTCCCGGCGTCCGCGGCTCCGGACCGCTCGGAGGAGGGGCTCGGCTTCCTCTCCGAAAAGCGCGAGGAGCAAAAGCTCCTCTTCGCTTGCAGCAAGCCCCTCCGCGTCCTCGCGCAGCTCGTCCAACCCGACCGGCACGCCGTCGTCGTCGTCCCGGGGGTCCGGCAGGAGCCCGAGCGCACGAACTACGACTGGATCGACCGGGGCCGGCGTTCTCCCGTAGCGACCCTCGATCAGGTCGCGGATCTCGTCCACCACAATCTGCCAGCGCTGCGCCGAGAGAACATGGATGAGGGCCTGCGAGCCGAGCACCTGGCCGATCGGCGACGCGAGCGGAGGCCAGCCACACTCGTGCCTGATCTCGGTCAGCTCGTTGAGCACTTCGTCGAGGCGGTCTGAGAACCCCTGTGCGCGCAGGTTTGCGTCGAGTTCGGCGACGAGGCCCGCAGGTAGTCCGTACTCGGCCGCCCTCACTGCGACCCGGGGTGAGAGCGGCGGCACCGGATCGTCCCCGAGCGCCGAGTCGACGAGCTCGCAGGCACGCCAGAGGGCAGCAACGTCGATGCCGGTGTCGAGACCGATGCCCGAGAGCGCTTGCGAGAGCGCCTCAGCAGACACACGGTGAATGGAGAGCGCGATCGGATAGATGGCGCAGGCAATGACGTCCGCATCCGCCCGTGCGGCCTCGATCGACGCCGCGAGCGCCGCCCCTGCCGCTCCCTGGCAGTAGAGACCAACCGGCAGGCCGCTCGCCTCTCGCACCCGCTCGACGAGCTCGCGCGCGCGGCCCGGGTCGAGCGAGCCGGCCGGGTCGTGTACCAGCGCCCGCGAAGCGCCGAGCTCGTTCAGGTGATGAGCGCGCTCGAGGAGGACGGCGCTCGCGTCCGCCGGGCCCGGGCTGTGCACGAGCCCGATCGCGAGCTCTTTCCCGGCACCACGAATCGCCTCGGCAGCGTCCTCGAGGTTCTCGAGATCGTTCAGGGGGTCGTGAATCCGAAAGACATCGATGCCGCTTTCGGCAGCGCTGTGGACGAAGCGCCGAACGAGATCTCGCGAGACGGGCCGCGAACCCACCAGGAAGCGCCCGCGAAGCGCGATTCCGAGCGGTGTCTGACAGCGGGCCTTCAGGGCTCGGATTCGCTCCCAGGGGCTCTCAACCCCGCGGCGGACGGCCGTGTCGAAGCAGCCGCCACCGGACACTTCCAGGTATGCGAACCCCGCCCCGTCCAGGATGTCGGCGAGCTCGAGGAGGCGTGAGGTCTCGACGCGGCCTGCGAGAGGCTCCTGCGAGAGGAGGCGGATCGTCGTGTCGACGAGAGCTGGCATCTAGGCGCGCGACATATAGCGGCGTTCGCGCGTGTCGACTTTGATCCGGTCCCCCTGGTTGACGAATAGGGGCACCTGGACGACCGCACCAGTCTCGAGCGTCGCGGCTTTCGTGACGTTGGAGACCGTGTCGCCCTTCACTCCGGGCTCGGTCTCGACGACGGCGAGCTCCACCGAGGCAGGGAGCTGGATTCCGGCCGGGCGCCCGTCGACCGTGAGGAGCATCACCGAGCTCGAGGGCTGGAGGAAGTCCAGCTCCTCCTTGACCTCGGTACGGGGCAGGTTAACCTGCTCGAAAGAGGACTCGTCCATGAACACGACCTCGTCGCCAGCGTCGTAGAGGTACTGGACGCTCTTCGTCTCCGTGTGGACCCGCGGCATCTTCTCGCCGGCGCGGAAGGTCTTGTCGACGACCGAGCCGGAGTGGAGGCTCTTCAGCTTCGTCCGCACGAACGCGCCACCCTTCCCGGGCTTCACGTGTTGGAACTCGACGATGCGCCAGACCTGCCCGTCGAGCTCGACGTGCATGCCGTTGCGAAACTGGTTGGTGGAGACAACCTCGGCCACGGTTGGCCAGTCTAGATGGTGATCGACAAGTACCCCACCTCGGATGGCGGCCCGTCCTCGCGGGGCGCCAACCACCGACCAACCATCTAGACGAGCGTTGCGAGATCCTTGGTGACCGGGGTCAGGACCTCGGCGCCATCCTCCTCGACGATCATCAGGTCCTCGATCCTGATGCCGCCCTTGCCGGCCAGGTAGACGCCGGGCTCGACCGTCACGACATTCCCCGCCGCGAGGACGTCCTCCGAGAAGTCGGAGAGGATCGGCAGCTCGTGCACCTCGAGCCCGACACCGTGGCCGAGCCCGTGGAGCACAGGAGCGACGCCGGCTGCCTCGATCTCCTGCCTTGCGATTGCGTCGATGGCCCGCGCATCTCCCCCGGCCCGCACCTTGGCGAGCGCGCTTGCCTGGGCGCTCCGACAGAGGTCGTACGCCTGCGCGAGCTCGTCCGGAAGCTCGCCGGTCGCGAAGGTCCGGGTGCAGTCGGAGCGATAGCCGTCGACGGTGGCGCCCGCGTCGACGATCACTGTCTCGTTCGGGCCAATCGGGCGCTCCCCGGGATGGTGATGCGGCACCGCGGCATTGGGACCGCCGGCGACGATCGGGTCGAACGCGACGGCGTCCGCTCCCTCGTCGTGCAGCGTCTCAACGATCCACCAGGCCAGGTCTGCCTCCGTTCGTCCCACGAGGCTCTCCCCAGCCAAGCGCTGGTACATCGCGTCGTTCACGGCCGCGGAAGCCCGAATCGCGTCCAGCTCCTCTGCGCTCTTGACGGCGCGGATGCCCTTGAGCGCACCCTTCGTCGGCACGAGCTGAACGCCGCTTTCTCGGAGCGGCTCGTACTGGGCAACGGTGACATGATCGGCTTCGAACGCCACCCCACCCTGGGAAAGGTCCCCGAGCTTCCCGGCGATCCACGCAGTGACGTTGCGCTCGGCGTGCAACGACTCGACCCCGTCCACGTGCCGTGCCGCCTCGATGTATCGCCCGTCGGTTGCGAGGACAACGCCGTCGGCACTGACGAGGCAGGCTGCGTTCGAGCTCTCGAACCCCGTCAGCCAAAAGACGTTGACCGGATGCGTGACCAGGAAGCTCTCGGCACCGAGGCCGTCCAGCTCGGCCACCAGGCGGTCGATGCGGGCCTGACTCACCGTGGAGCCGCCAGGAGCTCCAGCGCATCTTTGTAGCCCTCGGGACCCTTGCCGAGGATGCGAGAGGTGACGACGTCCTCGATCACAGACACCTTGCGCCAGTCTTCCCGCTCCGTGATGTCCGAGAGGTGGACCTCGATCACAGGTACGTCGACGATCTCGAGCGCGTCGCGAATCGCGTAGCTGTAGTGCGTCCAGGCGCCCGGATTGACCACGACGCCCCCGGCCCAGCGACGCACATCGTGGCACCACTCGACGTACTGGCCCTCGTGGTTGGTCTGGAGGCAACGGACCGTAAGGCCGACCTCTTTCGCCCACCCGTAGATCCTCGTCTCGAGGTCTCCGAGGCCGATACCGCCGTAGAGGGTGGCATCGCGCTCGCCGAGCACGTCGAGATTGACCCCGTTCAAAACAGCAACCTGCACGGGGCGAGTCTACTTTGCGATCAGAGCGTCGAGCTCGCGCCGGATGTCCTCGTCGGGCAGCTCGACCGGAAAGATCGGCTTCCCGATCTCCTCGAGGAGGACGAGGCGCGCACGGCCGTCAACGGCCTTCTTGTCCTGCCGGAGCGCGGCCCAGGCGCGGTCTCCGTCGACCGGGATCGGCTCCGGCCGAAGCAGCTCGTCGACGATGTCCGTCTCCAGGCCGGACAGGCGCAGCGCGGCGAGGAGGCCGAGGGCGACTGCATCACCGTGGCGAAGCTGGAACCCGGACGCCGCCTCGAGGGCGTGCGCGAATGTGTGCCCCAGGTTCAGGATCGCGCGCCGCCCGGTCTGCTCGAACGGGTCTGCGAGGCAGACGGCCGCCTTGAAGGCTGCGCAAGCGCGCACCATCTCTTCGTCCGCGAGCTCCCACAGGGGTCGCCCGGCGAGGAGCCCGGTCTTGACCACCTCTGCCATGCCGGCACGGCGTTCGTCGTCGGGAAGCGTCTTCAGGAGCTCCGGGTCGATCAGGACCTGCGCGGGATAGTGAAACGCGCCGACGAGGTTCTTGCCCGTATCGAGATCGATCCCCGTCTTGCCGCCGATCGCAGCGTCGACCTGCCCGACGAGTGTCGTCGGCCAGGCGATCCAACTCACGCCACGCTTGTACGACGCCGCGACGAAACCGGCGACGTCGGTCGTCGTCCCACCGCCGTAGGCCACCAGTGTGGCGCCTCGGTCGAGCTCGAGGGCCTCCCAGAGCGCCCGGACGACGTCGACCCGCTTGGCAGCTTCGCCCGCGGGCACCGGATAGGTCTTGCACCCGAGGTCGAGAGGATGGAGACCGAGGACGCGCTCGTCTGCGACGAGGGCGTCGGCTCGCACGCCGACGGCAGTCGAGGAGTCGACGAGCGTCACGGCGAGACCCGCGAGGAGCACATCCTCCACATCCGTCGCACTCGCCTCGGCCACGTCGGCGTAGACGGGCACGCGCTCTTCGTAGAGCCGGCGGAATGCAGATTCCTCCTTGGCAAGCGGCCGGTCTGCACCGCGAACGCGTTCCCAGGCGGTCCCCGGGTCGACCTGAAGCCACACCGTCAACGCGCGTCGGCGCAGGAGCCTGCGAGTCGCCTCCGAGAGGACCGCCCCTCCCCCCAAGGCGATGACGCCCGGCTCAGGCTCTCGTAACGCCGCCGCAACGACGGCCTCCTCGACCTGACGGAATTCCGGCTCCCCGCGCTCGAAGAGCGCCGGGATGGGCCCATGCAGGCGCTCGATCTCCTCGTCCGTGTCGGCGAAGCTGCGCTCCGTCAGCAGGGCGACCCGGCGTCCGACAGTCGACTTCCCGGCCCCCATGAAGCCGATGAGAACGAGGTGCTTCCCGAGCGCCCCTACCTCGCAGACCAGGGGATCCGCTCCACGTACGCACGGTAGGCCGCGACGAAGTCTCCGACCGCATCGCCGCCGAACTTGTCCTTCGCCGCGCGTGCAAGCTCGAGGGCGACACACGCCTCCGCGACGACGGCGAGTGCCTCGACGGCGGCGACATCTGACCGCTCCACAAGCGCCTCGGCGGGCTCGCCGGTCGCGAGGTCTGCGGAGCGAAGCGGGCGCATCAACGTCGGCAGCGGCTTCATCGCCGCGCGGACGATGATCTCCTCCCCGTTCGAGACTCCCGCTTCGATCCCACCCGCTCGATTCGTCTCGCGGCGGTACCCAGCCTCGTCTCGCAGGATCTCGTCGTGGGCTTCCGAGCCCCGCAAGCCGGCCAGCGCGAACCCCTCGCCGATCTCGACGCCCTTCACCGCCTGCGTGCCGAGCAGAGTCCAGGCAAGGCGCGCGTCGAGGCGCTCCTCCTTCGTCGCGTAAGAGCCGAGGCCGGGAGGCACTCCGCGCGCCCGAACCTCGACGAGGCCGCCGAGCGTGTCTCGCTCGCGGCGGGCCGCGTCGATCGCCTCGCGGATCCCCTCCTCACCATCGGCGCCGCCCACCGCGACCGCGGAGCCGGTCACGGTGACGCCGATCTCGTGCAGGAGAGCTTTCGCGACCGCGCCCGCCGCGACGATCACCGCCGTATGGCGCGCGCTCGCGCGCTCGAGTGCGTTTCGCACATCGTCGTGCCCGTACTTCATGACCCCGGCGAGATCAGCATGCCCGGGGCGCGGGAGCGTGACCGCCTCCTTGCCCTTGCCAGTCGCATCCCCCTCGGGAGCCCAGGGACTCATCCCCCACGTCCAGTTCTTGTGATCGCGGTTCGGCACGACCAGTGCGAGGGGCGTGCCCAGCGTGCGCCCATGGCGGAGCCCGGCGAGAACCTCGACTTGATCGGTCTCGATCTGCTGGCGAGGGCTCCTGCCGTAGCCCTCCTGGCGGCGCGCGAGATCGGTCTGAATGGCCTCCCGGTCGAGCGTCAACCCGGCAGGGAGACCGGTCAGGATGCCGACGAGCGCGGGCCCGTGGGACTCGCCTGCAGTGCTGAGCTCGAGGGTCACACGGCGAAGCCTAGTGCGGCCCCCGGCCGCGCCTTAGACCCGGATGCGCTCGGCCCGTACTTCGTAGACCCACACGCGGAGCCGAGGCGTACCCACCAGCGCGCTCGGGGACGGCTCGAGCCCGTAGTGGCGGTAAGCCGCGTCCTCCTGCTCCGCGCAGATCGCGAAGTGATCACCCTTCGCCCTCGGAAATCGCGAAACGCATGACGTCCACAGGTGCGGTCACGCCGGTCCAGCGCTCGAAGGACGCCGCGCCCTGTCGCACCAGCACCTCCCCCCCGTCGACGACCGGGTCGCAGCCGGCCGTCCGAGCGGCCTCGACCAGCGCCGTCGGGCGGCCGCCGGTGCGGTAGGCAAGGTCGACGACCGCCTGGCCGGCGCTTGGCTCCGCCGGGAGCTCGTCGCAAAGCGGCGTCGCATTGACGACGAGCGTGGCGCCGGCCGCCTCGGGGGGCCACGTAGCCGCCGCCCCGACGTCTTTCTCCGGGAAGAGCGCGAGCAGTCGCGCCGCCAGCGCGTGCGCGCGGTCCGAATCTCGCGCCGCCACGGTCACACCTACGGCGCCCGCGTCCAGGAGCGCCACTGCCGCGGCGACGGCGGCCCCTCCGGCCCCCAGGAGGAGGACGCGTGCGCCCTCGGCCGCCACAGCACCCGTCACCGCAAGCCCGTCCGTGCTCGACCCGAGCACCCGCCCTTCACGGACCACGAGCGTGTTGACGGATGCGGCGCGCTCGGCGACCCCGTCGAGCTCGTCGCAGAAGGACACGATCGCGCTCTTGTGCGGAATCGTCACGTTGGCACCGGCAAAGCCGAGGGCCGTGAGGCCCGAGACGGCGGCCTCGAGGTCCTCGGGCTCGACCGGCAGAGGGACGTAGGCCCAGTCCAGTCCCCGTGCCGCGAAAGCGGCGTTCTGCATCCGGGGCGAGAGCGAGTGTGAAACGGGATTTCCGAGCAAGCCAACGAGCCGGGTCTCCCCCGTCAGCAATTCAGCCCCTCGCGGCTGTAGTTGTCGAACTCCTCCTGGCTGGCCGTGAAGAAGTGGCTTCTGCAGTCCGGCTTGCGAATGAAGAACAGGTAGTCGACCTTCGCCGGATGCGCCGCCGCCTGGATCGAGGCCAGCCCAGGATTCGCGATCGGCGTCGGTGTCAGCCCGGGGCGCTCGCGCGTGTTGTACGGCGAGTCGGAGTGGAGTTGACTCTCGAGGATCGCCTGCGTCGGTGGGATATCGAGGCCGTAGCGGATCGTCGCGTCGATCCCGAGCGGCATCCCGGCCTTGAGTCGGTTGTAGATGACAGCGGCGACGAGGCGCCGCTCCTTCGGCACCTGGACCTCCTTCTCCACCATCGACGCGATAATGAGGATGTCGTAGCCGGTCAGGTTCTTCGACTTCGCGTACTTCAAGTCGACGCCCTCCCACGCATTCGTGAAGGCGTCCAGCTGCATGGTCACGAGCCCACGTGTGGTCGTGTTCTTCGTGAAGGAGTAGGTAGCCGGAAAGAGGAACCCCTCGAGGTTGGGGATCTTGGCCTTGGCAAAGTCGCGCGGCAGAGCGCCTCGCTCGGTCAGCCGTAGGTAGGCCTTCGGAGAGAGCCTTGTCTTCACGTCGCGCTTCTCGAGCGCGATCTCGTTGACGGCGGCAATCCTGGTCGCCATCTCCTTCCGCGTGAACCCCTCCGGGAAGACGATCTTGAGCGTGAGTCCCGCCGGTGCGGTCGCAGTCGTCGTCTGGACAGCCGCCTCGTCGTTTCCGAGTCCGGCGCTGTCCGCTATCGACCTGATCCCCCAGGCGAGGCCGACAAGCACCAGGGCTCCGAGGACGACGCCCACGAGCCCGGCCGTTCGCCCGCCCCGGCCGGAGCTGCCTCCTACGTGGCCCGGGCGCTCAGCCATGCCAGGTAGCTCGTCAGGAGGTGTGCGGCCGCCGCTGCGTCCTCGGAGGCCCTGCCCGGCGTCGCCTGGGCAAGCCGGGTCGTGAAGCGCTCGTCGAAGCTCTCGACCGGGAGCTCCGAGGCGGCGCGAAGCGCCTCCACGAACGCTTCCGTCTCCTGCGCCTGGGCCCCGTGCTCTCCGCGCAGCGTCACCGGAAGGCCGACGACGATCTGCTCGACCTCCTCCACACGGGCGAGCTCGAGGACGCGCGCGAGGCCCGGCCCCGACGACGCCCGCTCGACGACTTCGAGCGGCCTTGCGATCGTCCCGGTCGGATCGGAGACGGCCACGCCGGTCCGCGCGGAGCCGTAGTCGAGGGCGAGCACCTTCACGAGCGCGCCGATCTTATGTAAGGCCCTCGATGATGGCGCGCTCGGCTGTCGCGATCGCCTCGCCGAGCTTCTCGGGATTTTTGCCTCCGGCTCGCGCCATCGTCGGGCGCCCGCCGCCGCCGCCGCCGACGACGCCGGCCGCGGTCTTCACGACGTCGGAAGCGCTTAGCCCCCGCTCTGCGACAGACTGGTCGAAGTTGGCGACGAGGTGGACGCGGCCGTTCTCCCGCGCGCCGAGGACGATCGCCGCAGGAGCCGCCTTCTGCTTGAGCCGGTCCGAGAGCTCAAGGAGTGTGTCGGCATCCATCTCACCGACCTCGGCGACGATGACGCGCACATCCCCCCTCTCGGTCGCCCCGGCGAGCAGGCTTTCGAGAACGTCGGCGCCCACGGCAGGTGCGTCGCGGCGTTTCCCGGCCTCCTTGCGGGTTCGCTCGAGCTCCGCCCGAAGCTCGTCGACTTCCTCCGAGCGGGCCCGCAGGTACGCGAAGGCCTCTCCGGACGTGACAGCCTCGATCCGCCGGACTCCCGAGCCCACCGATCCCTCCGACAGGATCGCGAACGGCCCGATCTCGGCCGTCGAGCGGGCGTGGGTGCCGCCGCAGAGCTCTCGAGAGAATCCGGGCACCTCGACGACGCGAACGACCTCGCCGTACTTCTCTCCAAAGAGCATGGTGGCGCCGAGGGCCTTGGCCTCGTCGATCGTGGTCAGAAACGCGTGCACGGGAAGATTCTCGAACACGCGCTCGTTCACGATCTCCTCCACCTGGCGGCGCTGGTCCGGGCTCAACGCTTCGCCGTGCGTGAAGTCGAAGCGGAGCTTGTCCGGGCGCACGGCCGATCCGGCCTGACGGACGTGCTCGCCCAGGACGCGGCGGAGCGCCTCGTGCAGAAGGTGAGTGGCGGTGTGGTTGGCCGTCGTCGGGAACCGCACCTTCCAGGGCACCACAGCCCGGACGCGGTCGCCGGCCGAGAAGCCCTCACCATCGAAGAGGAGCACCTGATCGTCTCCAAAGCGGTAGGCACCGACGAGGTCCGCGCGGCGGCCGTCGGCCTCGATCCACCCTGCGTCAGTGACCTGACCTCCGCCTGCGGCGTAGAAGGGCGACTCCCGGAGCTTCGCGAGGAAGGTGCCGTCCTCGAGGTCCTCGACCAGAGCGAGCTCGGTCAGGACGTCGGTCTTCTCGTAGCCGACGAACTCCGTCACGAAGCCGGCGGCCCGAGCGAACTCCGCGGCGCGCTGGTCGTGCGTACCGCCGGCCGAGCGCGACCGCTCCCGCTGCTCCGCCATGAGCCGCATGAACTCGTCCTCGTCGACCGCGAGCCCGCGCTCCTCGGCCAGCTCCCTCGTCAGCTCGAGGGGGAACCCGTAGGTGTCGTGGAGTCGGAAAGCGTCCTCGCCGCTGATGTTCTTCCGGGTCGCGGCCACTTCCTCGAAGAGCCTCATCCCTCGGGCCAGCGTCTGCGAGAAGCGCTCCTCCTCCGCGGCAAGGACCCGGTGAATCTCCTCACGATGCGACGCGAGCTCCGGGTAGGCCTCTCCCATCTGGGCGATCACCTGGTCCGCGAGGCGCTCGAGGAACGGGGACTCGAGCCCGATCCGGCTCCCGTGGGTGATCGCCCTGCGGATTACTCGGCGCAGCACGTAGCCACGCGCCTCGTTCGACGGCATGACGCCGTCTGCGATCAGGAACGTCATCGCCCGCCCATGGTCGGCCAGGACGCGATGGGCTTTCGTCGCCTCCTCGCTCGATCCGTAGGCGACCCCGCTCTCCGCCGCCACCCACTCCATGATCAGCTGGTAGCCGTCAGTGTCGAACATCGAGTCGACGCCCTGCAGGAGCATGGCGCTCCGCTCGAGCCCGAGGCCGGTGTCGATGTTCTGGTTCGGGAGCGGTGTCAGCGATCCGTCGACGCCGAGGTCGAACTCCATGAAGACGAGGTTCCAGAACTCGAGGAAGCGGTCGCAGTCGCAGCCCGGCTCGCAGTCGGGCCGGTCGCAGCCGTACTCGACACCCCGGTCGTAGTAGAGCTCCGAGCAGGGACCGCACGGCCCGGTTTCGGCCGCCTGCCAGAAGTTCTCGGCCCGCGGCAGCCCGACGATCCGCTCCCTCGGGATGCCGACGCGCTCCCACCCGGCGATAGCGACCTCGTCCTCACCCAGGCCGAGCTCCGGATCGCCGGCAAAGACCGTCGCCCAGAGGCTCTCCTTGGGGAAGCCCAGCCTTTCGGTCACGAACTCCCACGCGAGATCGATCGCCCCGTCCTTGAAGTAGTCGCCGAACGAGAAGTTGCCGAGCATTTCGAAGAAGGAGCCGTGGCGCGGCGTGCGGCCGACGTCGTCCAGGTCGTTGTGCTTCCCGCCGGCGCGCATCACCTTCTGCGCGGTCACCAGGCGCGGCGCCGGCGGCTCCTTCAGTCCCAGGAAATACGGCTGCAACGGCTGCATCCCGGCGACGGTGAAGAGCGTCGAGCGGTCCTCGGCCGGCGGGATCACCGAGCCGGACGGATGCCGGAGGTGGCCCTTTCCCTCGAAGAAGGAGAGAAATCCCTCGCGGAGCTCCGCGGTGGTGCGCATGGGTCGATTGTACGGGCGGCCGTGCGCGGCTCTAGGTCTGACGGCGGAGCGCAATGCCGGTCAGGATCTCCCGCACGATCCGGTCGGCGATAAGCGCCGTCAGGTCGGCCGACCCGACCTCCGTCGGCGCCACCTCGACGACATCGGCGCCGACGAGCTCCAGGCCGGCGGCGAGGGTCCGGCAGGCCCAGAGCATGTCGGCTGACGTCATGCCGCCGGGCTCCGGCGTTCCCGTCCCGGCCGCAAAGGCTGGGTCGAGAACGTCCACATCGACCGTCAGGAACACTGGCCCCGGCCCGATCGTGGCCAGCGTGCGCTCGACGACCACGCCGATCCCGAGCTCGCGAACCTCGCTCATCGGGAACGCGGTGATCCCGTGCTCGGCCTGCCAGGCGAACTCTGCTTCCCCTGGCCAGTAGCCGCGGAGGCCGATCTGCGCGTAGCGGTGCGGATCGACCACTCCGGTCTCGACCAGCCTGTACATCGGAGTGCCGTGTGAAACCTCGACTCCGAACACCTCAGCGGCCGTGTCGGTGTGCGTGTCGAAGTGGACGAGTCCGACAGCGCCGTTGACCCCAGCACAGGCCCGCACGTTCGGCTCCGTAATCGAATGGTCGCCTCCGAGCACGATCGGCAGTGCGCCGGCCGCCAGCACCTCCCCGACCGTCCGCTCGATCGCAGCGTGAGAGAGGGCGGCGTCCCCCGGGACGACGGGTGCGTC
>DATLQD010000012.1:0-2336 GCA_035535315.1 Gaiellaceae bacterium
CGGTCGCCCGAGTCGAACGACCGCCGCGCCTCGAAGTTCAGGGCCAGAATGCCCACGGCCCGCCCCCCGGCCATGAGCGGCACGATCGCCATCGCCTCGAACCCCGTTCGCCGGTAGTCCTGATCCAGGTCGGGGTAGGAAGCGGCGACTTCGTCCGCCGACGCGAGCCACACCGCGCGCGCATGGCGCACCGCATCGACGGTCGGATTCACGAGCGACATCGGCAGGGTGCTATAGGCCTCTGCAAGCTCGGGTTCGTACCCGACGGAGGCAACCATCTCGAGCGCACTCTCGTCCTCGGTGAGCAGGGCTATCCACCCGGCCTGCGCGCCCAAAGCGGCCGCGCCCTCGTGGACGACGGCACCGGCTACCTCAGTCTGGGTCGATGAGCGCGCGAGGCGGGCGGTGACTGCTTGAAGGCGTGCCATGCGATCAGAGGCCTGCCGCCGCTCGTGGACGTCGATACACGTCCCGATATAGCCCGAGAACGCTCCCCCACGGTAGAGCGGCACCGCCCGGTCGATCAGCCAGCGGTACTCACCGTCTGCGCGGCGCAGGCGATACTCCGTGTCGAAAGGATGGCGCTGCTCGAAGGCGCCTAGGTAGACCGCCAGGAAGCGGTCGCGGTCATCTGGATGGACGCCCTCCACCCAGCCGTTCCCGAGCTCCTCCGCCATGGTCCGGCCGGTGAACTCGAGCCAGCCGCGGTTGAAGAAGGTGCAGAGTGTGTCGGGGGCCGCCATCCAGATGAGAACCGGCGCGCTGTCCGCCATCTCGCGGAACCGCTGCTCGCTCTCACCGAGCGCCGCAAGCGCATCCTCGAGCTCCCGCCTGTCCCCCGGCACGGGAGGCTAGAGCCCGCAGACGGCCGGCAGCGGGGGACACCGGCCGATGAACACCATGATGATTTTCCCGCGCGGCCGAATCGTCGTCGCTGAGAACGAGGTAAAGACCCGACGGCCGTCGACGACGCCTCGCAGGAGGTAGACCTGCTCGCCGGTTTCCAGCCGGACGAGCTTCAGCCGCGTCCCCCACTGGTTCTTGAGTTTGCGGACGCCGTCGGCCGCGAACATGCAGATTCCGGAGGCGGTGCAAAAGTTCGGACCGGAGACACCGAGCATCCGAACCCGGCGCGCACGGTTCAGGTACAGATCGAAGATGTTGTTCTCCGAGTACTGCATGTATCCATTCCCGTTTTGGAAGATGGGCGGGCCGAGCTTGGACACAACCGTCGTCCGCGTCATCCCAAGGTGAACCCCGGCCGCACTGCGGTTGACCTGGATCGTGCCTGCGTTCACAACCGCTCCCGCGGACGTCGGGAGGGCCAGCGCGAAGAGAGCGGCGACAAGCGAGGCACGGACGCGCACGCCGCTGATTATGCCTCGCTGACTCAAACACACAAGCCCCCCGCTCCCACGACTGATCTGAAAAGCTCTAGCAGATGCCGGTCGTTGTGCTCGCCGGAACGAAAAAGGGGCTCTTTCTCCTCCGAAGCGACGAGCTGCGGCAGGGGTGGACACTCGATGGGCCCCACCTGGTGGGGTGGTCCGTCTATCACGCGATTCTGGATCCGCGTGACGGTGTCCTCCACGCCTGCACGAACCACGAAGTGTATGGAGCGACCGTTCATCGCTCCCGCGACCTGGGGAAGACCTGGGAGCACGCGGAGAATCTGGGCTTGCCGGACGACTCGAAGCTCAAGCTCGAGCGCACATGGCACGTCGAGCCCGGCCATGCGGACCAGCCGGGACGCCTCTGGCTCGGGGCCGCCCCTGGCGTACTCTTCCGTTCGAACGACGGAGGGGCGACCTGGCAGACAATCGAAGGGCTACTCGCCCACCCGACCCGGGAGCGGTGGTTCCCCGGCGCCGGAGGCATGTGCTGCCACTCGATTCAGCTTGACCCGGCGGACGCGAACCATCTCCACGTCGGAATCTCGGCCGCAGGCGTCTTCCGAACCCATGACGGCGGCGAGCAATGGACGCCCGTCAACTCGGGGACGGCGGCGGACTTCCTCCCGGATCCGTATCCAGAGGTCGGTCAGTGCGTGCACAAGCTACTGCGCTGCGCGGAGTCGCCACGCCTCTGGCAGCAGAACCATTGCGGCGTGTATCGCTCGGACGACGGAGGCGACTCGTGGCAGCGGCTCGACGGGAACGGCCTTCCGAGCGGCTTTGGCTTCGCCCTCGCCCTACACCCACGCGACGCCGACACGGCCTTCGTCGTCCCGATCGAAGGAGCGGAGAACAGGGTGACGTCCGGCGGGCGCCTCGGCGTCTACAGAACGAGCGACGCCGGCGCGAGCTGGGATCTGTCGATGGAGGGCCTGCCGGAGC
>DATLQD010000013.1:0-8801 GCA_035535315.1 Gaiellaceae bacterium
AAGCGTCCAGCGGCGGCCCCCAAGCTCGGTGTGGCCCCTGTTGGACGCTAACCACGACCCAGCCCACGATCCTCTTCTCGGCTGGACGGCACCGGCCCAACTCGTCGCGCTCCGCGTCCCGAGAGTCGGTTCTCCACCCCCATCCACAAGTAAGGAAGCAGTGACTGAACTATGGAACTGAACGAAGTCGTCCGCCGGATCTTTGGACAGCACTGGCGGTTGATCGTTTGCTTCATCGCCCTGGGGATCGCTGCGCCCGCCCTGCTGCATCTCGGGGACGCGCCCAGTTACACCGCCTCGGCGCGCGGCGTGCTCGACACGCGAGATCCCGAGTCGCGTGCCGAGGCAGCGGCGATTGTCGACACGGCCCGGGCGATCGCGACGAGTCCCGGACCGGTGAGGAGAGCCCTGAGCGCTGCCGATGTGTCGGGACGAGACCCCGTAGAAGTCGCGAAGCACCATGTGTCCGTTCGGGGGTTGGGCAGCTCGGGGGTCTTTCAGCTTTCGATCAGTGACCGAGATCCTCAAGCCGCCGCGGCGATCGCCAATGCGCTCGCTGCCCAGGTGATTCGCGCCCGACTGGCTGCCAGCCAGGGCCAGACGCAGAAGGTCCTGGCCGATCTCGGCCAAGAGATCGGCGACCTGAACGCGAGAATCACCTACCTCGACGCGCGGATCGACTCGCTCGACGAGCGCCTTTCCGGTGCCTCCGGTGTAGAGAGCGCCGAGCTACGTGCCGACCGAGCCTCAGCGATTCAACTGAGCCGCTCTCTTGTCCAGCAAAGGGGCGCTCTCGAGGTTCAGCAAAACGGCGTTCTGTCCAGCGAGTCGGTGCGCCCAAAGGCGACGATCATCAGCCGTGCCGGCCCGCCCACGGCAGCGGATTCCTCTCGTTTCTTCGCTGACGTCGTCCTCGGTGCCCTGCTCGGTCTCATCCTCGGCGTGGGGGTGGCCGGGATCATCGAGACGTTCCGGCCGACCCTGGTCGGGGGCGATGCCCTCGCGAGGGAGTTTCGGGCGCCGCTTCTGGGGACGCTCAAGAACGAACCGGACGAGTGGGAGGCGCTGCATGACGAGACGGGCATCGGCATGCGACTCAGGCTGGCTGCTGAAGCGGCCGCTCTTCTGAAGGTAAGCCTGATCCCGATAGGCCCACAAGTGAACGTTGGGCCTCTGGCGGAGTGGCTAGAGGCGGCTTCTTCTGAGGACGTCTCGGAGCTTGTTGTCCCGGAGCCTGAGCTTGCTGAGCCGGTCGAGGCAATTCCCGGACGGCCATGGAGGCTGGCGATCGGAGCGCACGCGGGGTCTCCTGCTCATCCCCCCGTCCGCGTCCGACCGTTCGACGTGCAAAACGCGTCGGCGTCGCTGAATAACGGCACCCCCGGGGGCCTCGTTCTCGTCTTGCCCGCGACCGTCAAGAAGGGCGAGCTAATGGACGCCGGCCACCTCTTGACGGTCAGCCGGTTGCCGTTGCTGGGGTTGATCACGTATCCGCGCCGACGTAGGGTCCGAGGACCAAGAGGCGCGTGAGTAGGCCTGCCTTGAGCGAGCGGTCTGCGGGCCGCAGAGAATCTGCTCAGGGAGGACTCCTCGGGGAGAAGGCGGCGCGGAAGAGCCCTGTCCGCCAGGTGCGCGTCGCCCAGATCGTCACGAGTTTTACGGCCGGCGCGGGCGGGATCACCCTGCGCGGCACCCTGGGTCTCGATCCGGATCGGTATTCGACCACGATCTTCGCGGGCGAGGGCGGATCGCTCGCTGATCGGGCCGAGGAGGCCGGGTTTCCGGTGATCTCCGTGCGTCATATGTCACCCGCCCGTCGAATCTACCCCTGGCTTGACGCCCAGGGAGTCAGAGAGCTCGCCTCACATCTGGCAGCCGGAGAGTTCGATCTCGTCCACACCCACAGCGCGAAGGCAGGTGCTCTCGGCAGGATCGCCGCTCGTCGCGTGGGCGTGCCCACGGTCGTCCATTCCTTTCACGGATTCCCGTTCCACGAGTTCCAGTCGCCGGTTGTCCGAGGCGCGCTCCTGACCATCGAGCGAAGGCTTGCGCGGATGACGGATTACTTCCTCACGGACGGGACTGTGGTGGCGGCCGAGGCGGTTCGGCTGAGACTCGCTCCACCGGATCGCATCCGCGCAATCGCCAGTCCGATCGACGACGGCATCCTTCCCGTCTCCGACAGCAGCCGCCGGCGAGCGCGCCGTGTCCTTGGAATCCCCGAGGACGCGAAGGTCGTTGGGACAGCGGCTCGCCTCGACACACAGAAGGCGCCCATCGACATGGTGGAGGCGATAGCCGCACTGCGCCGCCCCGACGTCTACATGGTGTGGGTGGGTGACGGAAACTTGCGCAGCAAGACCGAGCGCCTGATCCGCAAGAGAGGGCTCGACGACCGGTTCATTCTCGCCGGTAACAGATCGGACGTATCCACCCTGCTTCCAGGGTTCGACGTGTTCGCGATGTCGAGCCTGTACGAAGGGCTTCCTTGCGCCGTCGTCGAGGCGATGACGAGCGGTGTCCCGGTCGTCGCTACGGCCGTGAACTCGGTGCCGGAAATCGTCATCCCGGGCAAGACCGGTTTGCTGGCCCGGCCGGGGGATCCGGCCTCACTCAGCCGAGCGCTTGCATACGTGCTGGATCACCCAGACGAGGCGGCTCGGATGGCCGCTGCCGCTCGCGTCCACGTGGGAGATCGGTTCCGGCCCGAGGTCCTGGGCCAGGACCTCACCGAAGCGTATGAGATCGCACTACGCCATGCCGGGGAGCGCTGATGCGTAGTTTCCTCGATACGGCGGGGGAGCGGCTGGAGATCGAGTGCTCTCTTCCATGGGTCGCGGAGCTGATCGCCGAAGGATCGGCCGGAGAGCTTCGGCGAGTCGAGGCTTCCGATGCCTCCGTGCGAGTTCGCGTGGAGTCCGACCGACACGTATTCCAGACAGACGGCTGGCAGCTCCTGACGCGAGGCGCCTGGCGGCGTGGCACAGAGATCGTCGTCGAGAATGTCTGCACGGCCGGCTTCGACCTGCATTTGCGGTGCACCCCGGGAGTCGCTGAATTCACTTACCGATGGCGTCCGCCCCCGCGAGATCGCATCGCAGCCCGGGTCTTGCGGTCGCGGTTCCATCTGCTGGCCAGAGCGGTATTGATGCAGTACCCGGCTCTCTGGGCCGCCGGGATTCGGGGACGAGCCCCGCTCCATGCCTCTGCTTGTATCGCCGGAGGTTCGACCCCGCTCGTCACCGCTCCAAGCGGGATCGGTCGCTCGACCGTCATTTTCGCGGAGCTGGAATCGGGCGGGCGGGCCACCGGCGACAACTTGGCGGTGGGGGATGGGACGACGGTCTGGGGCCTCGTGGAGCCACTTCGAGTCGAAGGTGCAGGCGGCCGCGGCATGCCCCACGGACGGCAGGAAGCGCCCATGAGGGGCCGGGCCGAGGAGCTCGTGCCCGACAGCCTGGTCGTGCTTGAGCGACTTCCAGCTGCTGAGCCATCGATCCTGGTTTGTAGCCCCGTCACGGCCGGACGCGCGCTCGTGACGAGCACGTATATGGCCGGCGAATTGCGCAGGTACTGGGCTTTTGCCGCCACACTCTCGGCGGGGACGGGGCTCGGCCCGGCTCATCCGCCCGTATTGGATGTCGCGTCGGCATTCGCTGCCAAGCTGCGCTGTTTCTCAGTGGTCCTGGGCAGGAAACCTGGGGCTCGCCTTCCTCAGCTCGTGGGCGCTCCGGAGGTAGAGGCTTGCGCGTAGAAGCACTCGTGACTGAAGCCGGCCTCGAGAGCCCGCCCTTTGACCTGCGCGTCTTCGACAGCGTCGACTCTCCCGCCGACCCCCTTGCTCTGACGCATCTCCGCGAGGGCGTGGCTGACAGTGACCTGGCCGCACCTCCGGTCGTCCTCCCCGACTTCCACCTCAAGGGCGACAAGGAGATGCCGTCGAGCATTGCCGTCGCCACCCAGGACACCATCAGGCCGACGTTTACGAGTGCGTCCCTGAACTGCGGCATGGCCCTGATCGCACTGGACCTGGAACGACCCCGCCCCGCGGCCATCAGGGATTTCTACAACCGGGTCCGGGAGCGCTACCCCTATCCCCCCACATACCGGCGAGATCTCACGCCGGACGAGGTCGTTCGCTGCGCCGCCGACGGAGCCCGATTCGCGGCCCAGAGGTTCGACGTTGATCCAGCCGAGCTCGGCCAGGTCGAGGAGGGCGGGCACATCGACCTCGAACCCTATGGCGGCCGCGAGCGGGTCCGGCGCGAGTTGCCGTGGTCCGTCGTCCAGCTTTCGCGAATCAGGTTCGGGACGATCGGGCCGAGCAACCACTTCATCGAGTTCCAAGAGGTGGAGGAGGTGCTCGATTCCGAGGCGGCCGATCTCCTCGGCCTCGAGCGCGGGCAGGTCACGCTTCAGTACCACGGGGGAGGAGGCTCCCTCCCCGGCGAGCTGGGCCTGCTCTTCGGTCGCCGCAAACGCTACCCGCGGCCTGTGCGCATTCAGATGGCCGTTCAGAAGCCTCTTTACCACTTCGGCCGCGCCAGGTCCATCGAGCAGTTCAAGCTCAGGAAGGCGCTCTACTTCTCCACGGACTTCCCACCGGTCGAGCGGAGCGGCCCCGAGGGTGAGCGGCTGATGCTGGCCAACGGCATGGCGATGAACTACGGGTTTGCGTTCAGGCTCTCGGCGTATGCGAGCCTGTGTGCGATCGTCCGGGAGTCGTTCGGTGCCGCAGGCAGCCGGTTGGTCGTGGACTCACCGCACAACTCGATCTACGAGGAGTGGGTCGACGGAGGCACAGCGATCGTTCATCGTCACAACGCCTGCCGCGTCTACCCGCCCTCGGCCACGCCCGATCACCCGATCTTCCGGAAGATCGGTCGGCCACTGCTTGTGCCGGGCACGGACCGGACCTCCTCCTACGTCTGTGTACCCGGAGACGAAGCTCATCGCAGCCTGTACTCGGCCCCGCACGGGGCGGGCAAGAACGTCGAGCGCTTCCTCGGAGGAGGACTCTCCGGACCGTCCCCGTCCGGCGGGGTAACGCTCGGTTTCGACTATTCCGGCGCCGGTCCGATCGAAGTTCCACACCTCGACGACCGCGGCGTCGATGACGTGGTGGACGTCCTTGCCGACCACGGGATTGCGAGCCCCGTCGTCAGGCTCCGCCCGCTGGCGGTGCTGAGTTGAGGAGGCCCGGACTGTCCGGTAACGAGCGCTGGCGGAACAACTGGCGGGTTGTCAGCCCGGCCGGTGCCGTTCGCGTCGACCTGGAGCGCTCGGCCGCGAAGCGCCGGGGCGCCGCGGGGACGGCGCGCGACCTGCCACCCGGCACCCCCGTTGTCCTAGCAGCTACTGCGCCCGGGGCGTTCCGCCGCTGCAGAACGTTCGCGTTGAACGCGGGGATCGAGCCGGAACGTGAATACCTTGCTTTTCCCTCCGCTTCCGCTCCCGCGTACCTCGTCGAGGATGCACCGGCGCCCGTACGGGTCTTCGTCGAGACAGTCCTGGTGATCCCGCCCGGGACCGTCTTCTCCACACCGATCGGGATCGGCTTGAGCCTTCTCCGCGCCGTCGCTCCCTGGCGGCTGACCCGGATGCTCGCCCCGGGTCGAATTCTCGTCGGGAGGCGGGCGTGACGTCGGCGGCCTTGGACACCCAGGGGTTCCCGGTGACCACGGATGAGGCGTCGCCCGGCCGATGCTCTCTCTGGGAGTTCATAGGCGCCTCCGGCCTACGCTCGCTCGTGATCGGTCCTTCCAAGGATCCCAACGCCAAGGTCACGGTCCTTCTTGTCTCGCCAGAGAGCGGCAAACCTGTCCTCGCCGCCAAGGTTCCCACCACGGATTCGGCCGGATCGGCGGTCAACGCCGAGTGGCATCTTCTCGCGTACTTGAACGGGCTCGAACCTAGGCACGTGTCTCGGACGATCCCGCGCACTGTCGAGGTAGTCGACTTCGAAGGACGCCCTGCGCTCGTGATGACCGCCGTGGCGGGAGTGCCGATGATGACCTCCTACCTTCGGAGGCGTCACACCGCTACGCCCGCGAGGGTGGCAGAGGATTTCGCCGCGGTCGAGGCCTGGCTCGCCGATCTCCAGCGCGCTACCAACGGGCCATCGCTGCCCTTGAACATGGATTGCGGAGTGGCCGTGAGGCTTGCGAGTCGCTTCCGCGAGGACGAGCGACTCGGCGAAGACCTCGACCAGCTCGCCGAGATCTACGCCAGCCTCCGAGCGGACACCGTTCCACGGACGGTTGTCCACGGAGATTTCTGGTTCGGGAACGTGCTCCTGGCCGGGGGGCGGGTCTCCGGAGTGGTGGACTGGGAGGCAGGCGCCACATCCGGCGAGCCGGTGCGGGACCTCGTCCGCTTCGCGCTCATGTACGCGCTCTATCTCGACCCCCGTGCCGTGGCCGGCCGGCGCATCGCACGGCGACGCACGCTCACGGGCGATAGCTGGGGTGCAGGCGTGGAGTACGCCGTCAACGGCTCGGGCTGGTTCCCGGATCTCTTCCGCCGGTTTCTCGGAGACGGGCTCGCGAGACTGGGAGCCTCGCGGGCGAGCTGGCGCGACGCGGCGCTCGCGGGGATCGCCGAGGTCGCTGCTCTCACCGACGAGGAAGGGTTTGCCCGAAGGCATCTCGAGCTGTTTCGACGCGTCGCGCACCCGCCGACCGGATGGACGGGAGTCCAGTGAGACCCAGATCCGAGGCATCCGCGCTCTTCCACCGCCGACCGGGACGATTCAGCCGCTCGGCACGGACGCGGGCCGCAGCCGGCTGCCTCTTCTCCCTGGTTCTCATGCTCTCGGTGGCTGCGAGTGCAGCCGCGGCGGGCTCGATCCTCTACGTCGACCGGGCCAACCCAAACTGCACGAACGCGGGATCGGGGACCGTGACGCAGCCTTTCTGCACCATCGGAGCCGCAGCCGGCACGGTGAGCGCCGGGCAGACCGTGCAGGTCGCGGCTGGGACCTATGCCGAAAATGTCGTCGTCCCAAGTTCGGGCACTTCGACGGCCTCGATCGCCTTCACGGCCGCCCCCGGAGCGAGCGTGATCCTGAGCGGGCAAGTCAGCGGCTTCACGATCTCGGGAAGAAGCTGGGTCACGGTGAGCAACTTCTCCGTGACCGGGACGAGCGGCTACGGAATCTCGGTGACCAACTCCGCGCACATCACGCTTTCCGGCAACCACGTGACCTACTCGGGCCACCCGGTCAGCGGGCAGACGAAAGCGGGGATCCGCCTGAACAACACCACGGACTCGCTTGTGTCGGGCAACACCGCCGACCACAACAGCTACGCGGGGATTGAACTGATGAGCGGGTCGACTCGCAACGAGGTGAGGGGCAACCTGACTTTCAACAACGCGCGCGAGTACGAGCGAGCGGCCCCCGGGATCCGCCTGCATTCCGCTCCCGGAAACGTCGTGGACGGCAACGTCAGCCATCACAATGAGGACTCGGGCATCGAGGCGTACTCCGGCTCGAACAACAGCCTGATCTACAACAACGTCACCTACAACAACGGCGACCACGGCATCGACAACTACGTCACGACCGGCCAGCGGATCATCGCCAACACGGCATACAAGAACGTGACAGCGGGGATCAACGTCGAAGGCGGCTCGACCGGCGCGACGCTCGCGAACAACATCAGCGTCGATAACGGCATCAAGAGCCCGAGGACGCACAGCAACATCCGTATCGAGGCCGGCTCGACGAGTGGGACGACGCTGGACTACGACCTCGTCAACTTGACGACGCCGGACGTCATGCTCATCTGGAACTCGACGAGCTACAGCTCGCTGGCCTCTTTCCAGGCCGCCAGCGGCCAGGAGACGCACGGGATCCAGGCCGACCCGAGGTGGCAGAGCCAGTCGACCGGAGACTTCCATCTCACCGCCGGGTCCCCGGCCATCGACTCCGCTAACGCAGGCGCAAGCGGTCAGCCGAGCGCGGACGTCCAAGGGAACCCCCGGGTCGACGATCCTGCCACCCCGAACACGGGCGTCGGGCCGCGGCCCTACGACGATCGGGGCGCGTACGAGTTTCAGTCTGGGCCGCCACCGGACGCCGCGCCTGCCGCCGCCCTCGTCGTGGACCCGACTTCCGGCGTCGTTCCGGCGCTGGTTACCGCGGACGCCTCCGCCTCGACGGACACGGACGCGACGCCGATCGCCAGCTACCGCTTCGACTTCGGCGACGGCTCGCCACTGGTTGGGCCACAGCCAGGCGCGACCGCGACACACACGTACACCGCCCCGGGCAGCTACACCGTGACGGTGACGGTGGCGGACACCGCGGGTCTGTCTTCCACCGCGAGCGCCGCGGTGCAGGCCCTCAGCGACGTTGATTCCCCGCCGGTCGCCGCCCTCACCGTGACCCCTGACTCGGGAGCGATCAATCTCGTAGTGACGGCGGACGCCTCCGCCTCGACAGACACGGACGCCACCCCCATCGGCAGCTACCGATTCGACTTCGGCGACGGCTCGCCAGTCGTTGGGCCGCAGGCCGGTGCGAGCGCCACGCACACGTACACGGCCGCGGGCACGTACACGGTAAGCGTGACGGTTACGGACACGGGCGGCCTTTCGTCGACGGCCAGCAGGCAGGTGGTGGTAGTGGCGGCGACCAATCTCGTGCTGAACTCGGGCTTCGAGGCGGACCTTTCCGGGTGGAATACGTCGGGCTCGGGGGCGAGTATCTCCCTCACCCGCATCGCGAGCGGGCACTCCGGGAACTGGGCGGCGAAGCTCACGAACACGGGCACAGCGGCCAGCACGTGCACGCTCAA
>DATLQD010000014.1:0-4526 GCA_035535315.1 Gaiellaceae bacterium
CAAGGCAGATCCAGGCGGCAACGTCCACGTCAGCCCCTCAGGGTCCTGAGCTTGTCGACGTCCAGCTCGACGTGCTTCCGCGACATCGCCACGATGAGGCCGAGGCCGACCACGGCCTCCGAGGCTGCGACCACCATCACGGTCAGTGCGAAGATCTGGCCGTCTCCGTCGGCGAAACGGCGCGAGAAGGCGATCAGCGCCAGGTTGCCTGCGTTCAGCATGATCTCGAGCGCGAGCAGGATGATCAGGGGGCTCCTGCGGATCAGGACACCGAGCGCACCCGTAGCGAACAGGATCACTGAGACGATCAGATAGGCGGCAATGCCCGGTCCCATCATCGCTCCGCGCTCCTCTCGACCCTCTCGTCGCTCGGAACGGCGCTACCGAGGATGACGCCGCCCACGGCAGCGACGAGGAGGATGATCGAGGTGACCTCGAAGGCGAGCAGGTGGTTGGAGAGGAACAGGCGCCCGATCTCCGCCGGCGAGCCAAACCGCGCCCCGATCTCGTCCGTGTCGTTCAGCCGGTCTCCGGCCTTGAGGGCGATCGCGACCACGACCTCGACCCCGATCGCGCCCGCGGCGACGATCGCTCCTACGACCTGGAAGGTGGGCCCGCCGGCAAGCGGGGCGTCCGCCCGGCCACCGAGGTAGGCGATCACGAAGAGGAACATGACCACGACCGCGCCCGCGTAGACGAGTACCTGGGCGGCCGCGACGAACTCCGCCTCGAGCAGCAGGTAGAGGACCGCCAGCGACGCGAGGTTCAGGATCAGCGCGAGCGCGCTGTAGAAGGGGTTCTGAAACAGGATGACCGCGATCCCCGATGAGAAGAGCGCCGTCGCCGCGATGATCCAGACGGTCCAGACGAGGATGTTGCCGACGTCAGGCATCAACCATCGATCTAGCTCTCCGTTCTCCAGACCGGGAGCGGGGTGTCGTAGAGGTCGGCGTCCGCAACCGGGACCCTCTTCACCGGCGGGGCGAGCAGCATCTCCTTCGTGTAGATCTGGTCGTCTCGGTTGTACTCCGAGAGCTCGTATTCGTTCCCGAGCGTGATCGCGTCGAACGGGCATGCCAGCTCGCAGTAGCCGCAGAAGATGCAGCGGCTCATGTTGATCTCATAGATCCGGGCGTACCGCTCTCCGGGCGAGACGCGGTCCTCGGGATCGTTCTCGGCAGCGACGACCCGGATGCAGTCAGCCGGGCAGGCCGCCGCGCAGAGCGAGCAGCCGACGCACTTCTCCAGCCCGTTCTCGTGGCGGTGAAGCCGGTGCCGGCCCCGGAAACGCGGGTAGAGCGGCCGCTTGTACTCCGGGTACTCCTGCGTGATCGGCTTCTTGAAGATCTGCCGGAAGGTAACCGCGAAGCCTTTCAGCGATCCGAGTGGTTGCGCGGTCATCAGTCGATCACCGTCACGAGGACCGCCGTCACGACCGCGTTCGCGGTCGCCACGGGCAGGAGGACCTTCCAGCCGAACTTCATCAGCTGGTCGTAGCGGAGCCGCGGCAGGGTGGCGCGGAGCCACATGAACACGAAGATGAAGGCTCCGAGCTTCAGGAGAAACCAGATCGGCCCGGGGAGCCACGGCCCGCCCCAGCCGCCCAGGAAGAGCGTCACCGCGAGCCCGGAGAGCGTCACCATGTTGATGTACTCGGCCGTCTGGAAGAGGCCGAACCGCATTCCGGAGTACTCGGTGTGGTAGCCGGCGACGAGCTCCTGCTCGGCCTCCGGGAGGTCGAACGGCGCGCGGTTGGTCTCCGCGATCCCCGAGATGAAGAAGACGATGAAGCCGACGAACTGCGGGATCACGAACCACATCGTCGCCTGCTGCTTCTCGGCGATGTCGACGAGCGAGAGCGACTGGCCCATGATCACGACCCCGAGGACGGAGAGGCCCAGCGAGACCTCGTAGGAGACGAGCTGGGCGCATGTCCGCATGGCGCCGAGGAGCGAGTACTTCGACTCGCTCGCCCAGCCTCCGACGACGAATGCATAGATCCCGATCGCGCTCAGCGAGAAGAGAAGGATGAGCCCGATCGACACGTTCACGACCCAGCCGGTGACGTCGTAGCTTCCCCAGTGCCAGACGCCGCCGAACGGGATGACGCTGAAGGCCGCGAGTGCCGTGAACCCGGCGACGACCGGCGCCGCGTAGTAGAGGATGTCGATCCCGGCGGCGGGCTCAAAGCTCGCCTTCCGAAGCAGCTTGACGAGATCGGCGATCGGCTGGAGGAGCCCGAAGGGCCCGGCGCGGTTGGGGCCGTAGCGGTTTTGCATGCGCCCGAGGACCTTCCGTTCGGTCCACGTGAGGTAGGCGAAGGCTCCGAGCACGAGGTTGACGACGATGAAGGCCTTGATGACGTCGATCCACCACGGCTGGTTTAGCTCCATCAACCCCTCCGCTTCGCTACAGGTTTGATGGAGAGTGGAGCCTCGAGGCCCACAGCGTGATCCTCGGCGATGCGAACCACCCCTTGCAGGAGCCGACGGTTGACCTGCGCACGGAGCTCGCGGCTCGTTCCGTTCGATTGCACCGACACGATCGCGCCGGGCGCGATATCGCGGGCTTCGGCGTCCTCCCAGGCGAGCTCGACCTCCGCGGCGGGGCGCTGGAACTCGAGCTCCTTGATCCGCTCGACGGCGGGCCCGGAGAAGAGCGGCCGGTAACGGACGAGCTCGAGGCCCGAGCCGGATGGGGTCGGAGGGGGCATCGACTGGTCCGCCTCGACCGGTTTGCGCTTGTTTCGCGGCTCCAGCTCGGCCTGCTCGGCGGGGAGAAGCTCGGCCCACGGTGAGACGGCGACCCCGAAACGCTCGGCGAGCCGGGCGAAGAACTCGAGCTCGTCCCAGCCGGCCGGCGGGGTGACCACGCGGCGCTGACGTTGCCGGCGGCCCTCGAGATTGACCGTCGTCCCGTCCCGCTCGAGATAGCTCGCGCCCGGAATGACGAGATGGGACTGCAGGGTGTGCTCGCCCATGAACATGGCGGTCGTCAGGACGAAGCGCGCACGGGCTGCAAGCCCGAGAACGCGCGCATCGTAGACCGCCTCGTCGCCCGAGATCACGAGCGCGCCGATCTCCCCTTCCTCGGGGAGGCCGGGGCCCCGCCCTTCCCCCGCTCCGTACCACGCCGATGCGACCCCACGGCCGTTCGGCGTTCGAGGCAGGACGTAGAGCGCGACTTCGCCCGGAAGCGACGCCGCAAGCGCGGCCACGGCCCGGCCACCGTCGGGCGCATCCTGTGACCACACGATCGCGACGCTTGCCGCAGCCTGGAGCCGCTCTGCGACTTCGGGGGGCGGGGAGGCGCAGAACGCGCCGGCGCCGCCCGGAGCGACTTGCACGCGCCCGGTCGGCCCGGCCAGGATCACCTCGGCGCCCTGGCGCCGCGCGGCCTTCAGCCAGAGATCGACGACAGGAGCGCGCTCGACGACCGGGTCGTCGCCGACGACAAGGCAGACCTCCGAGTCCCGGATCGCGGAGAGCGGTGCCCGGAACCCGTCGAGCACCGGATCGAGGTCGTCGGGGATGAGCGCCACCCCGGAGGCGCCGAGGCCCTCGCGGACGAGGCGTGCGAGCGCTGTCGCGTGCTCGACGGACTCTCCTCCGGAGAACGCGACGACGACGGAGCCGCCAGTCTCACGAAGCCCCCGCTCAGCCTCGTCGAGCGCCTGCTCGATCGGCACCCGGTCGAAGCCGCGCCGGCGGACTCTAAGCAGTGGTTCGCGGATCCTGTCGTCAGCCCGGAGATGGCCGAAGGCGAAGCGGCCCTTGTCGCAGAGCCAGCCGTCGTCGACCTCGGAATGGTTTCGGGAGAGCACGCGCTGCGCCTTCCCCTCGCGGACCGTGACCCACGTGTTGCAGCCGACGGGGCAAAGACCGCAGACGGTTGGGACGTTGTCGATCTCCCACGGGCGAGCCTTGAAGCGATAGGTGGACGGCAGAAGCGCGCCGACCGGGCAGAGCTCCGTCACGTTCCCGGAAAAGTGCGCCCGGTATGGCTCATCCTCGAAGGTCGCGATCAGCGAGCTCGCGCCGCGGTTCTTCGCCACGAGCTGGCCGTCCTCCGAGACGCCTTCTGAGAAGCGCGTGCAGCGGTAGCAGAGGATGCAACGCTCCCGGTCGAGCGTGATCGTCGGGGAGATCGGGATCGGCTTGTCAAAGGTCCGCTTCGGGAAGACCATGCGCGTTTTGCCCGGGCCCCAGCGAAACGTCAGGTCCTGGAGCGGACACTCGCCGCCCTTGTCGCAATCGGGGCAGTCGAGCGGATGGTTCAGGAGGATGAACTCGAGCACTGCGTCCTGGCCCTGCGCCGCCTTCTCGCTCGTCTGGGCAGTGCGGAGCACCATCTCGTCCTGTGCGGTCATCGTGCAGGCCGCCTGTAGCTTCGGCATGCCCTCGACCTCGCAGAGGCACATACGACACGCCCCGACGGGCGGCCCGAGGCGTGGCTCGTAGCAGAAGACCGGGATCTCGATGCCTGCCGCGAGCGCCGTCTCGATCATGCCGGTGCCCTTCGGGACG
>DATLQD010000015.1:0-17892 GCA_035535315.1 Gaiellaceae bacterium
CTCTTCGGCCGCTGGAACTGGTGGCTCCCGGCCTGGGCCGCGCGCATCCTCCGCGTCGAGCCGTCGCCCATGCAGCCGGAGGAGACTCCCACGTCCGTTCCGCAGCCGGTATAGGTCTACCAGCTACTAGCTGAGAGGGGGGCTCCGCCCCCCTCTCAGCTTCGAGCCCGCCTACACGCTTCCACCACCGCCTATTCGCATCGAAAGGAGCAACACGAACATGAGCTCCCCGCAAGCTACCTTCCATCTTCGCCTGACCGGCGAGCTCGATCCCGACCTGGGACGGTGGACACTCGACCGCCGCGACTAGACTAGCCTAATGAAGTTTATTCAAGCAGGGAATCCACCCTTATGAAGACGCGTGCGCGGCAGCGAAGCAGCCAGAAGCGCAGGAAGGGCCTTGAAAGCGAAACGCGTTGTGTACGGCTGACGGTAGTTGCCACCTTCGTTGCCACCCACGCTAGAAAGAGCAACTAATCGTTACCGCGGGTGAGCCCACAATGGCTAGCTAACTGCGATCTCTCGGGAATGGCCCCGGGAGGAGTCGAACCTCCGCACGCGGATTCGAAGTCCGCTGCTCTAATCCGCTGAGCTACGGGGCCGCCGGGCCAGTGTAGCCCTCGCCTGTTCTCTAGCGGCGGACGGCCAGGCGGACAATCGCCCGCACGTAACCGCTCTTCGTGATGGCGAAGGTGACGCGTCCCGTTCGCCTTGCCTTGACATAGAGGACGACGCGGCCCTCGGCGTTCGTCCGTCTGGTGAACGCCGTCACCCCGGCGCCGGAGACCCGGACGGCTGCGCGCGTCACGGGCTTGCGTGCAGCATCGCGGACGGTGACGGTGATCGGGACTCGGCGGCCTTTCACGGGGCTTCCGCTCGTCGTCACGCGCATCGCCTTCGGGAGAGCGAGCGTCAGAGCCGGGCTGAAGTCGCCGGTGTTTCTGTCCTCATCGGCCGCGGCGACGCGCCAGTAGAAGAGTCCGCCGTTCAGGTACTCCTGCCCGGTGGTCAGTCTCGGTGCGTACACCGTATTGTCGGTGATCACGTTCTCGACGAGCCGGGCGAAGTCGGGGCGGGAGGAGACCTGTAGGCGGTAGTTCTTCATGCCGAGCACGGGCTGCCAGCTGAAGAGGACGCGGCTCACGCCTCGATCGGTCGTTGCGCCGGCGGGCTCGTGGATCGTGCGCGTGAAGTACCGCATCACCGACCATGGGCCTTCCGTCAGCGAGTAGGTGCTCGTGGTGGGGTAGTTCGCGCGGACGCGCCAGCCCCAGACCCCGGTGCCGGTCATCTTCACGAACGCGAATGCGGACGAGTAGGCATCCTCGAAGACGCTCGAGTCTCCGTCAGGCTCGTTGATCTCGAAGTCGTAGGAGACCGCGCCCGTGATCGGAGCCCAGGTGAAGAGAGGAATCAGGTCGCCCGAGGTCGGGTTGTCCGCATCGGGGACGGGGGCCGGAAGCGTTCTTCGGAAGGTGCCGGTTGCGGACCACGTGAGGCCGACCAGCTTCTCGTCGTCGGCGCGGACGCGCCAGTAAAGGACGGTGTCGGCCGGATAGGTGCTGTTGCTCGTGTAGGCGGTCGACCGGGTCAGAACGTCGTCGATCGGCGAGCCGAAGGTCGGGTCCTGGGAGACCTGGAGCCGGTATCGGCGAGCTCCCTCTGCGGCCGTCCACGTGAAGGTCGGCTGCGTCGTGATCTGCGTGTTGCCCACCGGAGAGAGGAGCGCCGGAGGGGTCGACTGCTTCTGGAAGTTCCGGAACGCGGAGAGCAGCGGGTTGCCGGTCGAGAGCCCTCCGTTGAAGTTGACGGCGGGCAGGACGGCCCAGTAGTAGAGCGTGGTCTCGTCGGAGAACGTCGATGGCTGGGTGTGCGTCCGCGGCGCATACGCCGGGATCTGCGTGAAGGCGTAGTCGGCGATGTTGTTGAACGCCGCATCCTTCGACACGATCACGAAGTAGCTCTGCTTGCCGGAGAGCGGCTTCCACGTGAAGAGAGGCGTCCGGCCGGTAGTGGTGCCGTGGGCGGGGAGGACGTAGTCGCCGGTCCCGAGATAGCCATTGGTGCACGAGGGGGTGCAGGCACCACCTGTCGGGTAATCGGTAAAGGTGAAGGCCGGGCCACCGGGGACTCCCCAGTCGAGATCCGTGTAGTCGCCGTAAATGTCCTGGCCGTTCGTGTCGCGGTCGGTTCGTGCCCGGACGCGAACGCAGTAGGAATGCCCGAGCTCCAAGGACGTGTTGCTGTCGGTGGAGACACCCATCACATCCGGGTAGGGCTTGACGCTGTTCCAGCCCGAGCCGAGTGGTGTCCAGGCGTTGGCGGCGGTCTGGCTCGTCCAGTGCTCATTGGCGCTATGGGTCCAGTCGCAAATGCCGGCGCCGTCGTCGTAGTAGGTGACATCGACGAGGTAGCTCGAGGCGCCGGGGACCGGATCCCAGGCTACGACCGGCACTTGCGTTTGATAGCCGGGGGCCACGAGGTCGACGTCCGTCCCGGCATCCGTGAGGTTGTCGCGCATGTGGAGGCTCTTGATGCTCGGCGCCACTACAGACCCGACGGGCGCGACGTTGTCGAACGTCTTAGCGAAGTCCGGACCGAGGTTCCAGACGCCGGCGTTACCGGCCTGGTCGAGTGCGCGGATGCGCCAGTAGTACGTGTTGTTTTCGTAGAGGACCGTGGAAGCGAACGCGGTCCCGAGGGTGGTGCCGGAGCAGCAGACCTTCGAGCCGGGCGTGAAGTCCGAGGATGAGTTGACCTCCACCTCGTACCGGGCCGCGCCGGGAAGTGCGTTCCATGAGTAGAGCGGGTCGAAGACCTCCAGAGCGGAAACGAGGTCATTCAGGCTCGTCGCGGTGGTCGTGGGCCACGCCCAGGTGAACGTGCCGACGCTGGACGGCTTACCTCGATTGCCCTCTGCGTCGATTGGGGTGACGCCCCAGTAGTAGCGCCCGGGCGCGAGCGCTGGAGCGCGGCTGAACTGCGAAGCGGCCGTCTCGACCGGGGTCCAGACCGGCGAGCCGAGCGCGGGGTCGGTCGCCAGTGTGACCAGGTATTTGGCGGCGCCGGGCGTCGGCGTCCAGCTCAGTTTGAAGGGCGAAGCGGGGTAGGTCAGTGTCGCGTCATACGCCGGCGAAACAAGCGTGGGGGCTGAGGTCCAGGCCTTCTTCACGGAGCGGACGGCTGACCAGGGTGAGACAGCGCCGGCCTCGGT
The DNA here is from genome assembly GCA_035535315.1 of Gaiellaceae bacterium. Classification (GTDB taxonomy): domain Bacteria; phylum Actinomycetota; class Thermoleophilia; order Gaiellales; family Gaiellaceae; genus DASQGA01. The sequence continues at coordinate 3,215 of DATLQD010000015.1, forward strand.
CGCGGCGCGAACGCGCCACCAAAGCGTCCCGTTCGGGATCGTCTTCTTGAGGGTCGCCCTCGTGTTCCCGGTGAAGAAGCGGTCGTTTCCGTAGCCCAGCACCGGCGAGTTGAAGCCGGAGTCGGCCGAGACCTGGAACTCGTAGTGGTGGGCGCCCGGGGAGGGGTTCCACGCGAAAGCAGGCAGGGAGGCCACGACTGCGCCGTTGGCCGGGCTGAGAAGAGCGGGGGTCGGTGGGGCGGCTTGGGCCGGAGCGGCAAGCGCCAGCAGGAGAAACGCAGCACAAAACGAGATCGACGTCTTCTTGCGGCTCAGGGTGATGCTCATTCAGCGACCTTCCATGGCGCGTTCGTGCACGGAGAGGACGGCCGCTGCCCTCGGTCGTCGTAGCTAAAGCCAGACCGAGCTTGCAGGCATCCCCCGTGTGGGGGTCTGCGTCACGCTTTCGTGGGGGCGGTCAGCTCGCGCTCGGCGGGCTGGCCGGTCCGGAGCTCGCGGCCGCGCTCGGCCTCGGCATTGATCTCGGCCCCGAACAGGATTGCGAGCGCCGAGAGCCACAGCCAGGTGAGCATGATGATCACGGCGGCGAGCGACCCCCACGTCTTGTTGTACGAGCTGAAGAGGCTCACGTAGAGCGCAAAGAGGCCCGACGCCGCGAGCCAGATGACGACCGCGACGACCGCTCCGGGGGTCAGGAACCTCCACCGCGGATGGTCGACGTTCGGGCCCAGGTAGAGGATCACGGCGAAGGCGGCGAGGAGCCCGCCGATCAAGATCGGCCACTCTGCTGTCCACCAGATCCAGCCGAACATAGTCTCGAGTCCGAGAGCTTTGCCGACCCAGTCGGAGATCGCCGGGCCGAGGACGAGCAGCATGAAGACGAGCCCGAGCGCGATCAGCAGGCACGCGAGCATCTGGAGGGCGGCGATGCGCTGCTTCAGGAAGTTCCGGGTCTCCTTGCGGCCGTATACGCGGTTCAGTCCGCGTATGAGACCCGTCATCGCGCCAGTCGCAGTCCACAGCGCGAGGACGACGCCGATCACGATCATCAGCACTCCGCCACCCTGGTTCTCGAGCGAGCGGTTGAGGCTCTCCTCGAGGAGCGAGATCGCCTCCCTCGGAACGACGCCCTTGAGGCTATCCATGATCGACGCGACAGTGTCCTCTCCCGCCAACACGGTAAAGAGGCCGAGTGTGACGAGGAGCGCCGCTGGAATGGCGAGGAACGCGTAGTAAGCGAGCGCGGCGGCGACATCGGTGATCCCGTCCTCGAGCGCCTGCTTGCCGGCGCGAACGATGATCGCTTTCCAGTCTCGCTTCGAGAGGTCGGTCAGGCCAGGATCGGTCAGCTCGGGCTCGTGGCGCTCCGGCTGGGGACCGGGGGCCTCGGGCTTCGGCGCGAGAGACTCGCCCTTGGCGCGTGCCTCGGGCGCAGCTTCGGCGTCTGCGTCCTTCTGCGAGCTGTCGGAGTCCGACCCGGACCAGCTCCGGACCTGGGGCCCGCGGGCAGGCTTGCGACGGGGCAGCAACCTCATGCCGGGAGCTTTTCCACTCGGCAGCGTTCTCACGCGCGATCACGATCTATCCTTGGACCACGCGGGCGTGGCGGAATTGGTAGACGCTGCGGGTTTAGGACCCGTTGGACTTCGGTCCTTGGAGGTTCGAGTCCTCTCGCCCGCACTCAGCCCTCCTGACCCAGATAGGGGCTTCACTGGCACAATGGCCCTTCCCGATGAAGACCCAGGTCGAAGAGCTCCCGGAGAGCAAGGTGCGCCTCGCGGTGGAGGTGCCCGAGGCGGACGTCCAGCATGCCTACGAGCACGCGGCGTCGGACCTCGCAGGCTCGATTCGGGTCCCGGGCTTTCGGAAGGGCCACGTTCCCCCCCAGGTGGTCATGGCACGAGTGGGGCGCGCAGCCGTCTGGGAAGAGGCGGTCCGCAGCCACATCGACACGTGGTTCTGGAATGCGGCGACCGATTCTGGCATCCGCCCGATCTCGACGCCCGAGGTCGAGTACGACGGCCTGCCCGGGGACAACGACAGCTTCCACTTCACGGCGACCGTTGCCGTGCTCCCGGAGCCGGAGCTCGGCGACTGGACGACGCTCGAAGTGCCCGGCGCGGAGCCCGAAGTCCCCGAGGAGCTCGTCAGGCACGAGCTCGAGGAGCTCCGGACGAGTGTCGCCGAGCTCGTGCCTGTCACGGACCGCCCGGTGATCGAGGGAGACACTGTCGTCCTCGATCTCCTGGGTGACGAGACCGGGACGCAACGCGACTACGTCGCGGAGGTGGGCGACGGAAGGCTGATTGAGCCGATCGAGGCTGCGCTACCCGGTATGAAGCCCGGCGAGTCGAAGACCGTTCAGCTCCAGGTCGACGAGGAGCAGACGACCGACGTCGAGGTGACGGTGAAGGAGGTCAAGGAGAAGGCTCTGCCCGAGCTCGACGACGACCTCGCCCGCGCGGCTAGCGAGTTCGAGACGCTCGACGAGCTGCGCGGCGACCTCGAGGCCCGGCTTCGCGAGCAACTCGAGGAGGAGCTCGACGCCCGCTTTCGCGAGAACGCGGTCGACGCTCTCGTCGACGTCTCCGATGTCGGGCCGATCGAGCCACTCGTCGAGCGTCGCTCCGCCGAGCTCCTGACCGGGCTCGTCCGCTCGCTCGAGCGGCGTGGCATTTCGTTCCAGACCTATCTCGCGATGACCGGGCAGCCGCAAGACGCCGTCGTCGGCCGCCTACGGGAACAGGCGGCGCAGGCCGTGAAGCGCGAGCTCGTTCTCGACGCGGTCGCAAAGCGGCTCGGCACGGAGGTCTCGGACGAAGAAGTGGACGAGCTGATCCGGGAGCAGGCGGTAGAGGTGGGGGAGGAACCGGAGCGGATCGGTACCGTGATGCGTGAGACCGGCGGCTTCGAGCAGCTGCGAGCCGATCTGAGGCTCAAGAAAGCGCTGGACGAGGTCGTCTCACAGGTACGGCGAATACCCGTCGAGCTCGCGCAGGCGCGTGAGAAGCTTTGGACACCCGAGAAGGAAAAGGCCGGCGCCGGGATGAAGATCTGGACGCCCGGCAGCGAGGAGGCAGAAAGAACATGAGTCCGCTGATCCCCATGGTCGTAGAGCAGACGTCGCGCGGCGAGCGCGCCTTCGACATCTACTCGCGGCTCCTGAACGAGCGCATCATCTTCCTCGGCACGCCCGTGGACGACCAGATCGCGAACCTGATCGTGGCGCAAATGATCCACCTCGAGTCCGAGGACCCGGACAAGGACATCTCGATCTACGTGAACTCTCCGGGCGGCTCGGTCTATTCCGGCCTCGCGATCTACGACACGATGCAGTACATCAAGCCAGACGTGCAGACCATCTGCGTCGGCATCGCGATGTCGATGGGCGCGATCATCCTCGCAGGAGGGACGGAAGGGAAGCGCATGGCGCTCCCGAATGCCAAGATCCTTATCCACCAGGTCTCGGGCGGTTTCCAGGGGCAGGCTACGGACATCGAGATCCAGGCGCGCGAGACGATCGCGATCAAGCGGCGCCTGGAGGAGATCACGGCCTTCCACACGGGGCAGCCACTCGACAAGGTCTCGAAAGACATGGAGCGCGATTACTTCATGACGGCGGACGAAGCGAAGGAATACGGGATCATCGACACTGTCGTCTCGCAGCGGGGCGCAGGTGTGGCGGTGGCCGCCACCTAGCGGCCGAGGCCATTTCGAGATACAAGAAGGGTAGACGTGGCGCGAGCAACCGACGGAAACGAGCAGCTTCTCTGCAGCTTCTGCGGGAAGAGCCAACGACAGGTCAAGAAGCTGATCGCCGGTCCGGGCGTCTACATCTGCGATGAGTGCATCGATCTCTGTAACGAGATCATCGACGAGGAGCTCACGGCTCCGGCCCAGCTCGATCTCGACAACCTGCCGCGCCCGAAGGAGATCTACGAGGTCCTGAACGACTACGTGGTCGGTCAGGAGGAGGCCAAGCGCACCCTCGCCGTCGCGGTCTACAACCATTACAAGCGCGTACAGATGGCGACGCCCGAGGGCGAGGTCGAGCTCCAGAAGTCGAACATCCTCCTGCTCGGGCCGACCGGCTGCGGCAAGACGCTCCTCGCCCAGACGCTTGCACGGATCCTGAACGTCCCGTTTGCGATCGCCGACGCGACCGCCCTCACCGAGGCCGGCTACGTCGGTGAGGACGTCGAGAACATCCTCCTGAAGCTCATCCAGGCCGCTGACTTTGACGTGAAGAAGGCCGAGACCGGGATCATCTACATCGACGAGGTCGACAAGATCGCACGGAAGGCCGACAACCCGTCGATCACGCGCGACGTATCGGGGGAGGGCGTGCAGCAGGCGCTCCTCAAGATTCTCGAGGGGACGGTGGCCTCGGTGCCGCCCCAGGGCGGGCGTAAGCATCCGCACCAGGAGTTCCTCTCGATCGACACGACGAACATCCTCTTCATCTGTGGGGGCGCGTTCGCGGGCCTCGAGAAGATCATTGGGAAGCGGATCGGCAAGAACCAGGTCGGCTTCGGAGCCGACGTCAAGTCGAAGCGCTCCCTGGAGGGCACCGAGCTCCTCTCCGGCGTCATGCCCGAGGATCTCCTCTCCTACGGCCTCATCCCCGAGTTCATCGGCCGCCTACCGGTCATCTCCGCGGTGCACCAGCTCACACGCGAGGACCTGGTCGAGATCCTCCAGGAGCCGAAGAACGCGCTCGTCAAGCAGTACCAGCGCTTCTTCAATTACGACTCGATCGAGCTCATCTTCATGGAGGACGCCCTCTGGGAGATTGCCGACAAGGCACTCGACCGGGACACGGGCGCACGCGGCCTACGCTCGATCATCGAGCACGCGCTCCTCGACGTCATGTTCGAGCTCCCGTCCCGTAAGGACGTGAACAAGTGCGTGATCACGAAGGAGACGATCGAGCGGAACCTGAAGCCGACTCTCGTGACCGAGGGCGGCCGGGATGCCGACGAGCCCGAAGAGCTCGCCGAAGAGAGCGCCTAAAATCTCACGATTTTCGGGCAGGTCGGGGTGGTCCCTTCGGCTGAATGAGATCTGGACGATCCGTCGAGCGTGTGAGTTGCGTCGGCAGAACCTGAGCGCCTAGCGCGTCTCCCAGTCGACCGAGCACACCTGGATGGGCTCCTTGAAGCCCTTCAGCGTCGCGGCGCGATGGTTCTTCGTCGGGAAGTCTTCGAGGGCATCCAGCGTGACCTGGCTGCCGAGAATCTCGCGCCCCTCTGCCTGCGCGCCGATCCGCGCCGCAGCATGGACGCCACGACCGTGGTAGCTCTCGCCCTGCTGGAGCGCTCCGTCGGTGTGCACGCCGATCCGAACGTCGAAGACGAACTCCTGGTCGACTGTCTTCTGGACGGCGATGGCCGCGCGGACGGCTCGCTCGCCATCGTCGAAAGCGACGAAGAATCCATCGCCCGTGTGATCGGCCACCTGGCCGTCCCAGTCGGCGAAGATCGATCGGAGCGCGTCGTCGTGGAGGCGCAGGGCGTTCGCCCAGTGACGGTCCTCGATCGTACTCAGGAGCTCGGTCGACTTCACGATGTCCGTGAAGAGGAACGTCTTCATCACCGTCTTCTTCACCGCGAGGAGCTCTGCGAGTCGTTCGGCATCTCGCAGTGCGCCGAGGCGCTCGAACCGAGCTGCAGCCGCCTGGAACTCCCAGACCGCGCGCTCTTCGTCTCCGTCCAGGCGTGCGGCGCGCCCGAGTGACTCTCGTGTTCGTGCGACGTCGTATGTCGCTCCCGTGGCGTCCCAGAACGTTCTGGCCTGCCGAAGGCAGTTGAAAGCGCCCGCCGCATCCCCGCGTGCCAGCATCAGATTTCCGCGTGCGAACGCTCCTGACGCCTTGAGCGCGGATGTGTCGTATGTGTTGGCCGCTTCGCCGAGTTGGTCGACGTAGTCCTCGGCCTCGTCCAACTCGTCCGCGGCGATCGCGATCTCGACGGCAGCGGGGAGGAGTCGGGCTCGGGCCGGGATTCCGAGCGAGTCGTCGCTCAGCGCGCGTCGGATCGAGGAAAGCGCGCCCTTGACGTTGCCCTGGCCGAGCCTGAGGAGCGAGAGGCCCGGCTCCGGATCCTTCCCGTACTCATCAGCTTCGCGGAAGGAAGCCTCGGCTTGCGCGAGATCGCCGAGTCGCAGGCGGGTCTCGCCGAGCTCGTAGAACGCAGCTCCCGCGATCCGCGGGCACCACATTCGAAGCTCCTCGCCCGCTTTTCCGGCCTCTGCACCCGCCTCCGTGAGCTTGCCCTTGAAGCGCATCACCTCGGCGCGATTCACCCGGCATAGCCCCGGGAAGGCGGAAGCCGAGACCGACTCGCAGAACTGGTTTGCCCTGTCGGTCCACTCTCCGGCGCGGTCGTAATCGGCGACGTCACGGCAAGCGCCGATGGTGTTGCAGTAGACGATCAAAGTCGAGTGCGGATCGAGCTCGCCGCCGAATGCGGCCGTGCTCGCCTCGTCGAGAAGCAGCTGGCCCTCGGCGACATCGCCTTTCTCGATCAGCGCCGATCCCTGCCGCTGCATCCCGCGCACTTCCAGATTGCGGTCTCCGAAGCGCTTCCCGATCTCCTCGGCCTGCCTGGCGAGAGCGATGGCTCCGTCGAAGTCGTGCTTGCCCAGCGTGAAGAGGGCTTCCTGCAAGGCCCAGTAGCCGTGCGCGGCACCCTCGGGTTCCTCGTCGAGCAACCGCTTGGCGCGGCTCATCCACCCCTGTGCGACCGCCTGCTGGAGCTGCCCGCTGTAATGGTGGGCGAGTTCGACGGCGATGTACGCCGCCCTCGCCTTCTCGCCCTCCTGCAGCAGAGCGGCGTACGCTCGCTCCATGACAAGAAGAACGTCCTTGAACTCTCCAGCCCAGAGCGCTGCGACCGCGAAGAGCTCGAGGTCGCTCGCTCCCAGCTCGTTCTCGGCGTCGGCCTGCTTGAGCAGCTCGTACGCCTCGCTCCATTCCTTCCGATCGCCCGCTGCGCGGCCGGCCGCGAGTGCGTCGTCTACGACCTGGGACATGGACGGATTGTGGCACAAAGCGTCCGTAGAATTGGCCGCCCATGGAATCCCTCTATAGACCCGAAGGCGTGGAGGAGCGCTGGCAGCGGACCTGGGAAGAGGAGGGTCTCTACGCTGCCGAGCCAGATCCGTCGCGCGAGCGCTTCGTCGTCGCCCACCCGCCGCCGAACGTCACGGGCGAGCTCCACATGGGTCACGCGCTCCAGCTTGCCCTCGCCGACACGCTGGTTCGCTGGCAGCGGATGCAGGGGAAGAACGTCCTCTTCCAGCCGGGCTACGACCACGCCGGCATCTCGACCCAGAATGCCGTCGAGAAGGATCTCGCCAGGGAGGGTAAGACGCGTCACGACCTCGGGCGGGAGGCCTTCGAGGCGCGTGTCTGGGAGTGGCTCCGCCTCTACGGGCGGACGATCATGAGCCAGTTTCGCCGCATGGGTGCCTCGCTCGACTACCGCCGCGAGCGCTTCACGATGGACGACGACTACGTGCGAGCGGTCATGCACTTCTTCGTCCACCTCTACGCGAAGGGGTGGGTCTACCGCGATAACCGCATCATCAACTGGTGCCCGTTCCACATGACATCGCTCTCCGACCTCGAGCTCGTGCACCGTGACGTCGACGACGTTCTTACCTACGTCCGCTACCCGGTTGCGGACGGGGACGGCCATGTGACGATCGCGACCGTCCGGCTCGCGACGATCCTCGGCGATGTCGCCGTGGCAGTGCATCCCGAAGACGATCGCTACCGGGATCTCGTCGGGAAGGAGGTGGTCGTCCCGTACGTCGAAAGACGCGTCCCGGTGATCCCCGATGAGCGGGTGGAGAAGGACTTCGGGACCGGCGCCCTCAAGGTGACGCCCGGCCACGACCCGACCGACTTCGCGATCGGGCGGGATCACGGCCTCCCCGAGCCGATGGTGATCGGCCCCGACGGTCGCATGAGCGAGGAGGCAGGCGACCTGGCCGGGCTGACGCAGGAGGAGGCTGCCGAGCGGATCCTCGCTTGGATCCGCGAGCACGACCAGCTCGAGAAGCGGGAGAACTACCGCCATGCGGTGGCTCTCTGCGAGCGGTGCGAGTCGCGGATCGAGCCGCTCATCTCGCTCCAGTGGTGGTGTGCGATGGACGATCTGAAGGAGCCGGCCCTCGAGGCCCTCCGCGAAAGGCGGGTGCGCTACCACCCGGAGTCCCAGCACCGGTTCGCGATCGAATCGCTCGAGACCGCGCCTGACTGGAACATCTCGCGGCAACTCTGGTGGGGCCATCAGCTCCCGGTCTGGTACTGCCCGAACGGCCACATCACGGTCGCCGAGGCCGATCCGGGCGCCTGTACGGATTGCGGGTCGACCGAGCTCACGCGCGAGCAGGATGTTCTGGACACCTGGTTCTCCTCTGCCCTCTGGCCGTTCGCGACCCTCGGCTGGCCGGATCAGACGCCCGACCTCGAGGCGTTCTACCCGGGGACGCTGAACACGACCGCGCGCGAGATCATCCGTCTCTGGGAGAACCGGATGATCTTCGCCGGGCTCGAGATGATGGGGGACATCCCGTTCGAGGATGTGATCATCCACTCAACCGTGCTCGCACCGGACGGGCGGCGGATGTCCAAGAGCCTAGGCACCGGCATCGACCCGGTCGAGGTGATCGACAAGTACGGGACGGACGCGACCCGCTACGGGCTCCTGAAGATGTCCTCGACGCAGGACGTCCGCTTCTCGTACGGCGTCATCGAGGAAGGGCGCAAGCTCACGAACAAGCTCTGGAACGCGTCTCGGCTGCTCCTGAGCGGGGACGTCGACGAGGTCGCTGCGCGGCCGAAGGCGCTCGAGGAGCACTGGATCCTGGCCCGACTCGAGGCCGTCCGGCAGGAGCTCGAGCAGAACTTGCAGGAGTTCAGCTTTGCGCCGGCGGTGGGGGCTCTCTACCGACTGACGTTCGACGACTTCTGCGATTGGTACGCCGAGGCGATCAAGCCGCAGCTCTATGCCGGCGACGCGGACACCCGCGCTACGGCTCTGGCCGCGCTCGAACGGCTCCTGAAGCTCCTGCACCCTGTCATGCCTCACGTCACGGAGGAGATCTGGTCGTACCTCCCGTCGCGCCAGTCGCGGCTGATCGTGGCGCCGTGGCCCTCGGCAGCGCCGGTCGACGTGACCGTCGGGCCGGACGCACTCGATCGTGTCCAGGCCGCTGCCGCCACCTATCGGAGAAGCGGAGCCTTGGTCAAGCTCGAAGGCGAGGAACGCCGGATCTTCGAGGCGGTCGTGCGCCCGCAGGGGGAGCCAAACGGGGATGCGGACGCCGAAATCGAACGCCTGCGCAAGGAGGTCGCCCGGGCCGAGGGGATGCTCGGCAACGAGCGATTCGTGTCGAGCGCTCCCGCCGACGTCGTCGAGGGCGAGCGCGAGAAGCTCGCCCGCTACCGCCGGGAGCTCGATGCCCTCGGCGGCTGAGGCCTATCTCGAGTCGCTCTCGCCCTGGCCCGAGGAGTTCGGCCTCGGGCGCATGTACAAGCTGCTCGAGGGTCTGGGGCATCCCGAGCGCCGCTACCCGGCCGTGCACGTGGTCGGGACGAATGGGAAGTCGACCACGGCGAGCATGACCGAGGCGCTGCTCCAGGCGCAGGGGCTTCACGTGGGCACGTACCTCTCTCCGCATGTCGTCTCCTGGCGCGAGCGCATCCGGGTCGACGGAGCCGAAGGCGACCTGGACGCGTTTGTCGACGCCGTACGTCGTGTCGGAGTGGACGAGGCGACCCAGTTCGAAGTGCTGACCGCCGCGGCCCTTCACGGCTTCGCCGAGGCAGGCGTCGATGTCGCGGTGGTCGAGGCCGGGCTCGGGGGCCGACTCGACGCAACGAACGTCCTCGAGGCGAAAGTCGTCGTCCTCACGAACATCGGGCTCGATCACTCCGAGCAGCTCGGCTCGACCCGGGACGAGATCGCCGCGGAGAAGCTCGCAGTCGTGCCCGAGGGCGCGACCGTCGTGCTCGGGCAAGCCGAGTGGGAGCAGGCGGCGAAAGATCGCGGAGCCGGCGAGATCGTCCTCGCCCGCGGGAACCTGGAGCTTGCCGTCGCCGCTGCGAGCGCGTTCACCGGGAAGCCCGCGGAGCCCGCCGCCGCCGATTCGGTCGGGCTCCCAGGCAGATTCGAGGTGATGGGGTCGGCGCCGCTCGAGATCTGGGACGGCGCCCACAACCCGGAAGGCGTTCGCTTCCTGCTGGAGCTGCTGCCGGAGCGTGACTACGTGCTTGTCTGCTCGGTCGTCGGGGACAAGGACGTCGACACGATGCTCGGCCTCTTCTCCAAGCGCTCGTCACATCTCGTCGCCACCGTCTCCGGCAATCCGCGTGCGCTCCCAGCCCAGGAGCTCGCCAGCCGCGGCGCCACATACTTTTCGAAGGTGGAAATCGTCCCAGAGCCCATGCTCGCGCTCCAGCGGGCGCGAGAGGTCGCAGGCCCTGCCGGCGCCGTCCTGGCGGCCGGCTCGCTCTACCTCCTGGCCTCGCTCGCCGCCGTCCGATCTGGCTACGTACCATGGGATACGTTGGCGACCGAATAAGCGTCTTCGCGCTGGCGGCGTTCGTGCTCATCGCGATCGTCGCCCTCGCGTTTGGCGCAGGCTGGCTTGTAGGAAAGGTACTCCTGTGAACTGGATCGTCCTCGCCCAAACCACGACTTCGGAGGACGACGCCTTCGGTGGGGTCAAGGACTTCTTCGACTCCGAGATCTGGTTCCTGATCCGGAACGTCGCGATCTTCTTCGTCGTCCTTTTCTGGCTTGCGTCTGCTTTCTGGGTCTACAAGGACGCTCGCCGGCGGATCGAAGACAACGTGCTGCTGTCGACCGCCGTTGCTTTGGGCATCGTCCTGCCGTTCCTCGGCGCCCTTCTCTACATGCTCTTCCGGCCACCTGAGTACATCGAGGACGTCCGCGAGCGCGAGCTCGAGATCAAGGCGATGGAAGAGAGCCTGGACGGAAGCGAGCGTTGCCCGGTGTGCCGGGCCGAGGTGGACGGCTCGTTCCTGGTCTGCCCCGTCTGCACGACGAAGCTGAAGCAGGCCTGCCGCCGCTGCAAGGCGCCGCTCGAGCCGCTCTGGCAGATCTGCCCCTATTGCGAGACGCCGGTCGAGACTCCGAGAATCGTCGGGAATCTCTAGCCTTCGCCGCCGGATGGCGGAGCGCACCCTCGTTCTCGTGAAGCCGGACGCTGTCGAGCGTCGGCTCGCCGGCGACATCCTCGGGCGCTTCGAGCGGCGAGGCCTCGACGTGATCGCCGCGAAGCTCGTTCTGGTCGACGCGACGCTGGCGAACGAGCACTACGCGGAGCACCGCGAGAAGCCGTTCTTCGCCGAGCTGGTCGAGTTCATCACCTCGGCTCCTACGCTCGCGCTGGTGCTCGAAGGGGAGTCCGCGATCAGGGTGGTGCGGTCGACGATGGGCGCGACGAACCCGGTCGAATCGGCTCCCGGGACGATCCGGGGCGACCTGGCCCTCGCGATGCCGAACAACCTCGTGCACGGCTCGGACTCTCCCGAGTCGGCCGAGCGGGAGATCCAGCTCTGGTTCTCGGACGATGAGCTCGTCTGACCTGACGGGCCCGGCTCGCACCAACCGCGAGTTTTGGGACCGGCAGGCCGACAGATACCAGCTCGAGCACACCGAGTTCATCTCGCGCGACGAGCCGCACTGGGGAACCTGGCAGCTGCCCGACTCCGAGCTCGGCATTCTCGGCGAGTTGTCCGGTCTCGACGTGCTCGAGCTCGGGTGCGGTGCGGGCCAGTTCGGGATCGTCCTTGCGCAGAAGGGTGCTCGCGTCGTCGGCCTCGACAACTCGGAACGCCAGCTCGAGCACGCGCGGCGGAACGTCGAGGCGGCCGGCGTCGAGATGGAGCTCCACCACGGGAGTGCGGAGAGCCTGCCGTTCGAGGACGGGAGCTTCGACCTGGTCGTCGCCGACCACGGGGCGAACCGGTTCGCGGACCCGTACCTCTGGGTGCCCGAGTCGGCGCGTGTGCTGAGGTACCGCGGGGTGCTTGCGTTCTCCGGAGGAACCGCTTTCGAGGTCGTGTGCCTGAACGACGAGACAGGCACTTGGGACGCGATGCTCCACCGGCCGTACTTTGGGCTCCACAAGCGCGTGTTCGACGACGAGGACGGGATCGTTGTCGAGTTCGAGCTCGGCTACGGGGACTGGATCCGGCTCTTCCGCCGAAGTGGCCTTGTTGTCGAGGCGCTGGTCGAGGTGCAGCCGCCGGAGGGTGCAATCTCGACCTACCGGTCCGAGGAGGAGACCGAATGGGCCCGCCGCTGGCCGATGGAGCAGATCTGGAAGGTCCGGAAGCTGTGACTCTCTCTGAGCACGCGCAGACAAACCGTGAGGTGTGGGCCAAGAACGCGGCCGAGTTTCGGGAGCCGGGCAAGCGCAACTGGGCCCAGCCCGAGATCACCTGGGGGATCTGGCACCTGCCCGAGTCGGAGATCGGAGCGCTTCCGGCGCTCGAGGGCAAGGACGTCGTGGAGCTCGGCTGCGGCACGGCGTACATCTCTTCCTGGCTAGCGCGGCGCGGCGCGAACGTCGTCGGCGTCGACCTGAGCCCGGAGCAGCTCGCCACCGCGCGCGAGCTCCAGGCTGAGCACGGGATCGAATTCTCTGTGATCGAGGCCAGCGCCGAGGACGTCCCTCTGCCCGCGGCGAGCTTCGACCTGGTGGTCTCTGAGTACGGCGCCTCGATCTGGGCGGATCCTTATCTCTGGATTCCAGAGGCCGCACGACTCCTCCGGCCGGGCGGTGAGCTCGTTTTCCTGACGAACGGGCTGATTCTGGAGCTCGCCTGGTTGGTCGAGAGTGAGCGCGTCGGTGAGACGCTCGTCTACGACTACTTCGGGTTCCACCGGCTCGAGGATCCTCAAGACGGCTCGATTGTCTTTCAGCTGCCCTACGGCGAGTGGATCCGCCTCTTCCGGGCCAACGGTCTCGAGGTGGAGGATCTGATCGAGCTACAGCCGCCCGAGGGCGCCGACTCCGGGCGCTGGGACTTCGTGACAAACGAGTGGGCGCGGAAGTGGCCGTCCGAGGAGATCTGGAAGGCCCGCAAGCCCGCCTAGATGTGAGCCGTGTCCGTCCCGCCGGCGCCACCTCTTCTGCTCGCATCGACGTCGCCGCAACGGCGCGCGATCCTGGCCCAACTCGGTCTTCCCTTCGACGTCGTGCCTCCCAGGTACGAGGAGCACGACGAGCCCAGCGCCAAGCCGGTGGACGTTGTCAGGTTGCATGCGCGGGGAAAGGCTCGCTCGATCGCGGGTGAGGCGGGGGACAGACCCGTGCTCGGAGTCGACACGACTGTCGTGTGCGGCGATCGCATCTTCGGAAAGCCGGCTGGGCCGGAGGAGGCCGTCGAGATGCTCGAAGCGCTGGCCGGGACGACGCACGAGGTCGTCTCGGGCCTCTGTCTTGTGACGCCGGGCTGGGAGCTCGTCGAGCACGCCGTCACGCGCGTAGGCTTCCGGGAGCTGACCGCCCGCGACCTGGCCGCGTACGCAGAGACCGGGGAGTGGGAAGGACGGGCGGGCGCCTATGCGATCCAGGGAGTCGGCGCGTCGCTCGTCGAACGGGTCGAGGGCGACTACCTGAACGTGGTCGGCCTGCCGGCCGCGCTTCTCGTCGGCATCCTCGCCGAGAGGTTCCCCGGCGTCTACGGCTTCGGGTAGTCCGGTCGTGGTGTTTTCCAGGGGTTTCCAGGCCCGGCTAGTACACTCAGTAGAGGGATGAGTCTCTGGGGATACCTGAGCGGCCTTGGGGGCCGAGAGATCGCCGTGGATCTGGGCACGGCCAACACGCTCGTCTACGTGCGCGGCCGCGGCATCGTTCTCTCCGAGCCGTCTGTCGTCGCAATCGACCAGCGGACGGGCGAGGTGCACGCCGTCGGCGTCGAGGCGAAGCGGATGCTGGGGCGCACTCCGGGCACAATCTCCGCGATCCGCCCGCTCAAGGACGGCGTCATCGCCGACTTCGACGTGACCGAGCAGATGCTCCGACACTTCATCCAGAAGGTGCACCAGCATCGCTTTGCGCACCCGCGCGTCGTCGTCTGTGTGCCCTCGGGCGTGACGGGAGTCGAGAAGCGCGCCGTCGAAGAGGCGACGCTGTCGGCGGGTGCGCGACAGGCCTACCTCATCGAGGAGCCGATGGCCGCGGCCATCGGCGCCGGGCTTCCGGTCGCCGAGCCGACGGGGAACATGATCGTCGACATCGGCGGCGGCACGAGCGAGGTCGCAGTCATCTCGCTCGGCGGCATCGTCGTCTCGCAGAGCATGCGCGTCGGTGGCGACGAGATGGACGAGGCGATCGTCAACCACATCAAGAAGGAGTACAAGCTCCTCGTCGGGCAGCAGACAGCGGAGGAGATCAAGCTCGAGATCGGCTCCGCCTACCGGCTGAAGGAAGAACTCCAGGCCGAGGTTCGCGGCCGCGACATGCTTACCGGGCTGCCGAAGACGGTGATCATCTCGTCGGAGGAGGTACGGCGCGCGCTCGACGAGCCCGTGACGATGATCATCGACGCGATGAAGTCGACCCTCGACAAGACGCCGCCCGAGCTCGCCGCGGACATCATGGACCGCGGGATCGTCCTCGCCGGAGGAGGC
>DATLQD010000016.1:0-6797 GCA_035535315.1 Gaiellaceae bacterium
CGACCGGCTCTCGCTCGCTCCGCGCTCTCGCCCGCTCCGCGGACGTCGGGATGAGCCCGGACGGCGCCCAGAGCACCGAGGGCTCCGACGGCGTCTCCGTCGTTGGAAGCGGCCCCTGGCTCCGGATCGCCTTGATCCAGACGCGCGAGGCATCCACAAGCACGATGATGACCATGAGGGCGAAGAACGCCGCGAGGATGCCGTCGACGGTCGTGTTCGTCACGATCGTATGCATGTCGTCCATTGTCTTCGCGGGCGGCACCACCTTGCCGGCGTCGATCGCGTCCAGCGTCGCGTTACGCTGCGCGAAGAAGCTGAGCTTCGGGTCGTCGGAGAAGACCTTGTAGTAGCTCGCGGTCAGCGTCACGGTGGCGTCCCACGCGAGCGGCGCGGCGGTGACCCAGGCCCACTTGAGCCGGCCCGACTTGATCAGGATCGTCGTCGCGACGGTAAGGGCGATCGCCGCCAGGAGCTGGTTCGCGATCCCGAAGAGCGGAAAGAGCTGGTTGATGCCGCCGAGCGGGTTCTTGACGCCAGCCCAGAGGAACCACGCCCACGCGGCCACGACGACCGCGCTCGCCGCATAAAGCGCAGGCCGCCAGGACGTGCGGCCGAACGGCTTCCAGACGTTGCCGAGCGTGTCCTGGAGCATGAAGCGACAGACCCGCGTGCCCGCATCCACCGTCGTCAGGATGAACAGGGCCTCGAACATGATCGCGAAGTGGTACCAGAAGGCCTTCAGGCCTCCGAAGGCGCCCGTGAAGATCTCCGACATGCCGACCGCGAGGGTCGGCGCGCCGCCGGTGCGGGCGATGAGCGTCTTCTCCTCCACCTCCGCGGCAGCTGCGTTCAAGGCTCCGGGCGAGATCGAGAACCCGAAGCCGGCGACCGCCTGCGAGGCCGACTTGGCCGTGTCTCCGAGTACTCCCGCCGGCGCGTTCATGGCGTAGTAGAGGCCGGGGTCGATGATCGAGGCGGCGATGATCGCCATCACGGCCACGAACGACTCGGCGAGCATCGCGCCGTAGCCGATGAAGCGCACCTGCGACTCCTTCTCGATCATCTTCGGCGTCGTGCCTGAGGCGATCAGCGAGTGGAAGCCGGACAGGGCGCCACAGGCGATGATGATGAAGACGAAGGGGAAGAGCGGGCCCGCGAAGACCGGCCCTTCGCCGTTCGAGGCGAAGTCCGTGACCGCCTTGTTCTGCATCGACGGGTGCGCGATCAGGATGCCGACAGCGAGGAGGGCGATCGTGCCGATCTTCATGAAGGTCGAGAGGTAGTCTCGCGGCGCGAGCAGCATCCACACCGGCAGCACGGACGCAATGAAGCCGTAGACGGCGATGCAGATCACGAGCGTCTCGGGCGAGAGCGTGAAGGCGTCCGCGACGCCGGGCAGCCGCTCCTGGACGATCCCGCCGCCGATGATCGCCAGCAAGAGCAGCCCGACACCGATGGCGGTCGTCTCGATCACGCGCCCCGGGCGCAGGACGCGCAGGTAGAAGCCCATGAAGAACGCGATCGGGATCGTCATCGCGATCGAGAACGTGCCCCAGGGGGAGGCGGCGAGCGCGTTCACGACGACGAGCGCGAGAACCGCAAGGAGGATGATCATGATCGCGAAGACGGCGACCAGCGCGGCGATGCCGCCAACGGGGCCGATCTCCTCCCGCGCCATCTGGCCGAGGCTCTTTCCGTCCCGGCGCATGGAGAAGAAGAGCGTCACCATGTCCTGGACGGCGCCGGCGAAGATAGCGCCGACGATGATCCAGATCGTCCCGGGCAGGAAGCCCATCTGCGCCGCGAGGATGGGTCCGACGAGCGGGCCGGCGCCGGCGATCGCCGCGAAGTGGTGGCCGAAGAGGACGCGGCGATCCGTGACGTGGTAGTCGATCGCGTTGTCGAGGCGTTCGGCCGGTGTTGCGCGCGTGTCATCCGTGCGAAGGACGCGCCGGACGATGAAGCGGGCATAGAAGCGGTATGCGATCGCGTAGGAACAGAGGGCGGCGAAAATGAGCCAGATCGCGTTGATCCGCTCGCCGCGAGCGAGCGCGACAAACCCCCAGGCGACCGCGCCGACGATCGCGACCGCACTCCAGATGAGCACCTGCCGAAGGTTCACGCGCGCCACTTCACACCCCCTGAGACGGGTCGGCATGCGGCCGACGAAGGATGGAACGCAACGCGAAGCGTGAGGCCTCTCCCGGGCGAAGCTCCAGCCGCGCGTTCTCGGTGAGCCGGACTTCCACGTCCCTCACGCGCACGCGTATACCCACCCTGGTGGCAAGTCACACCAAGCCACGGGCGTAGCGGTTCAGGCCCGCGTTAGAGCTGCAGGCGAGCGCTCTTAGAGGTTGCCGCGGAAGAGAAAGAGCAAAAGGAGGAGGAGAAGCAGCAGGAAGAGGAACTTGCTGATGAAGATGCCGCCACCCAGCGCGAGCACCAGGATGATGATGAGGAGTAAGAGGAGCATTCAACCTCCCAACGGTCGCTGACGGGGGCCAACCTACACTTCCTCGAAGATGACGCACCTAAACCCTGGATGCCATTTCGCCCAGGACTGGCGGACCCGGCGACGGAGAAGGGAAGGCCACAGGAAATGGAAGAGCAAACTCTTCAATCGAGAGCCAGGGCGATCGTCGTCGACGCCTTCAGCGTCACGAAATATGACGGGCCGTTTGAGTCGCTGGTGGCGCCGACCAAGAGCTTTGGGATCCGCGGAACGAGTACGGCTGAAGTCTTTGCGCTGCGCTTGGCGGTCGGCGCCGCCAAGGCCGTAGACGAACTCGCCGCTGAGTTGGACCGCAGAGCCTCATAGGAGCACTCTCCCGAGCTTTACCGGCGGGACCTACTGTCCTAGAATCGCCGTACTTCCTGCAGAGGGAGGCAGCATGGGAGTCATAGGTTGGGTCCTGCTCGGCCTCATGGGTGTTGCGATTTTTGCGCTCTTGTCGATCGTGTACCAGCTCGTCCGGCAGCAGGGACGCATGCTTCTCCGTCTCGAAGAGCTCGAGATCCATTCCGCCGCGGCGGAGCCGAGCCCTGCGAACGGTCGCCCGGCTGGTTTTCCGGTCGCCACGCCTGTGCCCCCGTTCCGGCTCCCCGACCTGAGCGGCACGGAGGTCGGACTCGAGGACCACCGCGGGAAGCGGGTCCTCCTGGTCCACTGGGATCCGCAGTGCAGCTTTTGCCGTCGGATCGTCCCTGAGCTCGCCAGGCTCCAGGGCGGTCTCAGAGAGCGGAAGACTGAGCTCCTCCTCGTCAGCTATCGCGACACCGAGAGCAACAGGGCGCTTGCGGAGGAGCACGGGTTGCGCTGCCCGATCCTCCTTCAGCCCGAACGCGAGCCGGTCGAGGCGTTCGCCAGGCTCGGAACCCCGGCCGCCTATCTGCTCGACGAGAAGGGACGCGTCGCGAAGCCGCTCGCCCTCGGCGCTGATCAGGTTCCCTTGCTTGCACGCGAGGCCGCCGGGGGCAGGCCGCGCCTGGGCAGCGAGCGCCCACTCGCGGAAAGTCGTATCGAGCGCGCCGGGATCCCGGTCGGCAGCCGCGCGCCCTCGTTCGACCTTCCTGACCTCCACGGGCGCAAGGTCTCGCTCGACGACTACCGCGGGCGAGCGGTCCTCGTGGTCTTCAGCGACCCCGATTGCGGCCCATGCGATGCGGTTGCGCCCGATCTCGCACGTTTCCACCGCGAGCATCGCGACAACGGCCTCGACGTCCTCATGGTCAGCCGCGGCGAGCGCGAGGAGAACCGCCGCAAGGCGGCCGAGCACGGGATCGAGTTCCCGGTCGTCGTCCAGCGCGGCTGGAGGCTCTCGAAGAAGTACGGCATCTTCGGCACCCCGATCGCCTTCCTGGTCGACGAGCACGGCATGATCGCCCGCGACGTCGCGAGGGGCGGCCCCGAGATCCTGCGGCTGGCCCACGAGGGCCTGGCCGCGCGAGAGGAGGCGCCTATGGCCTAACTCGACGGACCCCCATCCGCGATCACCGCGTATGGGGTGAGGGGAGGAAGGAGGAAACATGAGCGGCGATCGCTTCGACGAGTTCTCGAGGGCGCTCGCGAGAACGACCACCCGCCGCCAGGCGCTCAAGGTGGTCGGCGCTACGGCGGTGGCGGGCGGGCTCTCGCTCGTTGGAGCCCGCGGAGCCGAGGCGGGGCGGTGCAAGCAGAACAAGAGCCCGTGTCGGTCTGACTACGAGTGCTGCTCGTTCTACTGTCCGCCCGGCACGGGAAGGTGTGCGTGCCCGCCGGGCGCTCAGATCTGCCCCAAGCGGCCGGGACGGCCGACCGAGCGGTGCGTGTTCTGCGGGTCAGGCCAGCGGATGAATCCGGACACGTGCGAGTGCGAGTGTGTCGAAGGCACGAGCCCGTGCGGGCAGTACGAATGCTGCACGGCGGAGCAGGACTGCTGCAGCTCCGAGTACTACGGGTACGAGATCTTCTTCTGTTGCCCGCCAGGGACGACTTGTACCGACGGGGAGTGCGTGCAAGCCGCCTGACGAATCCACAAAGTGAAACGGACCAGGGCCGCCCGCGGGCGGCCCTGGTCATTCATAGCCGAGCTCCTCGAGCCGCCTGATCATCTCCTGCTCCTCTTTCTTCGAATAGACGGATGCCTCGGCTGGACGCCGTGTCGCGGGGACGTCACGCCGCTCCCGCACGCCGTCGCCTGCGAGGATGGCTTCGATCGGCGCCGCCTCGAGCTCGGCCGAGAGGCCGAGCAGGGCGAGGAGCGTCGCCGGTAAGGATGTGATCTCGGTCCCGTCCGGGACGACCGCTGGGCGGACGCCGGGTCCGGCGGCCGCGAGAATGCCGTTGAGCGCATGCTGCCCCGAGTAGCTCGTCGCGCCGCGGACGACAAGACGCTCATTTCGCTGGAACGCTTCGTGCCAGAGCTGGCGCGAGGAGTCGGCGTAGACGCGCTCGTCGCGGGGGAGCAGGAAAAGCTCGGGCGCGCGGTCGAGGAAGGGCCCGCGATAGAGCTCGTGCTTCGTCTTCACCTCAAAGACCGGCTCCTGCGTTTCAGGGTGCGTGATATCCGCCAATGCAGCCTTGAGCTCGGCGAGGAGCCCGTTGTCGCCTCCGCCGGCTCCGTCCGCGAGGTAGATCTGGCCGCCATAACCGAGGGAATACGCTCGCGTGGCGTTGAAGTCGATCTCAGCCCGGGGCGGCTCATCTCGGTCGGGCCGCTTCGCCGCGGGAGTAGGCGAGCCTGGCTGGTAGCGGAGATAGCCCGCTTCCTCGAGCCACCGGTTCGTCCGAAAGAGCCAGTGGGTTGGCTTCATGCCGTGGTCGGACAGGACGACGACGGTCGGCTCCTCGCCGTAGAGCCAGGTCGCCTGCTCGATCAGTTCGCTGCAGGCCCGGTCGACCGCTTCGTACACGCGGATGAGCTCCTCACCCGGCTCGTCATGCGCCGGATGAGTCGGATCGAGACGGTGCCAGGTGAGATGGCCGGCAATGTCGGAGCTCATGAAATCGACACAGAGGAGGCCGAGGTCCGGCTCGAGCTCCATCGCCAGCAGGCAGACGTCTGCGATCTCGTCGACGTGATCGACGAGCTTTTGGGTGAAGGCATCCAAGTCGTTCCACCAGCCGGTCGGGCTCTGGGCGGTAACGAGATCCGGATGGGCGGCGAAAATGCGGTCGCGCGCGGTGGCCGGAAGGATCTCCGGCCGCTGCGGCCCACCCCAACCCGTGACCAGTAAGCCCGCGATCGGGTCCGGCGGGTACGTGAACGGGACCGTCACGAAGGCCGAGCGGATGCCCGCAGCCCCGAGAATGCGCCAGATCGGGACCCCCGCCCGATTCGCGGCGCTCTCGAGCCGCATGACCGCCCGCTGCGGGTTCGCTGAGAAGCCGAAGATGCCGTGGCCCCCCGGGTTGAGCCCGGTCAGGAACGACGACCAGGCAACCGGCGTGAGCGGGGGAATCGTCGAGCGGAGCGGGCCAAACGCACCATCGCGTGAGAGACGCGAGAGCGTCGGCAGCTTCCCCTGCGCCAGAAGGTCCTGCACGAGGTCGTAGTCGGCCCCGTCGAGCCCAAAGCAGAGGACTCTCATGGGCTCATGCTAGAGAGGCCGGCACAATCCGCCGCGCCTACCGCGTCGTAGGTGGGAACGAACCGGTTCACCGTCGAGAGGAAGGGAGGCAGGCATGCGATCACGCCTGTTTGCGCTCGTCGCGATCGTCGCGGGACTCACGGCCCTGGCGGTCGGCGCCCCAGCGGTTGCGGGATCGAATGGATCCGACCAAGCCACGGCTTGCGTGTTCACGACACAGCTGCGCGCCGCGAACGAGGTGCCGACGTCCGACTCGAACGCCTTCGGCTATTCGCAGATCAAGGTCCGGAACGGCGGGACGATCGAGTACAAGACGCTTATCGTCAACCCGGAGAACGAGGCGTTCTTTGCGGGGCACATCCACCTTGCACCGGCAGGCTCGCCCGGGCCGATCGTGCAGTCGCTGTTGTTCCCAGCTCCGAACAGCGACCGGGTGATCATGGACAGCGGCGCGGTCTCGAACCCCGCGCTTGGCGAAGCGATTTGCGCGAACCCGTCGGCCTACTACGTCAATTACCACACGACTGAGCATCCGACCGGGGCCGTGCGCGGGCAGCTCGGATAGCGACCACAGCGAGGCGCGGGAGCTCAGGCTCCCGCGCCGCCAGGATTCACGCGTTCTACGACTTCACGGAGGCGACGTAGCCGCGCACGTCCGCCGCCGGCTCCGAGTACGCCTCGCCGAGGGTGGTCTCCATGCGGGTCATGAACTCCTCCGCCCAATCCGG
>DATLQD010000017.1:0-18979 GCA_035535315.1 Gaiellaceae bacterium
CGGCAGGAACTTGTTCCCGTCCTGGGTCTTCAAAAGGACGATCGGCTGCTTGCCGACCATGTCGAAGCTCACCCCGTAGATGACCATCTCCTGCATCAAGTCGCCCTCGTCTGATGATACTCACGGCCCAGGAAACGTCTCAATTGAGGGCGTCACGACATGGTCGCGCACGTCGCGCCGATCAGTCCGCCACCGGCAACGGTGCGCACTTGGTGCGGGGTTCCGGGAACTGTCACCTCTGCATCTTGGGCACCGGCCACGTCGACGTTGACTTCGAAGGGCTCGGCCACCCGTCCGGTCGGCATCCAACCCCGGCCGGCGGCGGCCAGGATCAGCGTGCCGTCGGGACCGCCCATGAAGGCAAGGCGCCCCGGCAGGTCCAGCGTGCCGTCCCACAGCTTGATTCCGAGCGGCTCGAGTGCCCTAGCCATAGCAGGTGGGTCGTCACCAACCACGCCTAGCTCGCAGACGCCAAGCAGCTCCCTTGCGGCGAACGGCCCCGAGTCGGGAGATTCATCTGGAAGCCCGCGATGGGCGATGAGCTCGACGATGTTGCCGCCGGGGTCGTACGCATAGCAGGCCTCCGCATTCCAGTTTGGAAACTGGAATGTCGTTTCGTTCGAATGGTGCTCGGAGAGCAGCTCCGCGTGGCGTGCCAACCACTCGCAAGCGGCAACGAAACGGTTCCGTGGCACGCGGAAAGCAAAGTGATAGAACGGCTCTCGGTCGTTCGTGGGAGAGAACTCGAGGCGTGTGCGGCCGACTCCGAAGCCGAGCCCACCTTTGTCAGCAAGCATTGGAAAACCCAGCTGGTCTCCGTAAAAGTGCGACAGGGCTGCGCCGGTTGCTTTCGCTGCCTCCAGACGGGCCTGCAGGATCCTCATCTCGCGTTGATCCTAGGCGGAAGAGAAGCCTCCGCCACGCCGGGCGGGCTCGGCGTGCGCCGGCCGCCAGCACTGCTCGCGGAAGCTCTGCGGGTCGACGTAACCGCCGCGCGGCGCACTCTCGAGCACTCAGCCCGACCGCACCCTCTCCTACTACACCAATCTCCTCCGGGCGGCACGATCGTCCTCACGGGAACAGGCTGGTTCCTCGCCGCCTCGCTCGCAGAGACGCTTCGTCGCTAGCCAGCTCCGGTCAATCGGCTTCGCCGTCCCAGTAGTCGAGCCGTTCGATCCGCGCCATCAGACCGACCCCGCGGAAGTAGACCTTGTTCGACCGGGGGTAATAGGCGATGTCGTTCGGCTCGCGCGTGCCGTAAAGGAGGAGCGTCAGGGCCGTCTCTCCGCCGCGGAAGGCATGCGCCACGCGTGTTCCGGCAGGCCGGGCGACCACGTGACCCCGGCGGACGGCGAGCTCCTCGTCCCCGAGGAGACACGTTCCCTCGCCGTCGAGGACGACGAAGAGCTCTTCCTCCGCCGAGTGGCAATGCGGCGGACAGTTGAGCTTGCCCGCCCGGACGACCGAGTGGTTGAGTCCTGTCCGAACCGAGCCCGCGGCCCGGCCGAGCTGCCGAAACGTGTCGCGGAACTCCCCCCGCTCCTCCTCCTCAGGCTCGACGTCGTCGACGTTGACGATCCGCGCAGGTCTCGCGCTCGGCGGCGGAAGATCCGGGTCGCCGAGACTGACTTCGAGCGGCCACTGGTGGCGGCCGTCCACGTCGAGCAGGGCGGGCCCCACGCGCACGGCCTTCAGGCGCGGGAAGTACGTCAGTACGGGGGTGGCGCCGAACCCAAACGCGAGCACGTCGAGCCCGTCCGGCCCCGCCACGAGCGTGTGCGCCTCCTCGCCTCCGAGATGGACGAGGCAATCGCCAGCGCGCACCTCGTAGGTCGCGTCCCTCTCCCCTTCCCGCTGCCACGAAAGCCCCGACCCGCGTAGGACGTAGAAGATCTCCTCCTCCTCGTTCTCGGCGTGGAGCGGCGTGGAGCGCTTGCCCGGGTCGACCTCGATCCTGTTCAGGCGGACCGTCTTGCTCCCCGCGAGGGTACTGAGGTCGGTCCAGTAGGAGCAGAGCGGCCCGGCCTCGGCGCGCTCGCGCTCGAGGTCGTCCCAGTGCGCGATCGTCGTCACGCCGGCAAGTATCCGCGGGCCGACCTGCACGGTGCAACGTCCGGGCCCTTGGCCACGCGAAAGAAACGGGCCGGGCAGGCGTCGGCCTCGCCGCCGCGGTGCTCATGGAGGCGACCGGCGCCCGCGCCGGTGCCCCTGCCGGCCTCGATGAAGCTTCTCGAGCCGACGTAGAACGCGCCGCCGACGTCAAAGAATATCGGGTCAAGGCAGACGAGCGCATCCTCGACCCAAAAGAGAACCATCGACGCCCGCGAATCTGGCTTGAACACAGGAGTCGGCGCGCGGCGACGTCCAACGCGAGGTCGAGAGACTTGTGGCGGCGACGTGCAGCTTCGACCTGTGAGCGGAGGCCGCGGGCTGTCGCCGCCCAACGGGCGATCCGACCGGGGATCGTCGGCGGAACGTCAAGGTCGAGTGGGGCTGGCTCCTGCGGGTCAGTTTCGTCGGCCGTCGCCAGCGTCACCCTGACAGCTGGAACTCCGCGGGAAGCTCATCGGCGTCGCCGGCCGGCTCGAGCTCGAACCGCGCTCGGGCGTCGAAGTAGACGTAGGCGGTAGTGAGGGCGACGAAGGGGATCGTCACCGCATTGACGACACCGGCAACCAGGTTGAGCGTTGAGAGCGGAGCGCTCGTCAGGATGATCAACAGGGCGCCGACGAGCGGGCCGAGGACGAGAGCGAGCGCCGTTCCGAACACTGCGTACGATGCGACCTTCAGCCACTGCCGGCGGACGAGGCGGCCACTTCGCCGCAGGGCATCGATTGCCGAGCGACTCTCGAGCTGCACCGCGAAGACGGCAAGCGCCCAGCGCACGGCCAGCCAGACGGCAACCGGGATGAGCAGGACGGAGCTGACGAGGAGCGAGACCGCGACGACTGCGATCACCATCGCGCCGAACAGTGGCCGCGCCTTGTCGAACGCCAGCCGATAGGCGCCGATCGGCCCGATCGGCCTGCCGTGCTCGATCTCCACCAGCGCCCGGGCGGTGGCCGCGACGACCAGGCTGAAGCCGAGCAGCGTCATGGCAGTTCCGATCGCGAAGACGAGGACCACGAGCACCCCACCACCCTCGCCCTCGGTCGCTATCCCCGCGATGCTCGACGCACGGATCACGATCGCGTGCAGAAGGGTCACGATGAGAGAGATCGGCAACAGCACGAGGCCGATGCCGAGAAACAACCATAGGCGTCGGGCGTACATGCGGGCCGCGGCCGTGAGGATCTGGCCCCACGCGCGGCGACGTGCCAGGTGGAGCGGTGCGGTAGGCCGCCACGTCGCGCGCGAGAGCCCGAAGAGAACGAGTACCAGCAGCGCTCCAAGAGCGAGTAGGACCGGAAGGGGCTCGTCGACCAGTCGCCGAAGAGCGTTCGAGCCGCCGGCGATCGCACTGCAGAAGAAGTCGGTGGTCTGTGTCCCGAGGGCACCGCCTGCCGGGACGGCGTAGCTCCGATCGCGCCAGTCCGCCGACACGCGGATCGGCTCGGTCCATGAGGTCTTGAGGTTCGGGCCGGTTGGACCGTTGAAGAACGCCCGCTGAAACTCGCCCCAGCGCCCCTCGAACGCGATCCACGGAAACAAGGTGCGGGCCTCGGCCGGATCGCTCGGAATCGCCCGCACGACGGGGCGGATCTCGACGTTCGGGCCCGACGTGTCGTCGCAGCCGACGCCCTCCTGGGCCGAGCTGCCGAGGTAGAGCGCCGACTCGAAGAAGTTCGCATGTGAACCGGCCGCCGGGTACACGACCGGATGCGTCCCCTCAACGAGCTCGAGCTTGTCCTCGCCCCAAGTCGCCTCCTCTGACCCCTCGTGCTGGCTGTAGCCGACGGAGACCGGCTCGCGCGCGAGCGCCTGACGCGCGTCGGTGGCGTCGAAGAGGACCTGGATGTTCTCCCAGTCGCCTTCGTGGGTGTTGTTCCAGTCGTTGAAGA
Source organism: Gaiellaceae bacterium (assembly GCA_035535315.1). GTDB lineage: Bacteria > Actinomycetota > Thermoleophilia > Gaiellales > Gaiellaceae > DASQGA01. The sequence continues at coordinate 4,002 of DATLQD010000017.1, forward strand.
CGTAGTAGAACCAGTACTGCAGAGCGAGCCGGCCCGGGTAGGCGGGATCGGTGGCAACGTGCCCATAGACGGTCGGCGCTGCGCCCTCCGTGAGGCGCTTCGCCCACCTCTCGTAGTCGCATCCCGGGTCGAGGGCGTTCCCGGGGAAGTCGAGGTGGTATTCGAAGAGGTTGCGGGACACATCCTCCGCTGCGGGGGCGACCTTGATCAGGTCTCCGGTGCCCCACGGCCCGCGGAGAGCAACGGTCTGCTCGCCGAACAGCAGGTCGACGTCGATCGGCTCGTACGACTCGCCGTACCCGCAGTCCTGAGCCTGCGCGACAAGCCGCACCACCGGGGCATAGCGCTCGGCAAGCGCCCTCTCGTCCGCGAGGTCAGCCGCCGCGCACGGCACCGCGACGAGCGAGAGCCCGACAACGAGGGCACACAGCACAGGGCGCGAGCGTGTGGGCATGAACCGCGATTCTTCCAGGGCCGACGCCGGGCGCGCCACGCGGCGCGGGGTCCGAGAGAAGGCGCTCGACCCAATTAGGTCGGTCGCGCTCGGGCGCCAGCGTCCATCACGACCGCCCATGAGAACATCAGGCCGTGACCAGCCGCGATCCGCCCGCTGCGCATATGCTCCTCCGCTCGAGTTGGCCTGTGGGTGAAGTCGGTCCCGTCCGACCGTCGAACCTCGCAAGAGCTTGGGTCAGGCGCTAGGAAACATCCTGCCGTTGGCGGTGGCGGTCGCGGTCTTCCCGGTGCCGATCATTGTCTCCGTTCTCATTCTCGGCTCCGATCAAGGACGCACGAAAGCACTGGTGTACGCCCTCGCCTGGTCCTTTGGTCTCACGTCCGTTGGTGCGCTCGTAGTTTTGCTCGCCGGACAGGCGGACGCGAGCGAGACAGGCGAGCCCGCCACCTGGGTAAACCTGTTGCTGCTCGGCGTCGGCCTGCTCCTGCTTGCGGCGGCAGTCAAACAGTGGCGGAGCCGTCCGAGCGCCGGCGAAGAAGCACCGACACCAGGTTGGATGCGTGCGATCGACGACTTCTCGGTCGCGAGAGCGGGCGGAATAGGTTTCGCGCTCACCGCGCTCAACCCGAAGAACGTGTTGCTCACAGTCGCCGCGGCCGCGGAGATAGCCGAGGTCGGATCCACGGCGGGCCAGCAGATCGCAGTCCTGCTCGTCTTCGTCCTCGTCGGCTCTCTCGGTGTGCTGGCGCCACTAGTTCTTTCCCTCGCGCTCGGGGCCCGGTCTCAGAAGACATTGGATGAGCTCAGAGGCTGGATGGCCCGCTACAACACCGTGATCATGACCGTGCTGTTCCTGATCATCGGCGCCAAGCTGATCGGTGACGCCGTCTCCGGCTTCTCCAGCTGACCCGAGGCACGCCGCGCGACGATCCCCTGTGCGCAACGAGCACAAGCGGCGGTTGCGTTGAACAGGCGGGGCTACGAGAACACGCGGTTAGGCTTGAACAGGAGCTTGATACCCAGTGCCGTCACGTAATCCGGCTGGAAGTAGAGCTCGGCCTCGTCTCCGATCGGACTAGCGTGCGCAAGGCTGCCTAAAACTGAAGCGCCCGCCATCCGCAAGGGCGACGCAAGGGCGACATAAGGGCGGCTAGCGCCGTAGGACGTCGGAGTGAGTAGGAGAGATTCCGCATTAGCAGGTGGTTCGGAGAGTGGGCGATCCTGGATTCGAACCAGGGACCTCCGCCTTATCAGAGCGGCGCTCTAACCAACTGAGCTAATCGCCCGCGGGCGAGGATTGTAGCGACGGCGGCTCAGGCGGAGAGATACGTCTCTACGGCCATGAGGCAGGGCACGTCGTTGGCGAGCTCGCCGACCCAGGCCTTCGTGTGGGAGCAGAGCTCGGGATCGTTCGCAACGCGGTACTTGAAGGCATTCAGCTCTCCCTGTCGCGCCAGCTGGCCCATACGGAGGATCACTTCGCGCATGCCCTCGTCCGACCGGAGAGCCTCCAGTGATTCACGCTCCTCCACGCTCGTTGAAACGCGCGCACGACCCGGGGGGTTACGCGGCAGATGCCTCTAGAAGGTTGGTCGGCAATTGGCGTGCCCGCGGGGATGGGCCAGACCAAGCCAGGGTGTGCCATCGCCCGCAGGCAAGGCTAGAAGCCTTGGCAAGGGCGAGGGTGCGACCTGGCGCCGCGTCTGGGTCACCATCCGTGGGTGGGGTAGTTGCCGGTCAACCTTCTAACGCTTCTACGATCTCGGCCAGCTCCGTCTCGTCGCGGAACTCGATCTCGATGCGACGCGATCCGACGCGGACACCCGCGCCCGTTAGCCCCTCGAGAGCTCGCTGGGCGCGGGACGCAAGCTCCGGGTCGACTCTGTCCGCAGTGCGGCGTTTCGTCCGAGCGCCCGCCCAGCGAGCGGCGCGCTCGGCGGCCCGGACCGACAGGCCCTGCTTGACGATGCGCCGTGCAAGCTTCCGCCGCTCTTCGTGGTCGGGTACGGCGAGTACGGCGCGCGCGTGTCCCTCCGAAAGCAGCCCCCGCTCGACGAGACCGAGGACGTCGTCCGGAAGGTCGAGCAGCCGAATCCGGTTGGACACCGAAGGCTTCGAGCGCCCGACCCGCTCTGCGACCTCCCCGAGCGAGAGCGCGAACTCGTCTTGGAGGGTCGCATACGCGCGGGCTTCCTCGATCGGCGAGAGATCCTCGCGCGCGACGTTCTCGACGAGCGCGAGAAGCAGGGAATCCCGGTCGTCGGTCGGCCGCACCAGCACAGGGATGGTTGCGAGGCCGGCCGCCTTGGCGGCGCGCCAGCGGCGTTCGCCGGCGATCAGCTCGTAGGCTCCGTCCGAGATCGGCCTGACGATGACCGGCTGGACGACGCCCTGAACCCGGACCGACTCAGCGAGGCCCGCAAGCGCCTCCGGATCGAAGCGCCGGCGCGGCTGGAGCCCATTCGGCCGGATCGCCCCCACAGGCAGCTGCGCCAGCTCGGTGTCGTGGGTCGCTCCGCCGAGCAGGACTTCGAGCCCCCGGCCGAGCCCTCGGCGTCCTTCCGAGGGACTAGCCGCGCTCGACAAGCTCGCTCGCCACCTTGTAGTACGCATCGGCGCCGGATGACAAAGGCGCATAAATCGTGATCGGCAGCCCGTAGCTCGGCGCTTCCGCCAGCCGAATGCTTCGCGGGACGACCGCGTCAAAGACGAGGTCCCCGAAGCTCTCCCGCACCTCGCGGGATACGTCGGCGGTGAGGCGCGTGCGCCTGTCCGCCATCGTGAGGAGAAGCCCTGCAACGGTCAGCCGCGGGTTCAACCGCACCCGCACGCGATCGACCGAGTTGAGGAGCTGGGCAAGCCCTTCGAGTGCGTAGTACTCGCACTGGATCGGAACGAGAACGCGATCCGCGGCGGCAAGGGCGTTCACCGTCAACGGCCCGAGCGAGGGTGGGCAGTCGACGAAGACGAATGAGTACGCCTCACGCGCCGGCCGGAGCGACTCGCTGAGAAAGGTCTCGCCGTCCCCGAGCCGGGCGAGCTCGACCACCGCCCCCGCAAGCTCGGGGCGGGACGGCACCAGATCGAGGTTCGCAAACCGCGTCGAGTGGGCGAGCTCCTGGACCGAGGCGCCGTCGAGGAGGTCATAGGACGACGTGCCGTTCGCGCGCTCGCCGAGGCCCGAGGTGGCGTTGGCCTGCGGGTCGAGGTCGATCACGAGCGTCCGTTCACCGGCTTCCGCGAGGCACGCGGCGAGATTGACGGCGGTCGTGGTCTTCCCGACGCCGCCCTTCTGATTCGCGAGCGCGAAGACCGTGCCGGGCACCCTCCCAGGCTACTCAGGCAAGCGGACGTTTCTTTGCCGTTCCGGGCCGGCGCGGAAACTCATCCGAAGTCGGCTCGAGCTTCTCGACCACGACCAGGTGCCGGCGCTCAAAGCCGGTGACCGCCTGAACGCGAGGCGTCCCGCCGCCGAGGCGAGCGGCAACGCGCTCGAGCCCGGGCCCGGGCTCGCCCGTGTAGAGGACCGCACGGCCTCCCACGGCCACCAGCGGCAGGCACCACTCGAGCGCAACCGCGGGCGGAGCGAGTGCCCGGGCGACGGCGGTCCCGTATGTGTCCCTCCCTTCGCCTCGGCCGTGCTCCTCGGCACGAGCGCAGACAACCGACACGTTTGCGAACGCCGCCGAGTGCGTACGCAGGAAATCGCACTTTTTGCCGTTCGACTCGAGGAGGACGACCTGGATCTCGGGGAGAACGGCGGCAAGCGGGATGCCCGGAGAGCCGCCGCCGGAGCCGACGTCGACGAGCGGCCCGCGTTCCACGAGCTCACGGCCCGAGAGCGCCTCGTCGAGGAGGACGCGTCGCGCCTCTTCGACGTCGGTGAGGGCGGTGAGGCCAGGCGTAGAGACGAGGCCGCGGAGCCACTCCTCCAGCCTCATGTCCTCCTTCACTCCGCGGGACGAACGACGACGAAGCGGTTGGGCTCGTTTCCGTCGCTTTCAGTCTCGACTCCGCCGAGCTCCTTCAAGTAGACGTGGACGATCTTCCGTTCGACAGAGCTCATGGGCTCGAGCTCGATAGGCGCTCCGGTGCGTACTGCATCCCGTGCCGCTCGCTCCGCCAGGCGCTCGAGCGCGTTCTGGCGGCGGGCTCGGTATCCGGCTGCGTCGATCACGACGTCGGGACGCGTGCCCAGCTCCGCATTTCTCATGAGGACGGCATTCGCAAGGTATTGGATCGCGTCGAGGGTTTGCCCGCGCTTCCCGATCAGGAGGCCGAGCTCCGATCCTCCGAGGGTCGCCACGATTCCACTCTCGCTCTCGGCGATCGACACGGTTACCGGGACGCCCAGAGCTCGGCAGATCCGGTCGAGAAGCTCACGGACCCGGGCGGGTGGGGTGCCTGCCTCCTCCTCGGGAGGAACGCCCGAAGGCGGCGCTTCCTCGAGCGAGGCGATCACCCGTGCGGGTGTAAACCCGACTCCCAGAAGCCCACGTTCGCCTTCCGAGACGACGACGAACCGGACCTTTCCCTTGTCGAGCCCGGGGTAGCGCTGTTCGAGATCTCGAAGCGCCGCCCATTTGGCCTCGCCGACGGTCTCACCGGTCGCCTCGACCTGGAGCCCGGCCTCGACCTCCTCGGTCATCGTCGGGCGGAGCCGCGCTTCTTCCGGCGGCGTACTCGCTGCCCGCTGGCCGGCTGCCCCTTCTGCTGGGCGGGACCAGGCTTCGGAGCGGGGCCCCGGGACTTGGCCCCGTTGCCGCCGCCGTCGCCCGGCGGTCGCGGCTCTGTCCGTGAGCTGCGCTTGGGCGCCGGCTGTGGACGGGGCACCAGGCGTCGCGTAATCAGGCCCTGACCCACGGTCCAGAGGTTCGTCGTCGTCCAATAGAGCATGAGGCCCATCGGGAAGTTGACGATGAAGAAGATGAAGATGATCGGAAGCGCCATGAAGAGGTACTTCTGGCGCTGATCCATCGTCGCCGACATGAAGAGCGTCGACGCAATCTGGCTGCCGACATAGAGCACGAGCAAGAGGAGGCCGGAGTAGTTCGGGCCGGTCAGGTGCTCACTGATGTTGTCGGTGATGCTCGGGACGATGTTCAGGAAGCCGAGGTCCGAGCTCGGGTACTTCGGGAACACATCCTTCTCGAAGTCCTTGAGGACGTAGAAGAGCGAGATGAAGATCGGGATCTGGAGCGCGATCGGGAGGCACGAGGTGAGCGGGTTCACCTGGTTTTCCCGGTAGAACTCCATCACCGCCTCCTGCTGGCGCTTCTTGTCGTTCTTGTACTTCGCCTGCAGCGCCTTCAGCTCCGGCGCGAGGATCTGGAGCTTCTGCATCGAGCGGATCTGCTTCACGGTCAGGGGCACGAGCACGATCCGCACCATGAGCGTGAGCACGATGATCGCGAACGCCCACGAGAGCCCGACAGACGCGTGGAGCCACTCGAGGATCGCGGTGAGCGGTCTCTCGATCGGCTCGAGGATGGCCAGGAGGCCGATCACGACCGAGCCCCGAAGATCGTCTGGTCGCGCGCGTAGTCCACGCCTCCGTGACTCCATGGATTGCAGCGAAGGAGACGCCAAGCAGCCAGCACGAGGCCGCGGGCGAGCCCGTACTCGCGGAGCGCCTCGAGCGCGTACTGCGAGCAGGACGGGTGATACTTGCAGCGAGCGGGCAGCAGTGGGCTAAGCAGGCGCTGGTAGCCCCTGACGAGTAGCCTGGGGATCGCGGTCATGCCCGGGCTCCCCGGTCGGCGCCCTCGGCAAGCCGGAAGACCTCGCGCACTCGTTCCCCAAGCCACTCGAAGCCGTTGGCCTCCGCCGCCTCTGCCAGTCCAGGGCGCGCGATCAGCACGAAGTCCCGCCCGCGGGGCAAGGTCTCCTGGAGCTGCTCGAAGGCCGCCCGCAACCGGCGCTTGACACGGTTTCGCTCCACCGCGCCGCCGACCTTTCTCGAGACAGCGAGTCCGAGGCGCGATTCCTCTTCCGCCTCGTCGGGACGCAGGAACGCATACAGGACGAGGTAGCGCGTCGACACCGACCGGCCCCGGCGGTAGACAGCGTCGAAATCCCGCGAGCGCGAGAGGCGGGTGCGGCGCTTCATGCCCCTCGAGGCCTGCGCCTCAGGCGGAAAGGCGCTTGCGTCCCTTGGCACGGCGACGCTTCAGAATCGCGCGGCCTGCCCGGGTCTGCATCCTTGCGCGGAACCCGTGCCGGCGCTTCCTCCGGCGGACGTTCGGTTGAAAGGTTCGCTTCACGAATAAGGCCCAAAGAAGAGGCCGCTCCGGGCGACCGCAACCAGTATAGAGAAGGCCCGGAACCGTCGGTGAAGAACGTTTTCGGGGTCCCGACAATCCACAGCCTTGAGCGGGCTTGCGGAGCCACGAAAGGCAGGGTTATCCACATTGTGGAGATGAATGTGGATAACTGGAGACACCCTGCAAATCAGCCTTTTTTCCGCGAGGATTCGCGTCCTCGCCGTCCGTTGTAAGACGCCATTGACGCTGCTATAGTCGCCGCTCCCGGAAGTCTGGCTAGGAGCGAATCGAGCGGGTGGATCGTCCTATCGAGCTGAGCGCGGAACTGCTGTGGACCGAAGTTGCCGCGCGGCTCCGGGACGCCCTGAACGACACCACCTTTCAGACGTGGTTCGACGGCGCGTCGGGAGGTGAGTTCGAAGGCGAAGCGTTTGTCGTCGTCGTTCCGAACGACTTCACGCGCGAATGGATCGAGGGCCATTTCCTCGGGCTAGTCGAGGCCGCCGTCGCGGACGTGACGGGCGAGGAACGGCGCGTGCGAGTCGTCGTCCGCGAGGAAGCACGCCAGCGGGAGACGGGACCTGCAAGCTCCGCACCCGCACGACGCGGTCCTGACGGGATGAATCCGAAGTACACCTTCGACTCCTTCGTGATCGGCTCGTCGAACCGCTTCGCCCACGCGGCCGCGCTTGCGGTCGCCGAGGCGCCGGCCCAGGCCTACAACCCTCTCTTCATCTACGGCGGCACAGGGCTCGGCAAGACCCATCTTCAACAGGCGATCGCCGCCTACGTGACCGAGCACGCCGGCGACCTGGCCGCCCGCTACGTCACGAGCGAGACGTTCATGAACGACTTCATCAACTCGCTGCGCGACAAGAGGATCGAGGGCTTCAAGCACCGGTACCGCCACTACGACGTCCTCCTGATCGACGACATCCAATTCTTCGAGGGCAAAGAGCGGATCCAGGAGGAGTTCTTCCACACCTTCAACGCGCTCTACGAGGCCGGCCGCCAGATCGTGATCTCGTCCGACCGGCCCCCTCGCGACATCGCAACGCTCGAGGCCAGACTCCGGTCTCGGTTCGAATGGGGCCTGATCACAGACATCCAGCCTCCCGACCTCGAAACGCGGATCGCGATCCTGCGAAAGAAGGTGAAGGTCGACGGGATCCACGTTCCCGACCCGCAGGTGCTGAGCTTTATCGCCAGTCGAATCTCCACGAACATCCGAGAGCTCGAAGGGGCACTGACACGGGTCGTCGCCTTCTCCTCGCTGACCGGGCGACCGATGACCGTCGAGCTCGCCCAGGAGGTCCTGAAGGACGTGTTCCCGCAGGGTGAGGTGCCCGAGATCTCGGTCGAGCGGATCCAGGAGACGGTCATCGACCGGTTCGGGATCACGATGCAAGAGCTGACCGGCGAACGCCGTTCGCAGTCCATCGTTTATCCACGGCAGGTCGCCATGTACCTCTGTCGCGAACTCACTGATAGCTCCCTACCGAAGATCGGCAAGAAGTTCGGTGGTCGCGACCACACCACGGTTATTCACGCCACCTCGAAGATCGCCCGGCTGCTCCAGGAAGACCGCAGCGTCTACAACCTCGTCCAAGAGCTCACGGCCCGGATCAAGCAGGTCCGTTGATAACCCGGTGTGGACAAGCGCATGAAACTGAGGGGACTTTCTCGATCCTTCTGGAGCCTGTGCAAAGGGCGCTCTTCTCCACAAACGCCACCCCCAGGCTCAAATGCCCCAATCGCAGTGCTGAAGCGGCGGAGCGCCGTCTTCCCCACCGTGCACACTCCTTATGACTATGACTAAGGTTTTCTTTAAATGACTTCTATGGATACCGTGGTCGCCACCCGTATGAAGGTGACGTGTCCGAGAGAGGAGCTCGCCCAGAAGCTGGGTGTGGTCGGGCGTGCCGTCTCGTCTCGGACCAGCGTCAACATCCTCACCGGGATCATGCTTCGGGCCGAGAGCGGTCAGCTTTCGCTCGCGGCTACAGACATGGAGATCTCCCTTCGCGTCACGCTCGACGCGCAGGTCGAAGAGGAAGGTTCCGTTGTCATTCCGGGCCGCCTCCTCGTCGACATCGTGCGCCTCTTGCCCGCCGGTGAAGTGACGCTCGAGCACCGGGCCGAGGAGGGAATCGCGCACCTCGTCTGCGGTTCAGCCTCCTACGGGCTCCACACCTACAGCCCGGATGACTTCCCGAGACTTCCCGAGATCGCACCGGACGAGAGCTTCTCGATCGAACGGGCGGCACTCCTGGACACGATCATGAAGGTCAGCCGCTCTGCATCACGGGACGAGTCACGCCCGGTCCTGACCGGCGTGTTGGTTCGCTTCGAGGCAGGGAAGCTCATCATGGCCGCCACCGACTCGTACCGGCTCAGTGTGAAGGAGACCGAGATTACGGAGGGTCCGGCCGGCGAGATCGAGGCGATCGTTCCCGCCAGAGCACTCTCCGAACTCGCCCGAATCGCGCAGGCGAGCGATGCGGACTCGCTCACCGTCGGAATCCAGGAGAACCAGATCGTCTTCGCCGTCGACGACGTGTGGCTGACCGCGCGGCGGATCGACGGGCAATTCCCGAACTACCGCCAGCTTCTACCGGAGACCTTCGAGGCCGAGGTCGAGCTTCCACGCGAAGAGCTGCTGGATGTCGTTCGTCGTACCGGCCTCATGGCCCAGCGGAAGTCCCCGCTCCGCCTGCGATTTGAGGAGGGCCAGCTGACGATCTCGGCGCAGACCCAGGACGTCGGAGAGGCGCACGAATCGCTCCCGGCCGCATACACGGCCGACCCGATCGAGATCGGCTTCAACGCGGAATTTCTCCGTGACGGTCTCGAGTCGCTCGAAGACGACCAGGTTCGGCTGAGGCTAATCAGTCCTCTTCGCCCAGGCCTTATCCAGGGCGCAGGAGACGATTTCCTGTACCTGATCATGCCGATCCGCCTCGCCGGCTGATCGTCAAGCACGTCTCCCTCCGCGACTTTCGCTCGTACGCCACGCTCGAGCTCGACCTGGTACCCGGGCTCGTCGTCGTGATCGGAAAGAACGGTGTCGGCAAGACCAACCTCCTGGAGGCGATTCACGTCGGCAGCCAGGGCTTCTCGCCGCGGACGAGAGCGGAGGCCCGGCTCGTCCGCTTCGGGCAAGACGCCGCGCGGGTGTCTTTGTCGGTCCAGGACCGGAGCGTGGCTGTCTCGACGCAGGTGACGATTGCGGCTCGCGACAAACGCGTTCTCGTCAACGGGGCCGCTACGCGAGGTCCAGACGAGCTCCGGGGGAAGCTCGCGACTCTGGTCTTCCTTCCGGACCGTCTCGCAGTCGTGAAAGGAGGACCCCTCGTTCGGCGCGCCTATATCGACAGGATGCTCGGAAGGGTGTTTCCTGCGCGAGCAGGGCTCTCGTCCGAGTACAGCCGGTCTCTTGCGCAGCGAAACGAGGCGCTCCGCCGCGTTCGCGCGGGCGCGTCGACCCTCGAGGCCGTCGAGCCCTGGACCGAGCGGGTGGCAGCCGTCGGAACTGAACTCGATGCAGCACGAGCTGCGCTCGTTGCAAGCTTGTCACCGGGCTTCGAGGCCGCCGGCGAAGCCCTCGGGCTCACGAAGCTTGGACTGGCCTACGACCCGCGGCCTCTGACCGAGCTCCAGCTCGCCGAGCGGCTTGAGCGAGACGTCGAGCGGGGCCTCACGGGCGCCGGACCACACCTCCGCGACGTGGGCATCGCTGCCGCCGGCCGCGAGCTCCGGAGCTTCGGCTCTCAGGGTGAGCAGCGGGTCGCCGTCCTCGCTCTCGTCCTTGCTGAAGCCGGCCTGTCGTTCGAGAGCCGGGGGGAGCCGCCGCTCCTTTTGCTCGACGACGTGCTCTCCGAGCTCGACGGCCAACGGCGGCAGGCTCTCCTCGGGGAGCTTCCTCCCGGCGGGCAGACCGTCGTCACGACGACGTCTACGGACGCGCTCCCCGCGGGTGCTCGCAACGCCGCGCTCGTCGTCGAGGTGACGCCGGGGGAGGCGCGTGCAGCATGACCTGGCTTCCGGAGCGGATCGGAGAAGTCGTCCGCGGTGAGCTGGCCAGGTTCGGCCCTGCCGGAGCGATGGGGGACGTCGTTGCCGCCTGGCCCGCCGCGGTTGGCGACGGCATTGCTGCAAACGCGTGGCCCGCCCGCATCGCGCGTGACGGAACTCTGCACGTCAACACGAGCTCGAGTGCATGGGCATTCGAGCTGACACAGCTCAGGGAGAAGATCGCCGAGAGTCTCGTCGAGGCTCTTGGCCCAACCGCGCCAGCGACGTTCAGGTTCGCCCCGGGGCCGCTACCCGAGGCCGCTGCCGAGCCTGTGAAAGAAGGCGCGCGGACCGTGCTGAAAGTGCCGCCTGAGCTCGAGGAGGAAGGCCGTCGGATGGCGGCCGGAATCGAGGACGACAGCCTGCGGGAGGCGGTTGCCGCCGCCGCAGCGGCAAGCCTGGCTGCCCGAGCTGCCAACCGAGCGTTCTGGTAGACTCTTAGAGGCGCGTAAACCCCTTTTTAGCAGGACTTTTTTCTGACAGAGACGACGTATTCCGCCAAGGACATCACTGTGCTCGAGGGCCTCGAGCCTGTGCGCCTGCGTCCGGGCATGTACATCGGGTCGACAGGCCCGCGAGGGCTGCACCACTTGATCTACGAGGCCGTCGACAACTCGGTCGACGAAGCCCTTGCAGGCCGAAACGAGCGGGTCGACGTAAACATCCATCCGGACAACTCGGTGACCATTCGGGATTGGGGCTCCGGCATCCCCGTCGACGTGATGCCCGAGCAGGGTTTGCCGGCTCTCACGGTCGTCCTCACGACGCTGCACTCGGGCGGGAAGTTCGGCGGGGACGGCTACAAGGTGTCGGGTGGATTGCACGGCGTCGGCATCTCGGTCGTGAACGCGCTCTCGGAGTGGCTTATCGCCGAGGTCAGACGAGATGGGAAGGTCTACCGGCAGGAGTTCGCTCGCGGTGTGCCGACCGCGGACATGCAGGTCATCGGCAAGGCGACCGACACGGGCACCTCGATCACGTTCATGCCCGACCCCGACATCTTCGAGGAGGTCGAGTGGTCGGAGGAGGCGCTGGAGCAGCGGCTCCGGGAAACGGCGTTCCTCACGCGCGGCTTCCGGATCGTCCTCACCGATGAGCGCGCCGACGGCACGACGATCGAGTTCCACTACGAGGGGGGTATCCGCGACTTCGTGCAGCACATCAACGAGGCCAAGGACCCGGTGCACAAGCACGTCGTCTATTTCTCGGGCGAGAACGACCGCGGCCACGTGGAAGTGGCGATGCAGTGGAACACCAAGTACGTCGAGTCCGTGTTCTCTTTCGCAAACAACATCAACACGCACGAGGGCGGCTCGCACCTCTCGGGTTTCAACGCTGCTCTGACGCGGACCCTGAACAAGTACGGTCGTGAGAAGGGCTTTTTGAAGGAGAAGGACGAGAATCTCGAGGGCGAGGACGTGCGCGAAGGGCTCGCGGCGGTCATTTCGATGAAGCTGCAGGAGCCGCAGTTCGAGGGTCAGACAAAGACGAAGCTCGGGAACCCGTGGGTGCGCGGCATGGTCGAGCAGACCGTGAACCAGAGGCTGGCGGAGTTCCTCGAGGAAAATCCCACGGACGCCAAGCAGATCATCCAGAAGGCGATCTCCGCCTCGAGGGCACGTCAGGCCGCGCGGAAGGCACGCGACCTCACACGGCGCAAAGGAGCCTTTGGGGGCGGCATGGCGAAGAAATTCGCGGACTGCCAGATTCGCGACCCTGAGTTGACCGAGCTCTTCATCGTCGAGGGCGACTCCGCCGGCGGCTCCGCCAAGCAGGCCCGGGACAAGTCCAACCAGGCGATCCTCCCGCTCCGCGGCAAGATCATCAACTCCGAAAAGAACCGGATCCACAAGGTGCTTTCGAACACCGAGATCCAGTCGCTCGTCCAGGTGATCGGGACGAGCATCGGCGAGGAATTCGACATCGCGAAGCTCCGCTACCACAAGATCGTCGTGATGACGGACGCGGACGTGGACGGCGCCCACATCAGGACTCTCGTCCTCACGTTTCTCTACCGGCACATGCCCGAGCTCTTCGATCGTGGGCACATCTACATTGCTGTGCCTCCGCTCTACCTCGTGCGGATGGGGAACCAGGCGACGTACCTCGAGAAGGACTCCCAGCTCGAGGATCTCCTGGTGCGCGGCAAGTTTTCGGAGCTCGAGATCCAGGCCCGCGACGGTGAGGCGATCAAGCTGACCGAAACGCGCTACGCCCGCTTCCAGCACGCGCTGACCGAGTTCGAGGGCTGGTCGGCCCGCCTGCGCTCTGACTTCGGGATCCCCGCGGTCGACTTCGTGATCGCGCACCGGCTGGTCGAGAGCGAGGCCGCCTCGGCCGCCTCGGCAGCCAAGTTGATCGCCGGCATCGCCCCGAACGGCTACGTGTTCGATTCAAGTGTTCTCGACTCCGGTCTTCGGGTGCGGGTCATAGAGAGCTCGACGGGAACTGCGGCGACCATCGACGTGTCGGAGGAGCTCCTGGCTTCGCCTATCTACGCCAACGTTCGGAAGGCATACGCCAGGCTCGGAGACGTCGTTGGCGGTCGGCCCCCCTTCGTACTCCAGCACGGCAAGAAGGTCGAGCATGCCGAGACTTTCGAGGCGCTCCGGGCCCGCGCGCTCGACCTGGCCAAGCAGGGGATGCAGATCACCCGGTTCAAGGGTCTTGGGGAGATGAACGTGGACGAACTCTGGCAGACGACGATGGACCCGGTCAGGCGCCTCCTCATCCGCGCCGACGTGGAGGACGACTCGGCCGCCGATCTCTGGTTCTCGCGCCTCATGGGCGACGAGGTCGAACCACGGCGTGAGTTCATCGAGGCAAACGCGCTCGACGTGAGATTCCTCGATGTCTGAGGTGACCCCGCCGCTCGGAGGCAGGATCGAGTCTCGCGAGCTCGACCAGGAGGTACGAGCGAGCTTCCTCGACTACGCGATGAGCGTCATCGTGAGCCGAGCGTTGCCCGACGCACGCGACGGCCTGAAGCCGGTGCACCGGCGCGTCCTCTACAGCATGCACGAGGGCGGCCTTCAGCCCAACCGGCCGACCCGGAAGTGCGCCCGCGTGGTCGGCGACGTCATGGGCTCCTACCACCCCCACGGTGACCAGGCGATCTACGACGCGCTCGTCCGGCTCGCACAGCCGTTCTCGATGCGCTACCCCCTCGTTGACGGCCAGGGCTACTTCGGCTCCGTCGACGGTGACTCGGCCGCTGCGATGCGGTACACCGAATGTCGGCTTTCGCGCATCGCGACGGAGATGCTCCGCGACATTGATGCGGACACGATCGACTTCGTCCCGAACTACGACGAGTCGCGTCGCGAGCCGTCGGTCCTGCCGGCACGGTTCCCCAATCTGCTGGTCAACGGTTCGTCTGGGATCGCGGTCGGGATGGCCACCAACATCCCGCCCCACAACCTCGGCGAGGTGGTCGATGCGATCCTTGCCATGATCGACGACCCCGAGATCGACGTGGAGCGGTTGGCCCGCCACATCAAGGGACCCGACTTTCCGACGGGCGGGGTCATTGTCGGACGATCGGGGATTCGGGATGCCTACCGCTCGGGCCGTGGTCGCATCGTCGTTCGGGGCCGCGCGCACATCGAGGAGCTCCGCGGCGGCAAGACGGCGATCATCATCACCGAGCTCCCGTACGGCGTTCGGAAGGGCGGCGAGGGAGGCGTGATCGAAAAGATCGCAGACCTCGTCGAGGCAAAGGTGATCACCGAGATCCCGATGACCGACGACGCGCTGCAGGATCACAGCGACAAGACCGGCCTGCGGATCTACGTAGAGCTCAAGCGGGACGCGGTCCCTCAAGTCGCCCTCAACAAGATCTTCAAGCACACGCCGCTGCAGACGTCCTTCGGATACAACGCGGTCGCCCTCGTCGACGGTGTGCCGAAGACGCTCAGCCTCCTGGAGCTGATCCGGTATTACCTCACCTTCCAGCGCGAGGTCGTCACGCGCCGTTCGCAGTTCGAGCTCCGAAAGGCGGAGGAGCGGGCGCACATTCTCCAGGGGTACCTGACGGCGCTCGACAACCTCGACGAGGTGATCGCGCTCATCCGCGGCGCGTCCGACACGGATACGGCTCGCTCCGGCCTCATGGAGCGCTTCGAGCTCAGCGAGATCCAGGCCCAGGCGATCCTCGACCTCCGGCTGGCGAGGCTGACCGGTCT
>DATLQD010000018.1:0-27423 GCA_035535315.1 Gaiellaceae bacterium
GGAGTGAGAAATTCGCCTCGGCGAGGACGACCGTGCCAAGAGTCTCGTCGTCGAGCAGGGCTTTCACGCGCCGCGCGGCCCCGAACCGACGGAAGGCATGGCCGACGGAAAGCACGAGCCCGTCAGACTGGAAGCGGTCGCGCATCTCCGAACCGGCTTCGACAGTGTCGGCGATCGGTTTCTCGACGAAGACGTGCTTCCCCCGATCTGCGCAGGCGAGCGCCTGCGGAGCGTGGAGGTCGTTCGGGGTGACGAGCAGGACGCTCTCGACGTCGGGATGCTCGATGGCCGCCTCGAACGAATCGGCCGCCTCGACGCCTCGCTCGGCGGCGAACTTCTCGCGCCGCCGCGCGTCGCGGCTGAAGCACGTGACCAGCCTGATCCGCGCTGCCCGAGAAGCTGCAGCGGCGATTCTCGGGCCCCACATGCCTGTTCCGCCGATCAGAGCCACGCCGACGGGGTCGGTCACGCGGCGGTGACGAGCGGCTCGAGGGGGACGTCGTGCAGCGACTCCGCGCCGTCTTCGCCGACGACCGTGAGCTCTCCGAGCTGGAGGCCCATTTGCTCGTCGGGAGTGATCGGGTTCGGCTGGACGACGATGGCCATGCCGCGCTCGAACGTCGCTCCGCCGTCCTCGGGTGGATGGCCGAGCTGCGTGCGGTCGACGATCGGCGGCATGATGTCGACGCCGTATCCGTGCACGAGGTCGTCGTAGATCGCGTAGCCGGCCTCGCGGATGGGCTCGCCGGCGCGAATGACGTCGGCCTCGGTGACGCCGGCTCGAAGCACGGCAAGGATCGCCTGGTAGGACTCGAGCGCGACGTCGAACATCCGCTGCCACTCGGGCGTGGGGTCAGCCCCGACGAAGATGGGCCGCTGGATCTGCCCGGTGTAGCCCCAGTACGAGGCGCTGAACTCGGTGATCACGACGTCGCCGGCCGTGATCTGGCGACGCGACGGGTTCTGCGCCGGGAGGCAGCCGTTGGGTTCGTCCATGGCCATGGAGCGCAGGAACATGATCCGTGGGATGCCGCCTTCGGAGCGGTATGCGCTTTCCGCGATCGCGACGAGCTCGACGTCGGTCATGCCGGGCCGGGCCTGCTCGGCGAGCGCGAGGATCGCCCGGTCGGTCAGCGCAGCTCCCTTGCGCAGCCACTCGACCTCCTCCTCCGACTTGATCGCCCGCAGGCGCTGGAAGGACGCCGTCACGTCCACCAGCTCGAGGCTTGGCAGGGTCTCTCGGAGGCGCTGGTGGTGTGCATACGGCATCCCCATCGAGAACTTCGAGTTCACGCCAACGAGCCCGACGCGCCCTCGCTCGAGCCCGACGTCGAGGAGGCGCGCGGCCACGGCCGCAGCGGGGTCGTAGCCGCCCCATTCGACGATCGGGACGTCGCTCACCTCGCGGGCGTTTGGGACGTGGTTGGTGAGGCCCGTATAAAGGGCGGCCTCCAGCGCCTCGTCCCTCGGCACGACGAGATACGAGTGATGGAGATCGAGATGGTTCGAGAGCCAGAAGGCGTTCGCCATGTTGCCGCGGCTCACACCCGAGTTGCCGAAGAGCACGAGCGCTTCGAGGTCGTTGTTTCGCATGAGGTCGCGCGCGAGCTCGAAACGCCGCTCCATCTCCCCGGGCGAGAACTTATCCCACATCTGCGAGCTCCTTTCGAATCCAGTCCGCGACGAGCGGCCGGTACTTGTACGGAACGTTGTTGCAGACGTGGGTACCCTCCTCGTAGAGGACGAATTCGGCGTGAGGGGCCGCGGAGGCGATCCGGGCCGTCTGCTCCCACGGGATGATGCGGTCGAGCTTGCCGGTGACCATGAGTGCCGGCTGGCGGAGTCCGCCGATGACCGGTCCCACGTCGAGCTCGAGGGCCTTTTGGCGGGCTTCTTCATCGTCCGCGGCGCCCGAGTGGTGCCTGAACGCCTCGCGCGTCAGCGGCGGGAGCCCGGCCCAGCATTCGCCGAAGTTGAACGGGCCGCTGACGCCGGCGACCGCCTGGATCCGCGGCTCGCCGGCGGCCGCACGCGGCGCGTAGTACCCGCCCAGACTGACCCCGACGGCTCCGACACGCTCGAGGTCGATGTCTCGCCGCCCGGCGAGGGCGTCGAGTGCCACCGCCACAGCCTGCTCGTACTCCGGCCGGATGTGGGTCGCGAAGCCGCTCTCGCCCTGCCCGGGACCATCGAGCGAAAGCGTTGCGAGGCCTCGCTGGAGAAAGACGTTCTCCCAGTTGAAGAACTCCTCCTTCGTCGAGTCGAGGCCTGGGATCAGGAGCACGAGCGGCGGGTGTGGCTCGCTCCCGGGCCTGCGGAGGTTCCCGACCAGCTCTGTGTCCTCGAAGGGAATCTCGATTCGCTCGGCCGTCGGGTCGAGATGGCGGTGAGCCGCATAGATGCACTCGATCGCGTGCACGGTCGCTTCGCGGTGTCGCCCGAGGTCGAGCGTCCAGACGAACTTGGCAAAGTGGTACGACAGGGCGGCGCGCACGAACGCCTCGCCTGCAGTCAAGCGGTCCCCCGCCTCCTCGGCTTCGTCGGCGAGCGCGCGATGCTCACCCGCGCTTTCGCTCCAGGCGTCCAGCCATTCGTCCCAGCGCTCGATCCGCGCGGTCGTCCGCCGGAAATCATTGAAGTCGACGCCCTGGGAGACGAAGCGGGGCGCCCAGTTCGCGATCGCAGCCTCGACCCGCGCGTCAGGCACCGGCAACCACCTGCTCGAGCGACATCCCCAGATCCTCGAGGAGGACTGCCGCCGTGTTTCTGCCGGGCGCTGCCGAGACGGACCCGCCCGGGTGCGTGGTCGCGCCAGTCTGGTACAGGTTGGAGATCGGCAATCGCGGCTGAAAGCGGAGCGCCCCCGACTGTGACGGCCCGAGATCGCCGCCGTGGCACGTTCCGTGCCAGTTGTGCTCGTTCATGCGCTCGAGATCGAGCGGGCTCTTGACCACCTGCGCGAGGATCGTCTCCTCGGTCATGTTCGGCGCGTAGCGGCGCAGCTCGTCGAGGTTCCGGGCCGCGGCCTCCTCTTTGACCTCGTCCCAGCGTTCCGGGCCGCCCTCGGCCAGGTCGTAGGGCTGAAACCCGATCACCTTGAGCACGTGCTTGCCCTCAGGAGCTCGAGAGGGATCGGCGACAGTGGCGCAGACAACCAGCAGGACCGGCTCGTCCAGAGCGAGAAGCCCACGCTCGGCGTCCGACCCGAGGCGGAGGAGGCGATCGACGGACGCGGCCGTTCCCGAGGCGACCGGGGTGACCGGGCCGCTCTCGGAAACGTACGTTGGCGGCTCGGTGGTGGCCAGGTGCGTGGGAAAGAGACTGATGCCGCCTCGCCAGGAATCGACCGCATGGACGAACTCCTCGCCCCACTCCTTTTTCGGCGCGAGCTCGACAAGCTGCTTGACGTGGATGGTGGACACGACGGCCTTCTGCGCGAGGAAGCGCTCCCCGTCCTCGGTCTCGACGCCCTTGCACCGCCCTCCCTCGAAGATGAGGCCGGTCACCCGCCGGCCGGTGAGGATCGTGCCCTCGTGTTCCTCGATCACCCGCTCGAGGGCGAGCGGCAGGGCAGCGGAGCCGCCCCGTGGGAGCACCCAGCTGTTCTCCTGGCGGCCGTAAGTCAGGGAATACGTGAGGAGACCGGTGCCGGGCCGCTCCGGTGGCTGCACGGTCATGAGGCTCATCCAGAGCATGAAGGCCCGAGCGTGCGGGTCTTCGAACTGGCCACGGACGACGTCCCAGGCGCTCATCGCGAGCCGCCGGCGCCACAGTCCGTCGAGCACCTCCTCCGGGCGCGGCGCGCGCCCGATCGGGTTGTTCCGGTAGGCGCCGAAGACTTGCTTGACGGCGTCGTACTCGCCGATCAGGCGACGATAGGCGTCGGCATCCGCGCTCGAGAACCTCGCGAACTCCTGGCAGGTGCGCTCGAGGTCGCGCCACAGCGTGATCGAGGTGCCGTCGGGAAACGGGAGGTGGAGGACGGGGTCCGGATGGAGGTACTCCAGTCCGTACTCCTCGAGCCGGAGCTCGCGGACGGCCGGGTTCGCCTGGATCAGGTTGTGCGCCGTCGAGCACCTCCTCCGGGCGCGGTGCGCGCCCGACCGGGTTGTTCCGGTAGGCGCCGAAGACCTGCTTGACGGCGTCGTACTCGCCGATCAAGCGCCGGTAGGCGTCGGCATCCGCACTCGAAAACTTCGCCAACTCCTGGCACGTGCGCTCGAGGTCGCGCCACAGTGTGATCGAGGTGCCGTCGGGAAAGGGGAGGTGGAGGACGGGGTCCGGATGGAGGTACTCAAGTCCGTATTCCTCGAGCCGGAGCTCGCGGATGGCCGGGTTCGCCTGGATCAGGTTGTGCGCAGTCGAGCACGAGTCATGGAGGAACCCAGGGAGCGTCAATTCCTCCGTTGCGGTGTTGCCGCCGACCACAGGGCGGGCCTCGAGAACGAGCACCTGAAGCCCTGCGCGGGCGAGGTAGGCGGCCGCGACCAGGCTGTTGTGCCCGGCCCCTGCCACGATCACGTCGGGCTGCGAGGTCATCGACTAGCCTGCGCTCCGTGGCGCGCATCAGCTACGTCGACCCCGGTTCCTTGACCGACCCCGAACTGGTCGACTACCTCGAGCAGGCTCGCCGCTATGGTACTCCGCGGCCCGAGACACAGGCGATCCGCTCGCATGTTCCCGCCGTCGCGAAGGCGTTCTCGCGCGCCTGGAACGCCATCTTCCGGGAGGGGCTCGTCGAACATCCGCTCAAAGAGCTCTGCCGCGTTTACGTCTCGAAGACGATCGACTGCCACTACTGAGGGTCGCAACGGTCTCTCCGGGGCGGAGAGCAAGGGTTGACCGAGCGGGACTACGAAGACCTCCTCGATTTCGAGAGCTCCGACCGCTTCGGAGAGCGCCAGAAGGCGGCACTGCTCTACACGAGCATGCTCGTCTGGAATCCCGAGGGCGCCGACGAGGCCGTCTGGGCCCGCCTGCGCGAACACTTCACCGAGGAGCAGATCATCGAGCTCGGCTCCTTCGTCTGCCTGACCTACGGCCAGCAGCGGGTGATCAAGACCTGGGGCGTCGGCCACGGTGAGCTCCTCGCGGATACGACCGCCGGGCTCGCTCCGAGCAAGGTGGAGAGCTAGGTGGCGCACCTGCCGGGAAACGCCGGGGAGATCCGCGGTCGCGTGCCGGCGGTGCTCGCGTCGTACGAGTTCATCCGCGACAACGTCCTCCGCGACGGAGTGGTCGACCCGGCGCTCAAGGAGCTCTGCTTCCGCTACCTCGCAGAGGACGCGGAGACGATGGACTTCGGCCACTTCAAGGGGCGGGACCGCCTCGCCCTCGAATGGTCCCATGCGATCGCATGGGACTCGGACGCGGCGGACGATGCCCTCTGGGACCGGCTGCACGCGGAGTTCAGCGAGCAGGAGCTGGTCGACCTCGGCTGCGCCATCGGCTTCGAGCTCGGGCAGCAGCACTGGCGCCGGACCGTCGGCCTGACCGCGCGGGACGAGCCCGCTCAAGCCTCGCTCTCCTGACCGAGGAGCCGCCGCGCGTTCCCGCCGAGGATCGCCTGCTCCTCGTCGGGTGCCAGTCCGAGCGCGCGGACGATCTCGGCCGGCCGCTCGACGCCCATGTCGAAGGGGTAGTCGGAGCCGCAGAGCACGCGATCCGCTCCGGCAAGGGCAACCAGCTCTCGAAGCAAGCTCTCGTCGTGTGTGACCGTGTCGAAGTAGAAGCGGCTGAGCGAGTCGTCCGGCGACTCGCCGAGGCGTGATCGTGCCTGCGGCTGGAACGAGTGCGCATGGCGAAGGCGTCCGCGTAGGGCGGGGAGGGCGCCGCCGCCGTGGGCAAGCAGCACGCGGAGTCGCGGATGACGCTCGAGAACGCCCGCCATCACCATGTGTGCAGCGGTGACCGTCGTCTCGAGCGGGTTCCCGACGGCGTTCCAGAGGTAGAAGTCGTCGAAGACCGGCTGGTCGAAGCCGCGTGTCGTCGGGTGGATGAAGATCAGAGCGCGCGTTTCCTCAGCCGCCGCCCAGAAATCCTCGAAGCGCTCGGCACCGAGGTAGTCGCCGTCGTAGCTTGCGGCGACCTCGACGCCGGCGAGGCGGCCGTCCCCCATCAGCTCCACCAGCCCGTCGGGATGCTCGAGGTGGATGGTCCCGAGTGCGGCCACCCGCTCTCCCACCATGGCCGCAAGCATCTCGTTCTGGCGAGCCGGCTCACGCCCGAGCAGCGTCACCCAGGGGCAGAGGACGACCATGTCCACGCCGGCCCGGTCCTGTTCCTGCAGGATGCGCTCCAGATCGACGAACTCGCGAACGGCCGAGCGGATCGAGCGGCCCTCGAAGTCCACCACCTGAGCGCCGTCCTCCCAGCGAATGTCGGCTCCCAGGCCGGGAACGATGACGTGCGCATGTGCGTCGACGACCACGGCTCAGGCCTCCAGCACCAGGACGAGACCGCCGGCGACGACGAGGGCCCCGCCGGCCCAGATCTGCGCGGTCACGCGCTCGACGTCACGCCCCATGAGCATGGGGGAGAGCAGGAGGACGACCGGCACGGACAGGAGGCCGAGAGCGAGCACGACCGCAACGGCAGTGTGGTCGAGCGCGACCCAGCGCGCCCACACCGAGAGCCCGACCATCCCGCCGGCCAGGAGCTTGAAGCCGAGGGCGTCCCACGAGCCCAGCGCCGGCCCTTCCACACGCGGCCGCAGAGGAAGGGCGAGCCCATAGACGGTGACCGCGACGAGCATGCCGAGCGTCAGACCCAGGAGCGGCGACGACAGACCCTCGAGCCCCTCCTTGATGAGGATTGGGCTCACCGACCAGGCGATAGCCGTTCCGAGGCCGGGCAGAGAGTCGCGCCAGCCGACGTCCCATCCCACCTCGGCGACCCGCTCGAGTGAGACGACGAGGGCGCCGCCCAGAACCAGCGCGATCCCGAGCCAGGCAATGAGGTGGGGGAACTCGTGGATCGTGACCGCCGCGACCGCCGCCCCGAAGAGCGGATTCGTCGCGAGCAGAGGGCTCGTTCGCGCCGCGCCGACGCGCATCTGGCTCATGTTCAGGAGCGTCCAGCCGAGGAAGAAGTGGATCAGGCCCGCGAGCGAGAAGTACACGAGCGAGATCGCTGTGGCGGTCCCGAAAAGGCTGAGATCTTCCGTGGCGGCGCTTGCGAGCGCGAGCACCCCGAGCGCTACGAGGAGCTGGAGAAACGTGGCGAGGTAAGCGTCGCTCATGCCGCCGACTGCGCGGCGGTTGAGCGTCTGAAAGACCCCGAAGCCGAGTCCGGCAGCCGCAGCCAGCAAAGGTCCCGTCACGGGTGAGTGGCTCTGGTTTCCGTTTGTTTCTCGGGATCGCCGGCCGCCTTCCGAGTAGCCGCAGCGGCGCTTCCGCCGAAGAAAAGGTCTCCCATCTCCGGGTTCGCAAGCAGGTCCGCGGCTTGGTCCGCCAGGATGACCCGGCCGCTTTCCATCACCACGCCCTGCGTCGCAAGACCAAGGCCGAAACGGACGTTCTGCTCCACGAGGACCACGGTCTTGCCGGCCTCCTTCATGAGTCCGATCGAGTCCGAGACGTTCTTCAGCGCCTTCGGGTCGAGTCCGAGTGACGGCTCGTCGAGGAGGACGAGCACCGGGTCGAGCATCAAGCTGCGGGCGAACTCGACCATCCTGCGCTGGCCGCCTGAAAGGTTGCCAGCTTTCTCGTCCGCACGCTCGCGTACGAGCGGAAACAGCCCCTCGAGGTTCGCATAACGCTCCCGGACGACCTGGCGCTCGCTGCGGATGACGTACGCACCCATGAGGACGTTCTCGCGGACGGTCAGATTCGGAAAGAGCCCGTGCGACTGCGGCACCTGGACGATTCCGAGTGAGAGGATGTGGGCGGGATCACGTCGCCCGATCTCTTCGCCGTCGAAGCGCACGGTGCCGACCCGCGGTACCAGCAGGCCGCTCACGACGCGGAGGACGGTTGACTTTCCAGCCCCGTTCGGGCCGACGATGCAGGTGACCGATCCTGGCTCCACGGCGAGGTCCATCCCCTGGAGGACGTCGCCTCCGCCGTAGCCTGCGTAGACGTCCGAGAGCTCGAGCAGCACCTAGCGCACCCCGGCCTGCTGCTCGGCCACGTAGTGCTCCCCGAGGTAGGCGTCGAGCACGCGTTCGTCTTTCTGGATCTCGGCCGGGGTCCCGCGGGAGATGCAGCTTCCGCGCGCGAGGACGAGGACCGGATCGCAAAGTCGCAGAACCATCGGCATGTTGTGCTCGACGATCAGAAACGTCTTTCCCTGCCGGTTGAGCTCCCGGATCATTTCGACGATGTGGTCGACGAGCGTCGGATTGATGCCCCCGGCCGGCTCGTCGAGCATGATCAGGCGCGGATCGAGCATGAGTATCTGGGCCAACTCGACGAGTTTCTGCTGCCCGTAGGAGAGCGCGGCCGCACGTTGCCCGGCAAAGGCGCGCATCCCGACGAAGTCGAGGAGCTCCTGCGCCCGTTGTGCCTCGGCTCCGCTGACGGCGTCCGCGGCGAGCTGCCGCCAGGAGAAGGTCCGAAGCGGAGCGACGACGTTCTCGAGCACGGTCATCTCGCGGAAGAGACGCGTGATCTGGAAGGTCCGGCCGATTCCCCGGTGGGCCCGCTCCCACGGGGGTAGGCCGTCGATCGGCGCGCCGTCGAACCGGATCTCGCCGGAGTCCGACTTCATCGTCCCGTCGATGATGTTGAAGAGCGTCGTCTTTCCAGAGCCGTTCGGACCGATTAGGGCGGTGATCGCTCCCTCTTCGACCTCGAGGGTGCAGCCGTCGAGCGCGCGTAGGCCTCCGAAGCTCCGTTCGACGCCGCGCACTTCCAGAAGTTGGCGGCCGGTTCCATGCGCGGGCTCAGGCTTGGCGTCAGCCTCACGAACCGCAGCCGGCCGGTCGATGCGAGCGCCGACCAGCGCCGCCTTCCCGGCGCCGTGCCAGCGAGCCCAGAGCTCGCCGACGCTTGGGATCACACCGCGGGGGAGAAAGAGGACGACGAGCGCAAGCAGGCCGCCGAAGAAGATCAGCCGCTCGTTCCCGCCCGAGAACTCGTTGTTGGTGATCTCGTTCAACGGCTCGAGGATGAAGGCGCCGAGCACCGGCCCCAGGATCGTTCCCCGGCCGCCCAGGAGCACAGCCAGCGCAACCTGGACGCTGACGACGATGTCGAACATCCCCCGTGGGTCGATGAACGTGAGGTAGTACGCGTAGAGACCGCCTGCCGCGCCGATGAAGACCGCGCTGGCGACGAAGCTGAGCACCTTGTAGACGGACGTGTTCACGCCGACGCTCGCCGCCTTGCTCTCGTCCTCCCGGATCGCGATCAACCCCATCCCGAGCTTCGTGCGCCGAATCCACCAGGACATGGCAACCGAGAGGAGCATGAGGCCGAGCAGGCTGTAGTAGAACGGCCAGTTCTGGTAGTCGATGTTCCAGAGCGGCAGCGGGAGCGAGAGGCCGTGGTTCCCGTTCGTCAGCGCCGACCAGTTGAGGGTCACGATCTGCATCACGAACAGGAAGGCGATCGTGAGGATCACGAACGCGTGCCCGCGGGTGCGCGTGAGGACGGAGCCGACGACGGCCGCGAAGATGCCCGCGACAACGGCCGAGATCGGGATGAACCAGAACGGAGAGGCGCCCTCGAACACCTTCACCGCGAAGAGTGCCGTCGTGTACGCCCCGATCCCGAGGAACGCGCTTTGCCCGAGCGACACGTAGCCGGTGAAGCCCGAGATGATGTTCCAGCCGCTCCCCATGATTGCGAGGAGGAGCGAGAGGATGATCATGTTCTGGTAGTAGAGATTGTCCGAGACGACCGGGTAGAGCACGAGGGCCACGAGCGCAAGCCCCACGACCACGCGCCACCCGTGCGCCGTCAGGAACCCAGGGACGCCGGTACGGCGCTTCGGGCCGGCCTCCGCCGTCGTCACACGACCACGTCCTCCCTCAGCTTTGCGCCCATGATCCCCTGCGGTCGCGCGAGCAGGACGACCATGATCACCGCGTAGGGCACCATCGTCGCCCAGCGGGGCGAGATGTAGGTGACGGTCATCGTCTCCGCGACTCCGAGGACGAGCGCCCCCACCAGCGCGCCCGGGAGGCTACCCATGCCGCCGAGCACGATGATGCCGAGGAGCCGCGAGATCCACTGGTAGTGCGAGCCGGGCAGGAACGGGTAGAGCACCGACGTAATCGATCCGCCCGCGCCCGTCGTCGCGACGCCGATCGCGAACGTGAGCGCAGCCACCTTGCGCGCGTTCACGCCGACGAGCCGCGCCGAGCTGACGTTTTCCGAGACAGCGCGGATGGCCCGCCCGAGCCACGTGCGCGTCAACATCATGTACAGGGCCGCGAGGACGCCGATTGCCATCGCGCAACCGAACAGCTGGGCCTTCGGGAAGTAGAAGCCTCCAGCCCGGAAAGACTCGTCCACGTACCCCGGGGTGGAGGAGTGGTAGGTCGTAGACCAGACGAGCCCCATGATCCCCTCGAGGACGAGCGCGAGTGCAAACGTGAGCAGGACGGACGTGGACGCGGGTCTGCCCGAGATCCACTGAATCGTCAGCCGGTAGATCACCCACCCGATCACGAACATCGCCGGCGTCGTGATCAGCGCTCCCAGGAGCGGGTCGATGCCCATCTCTTTCCAGAGCGCCCAGGTGATGAACGCCGAGAGGATGATGAGCGCTCCCTGGGCGACGTTGATCACATCCATGACGCCGAAGATCAGCGTCAGCCCCGATGCGAGGAGCGCATAGACCCCTCCGATCATGAGGCCGAGGATCAGTGCCTGGACGAACTGGGTCATACGCGCATTCCGAAGTAGCGGGAGGGGCGGAGGCCTCCAGGCCTCCGCCCCGTTTTACCGGTTGCTAGTTTGACCAAGCCGGCTTCGGATTGACGATGGTGTCCGAGGTCGCGGCGTCCTCCGGCAGGACGATCTCCTCGTCGCCGTTCTGCCACTGGGCGAGGAGGAACGCCTGCTCGGGCGCGCCGGTCTCGTCCCAACTGAGTGGACCGAGGATCGTGTCGACCTCGTTTTCCCGCAACCAGTCGGCGAGCTTAGTCTGGTCGATCTCGCCGACTTCCTCGACCGCCTTCTGGAGCACCTGGGCGGCCGCGTAGCCGTCCGCCGCGTCCTCGGGCGGATCCGTATCGTACTTGGCCTTGTAGGCGGCCAGGAACTCCTCGTTGCCGGGGGTCGGTGAGTCAACGTGGTAGCTGACCGCGTAGAACACACCCTCCGTGTTCTTGATCCCGATCGCGTCCGAGTACTGGTCGGCGAACGAGGGGGTCGAAGCCTGGAACATCTGCTTCGGGCTGTACCCGACCTTGATCAGCGAACGGATCAGGTTGACGCCGTCCGCGAGGCCCGCGGAGCCTTGCGCGATGACATCGGGCTTCTTCGAGGCGACCGCTGCTGCTGCCGCGTCGAAGTTGACTGTCTCCGGCGGGTACACCTTGCTGTAGACGGTTTCCACGCCGGCAGCCTCGAGCTTCTCCTTGATACCCTCGGCCACGGGTCCGCCGAACGGGTCGTCGGCGATGACGTAGGCGGCCGTTTTCGGCTTCTCATCGTCCGGCAAGCCGGTCACCCATTCGGCGAAGAGATCCGCCTGGTGTTGCGATGTCGCCTGCTGCGCGAAGAACAGATATTTGAACCCGCGGCTGAACATCTCGGGCGAGCCGCCTGCCGGCTCCACGAAGAGCATCTTGTTCCGCTCGGCTACTGCCGACGCCGGGAGGTTCAAGAGTGAGGAGAACGTACCGAGCAGAAGATCGACTTTCTCCTTCTGGATCAAAGCGTTGTAGTCGGAGACGATCACGTTCTGATCACTCTGGTCGTCCTTGATGATCAGCTCGACTTGCCTTCCGAGCAGCCCGCCGTCCTTGTTCACCAGCTCCTGCCAGATCTTGTAACCCTGTTGCGCGGCCACTCCGGGCTCCGCGAAGTCGCCCGTCAGCGGCAGTGAGGCGCCGATCTTGAGCGGCTCGCTGCTCGCGGCAGTATCGGTCCCTGCGCTGCTCCCGTTGTCCCCGTCGTCGCCACCGCATCCGGCCGCCAGCGCGGCCGCCGCGACAGCGAGCGCCAGCAACATGATGAATCGCAGTTTTCCTTTCATGAAAGACCTCCGTAGCCGTGGTTGGCTTCCTCTCCAGTCGGCGAGCTTGCGCTGCGTCCAACCTGCCTTCTCGCTTGCCTTTCCCTGTCGTGATCAGACGACATGGACCTCCGTTCCAAATTCGTTGATTGGGGTCGCGCCGTCTTCGGTGAGGTACAGCGTGTCTTCGATGCAGGCCGAGCCCACACCGGGGACGAAGATCCCGGGCTCGATGTTCAGGAAGCTCCCAGCGCGGAGCTCGGCCGTTTCGCCCTTCGCAACGACGGGTCGAACGGAGGTGGTGATTCCAGTCGTGTGGCCGAGATAGATGTGGTTCGAGTATTCGGCGTAACCGGCTTTCTCGACCACGCGGTTTGCCAGCTCCCACAGCTCGCCGCCGGCGATTCCGGCCCGCGCCTCCGAACACATGACTCGGTAGATCTCCGTCGTTGCGTCGAAGATCCGCCGCTGCTCCTCGTTGGGCTCGCCGACTGAGATCGTCCGGTCCGAGTCCGTGTAGTAGCCGGCGTGCGATGCGCTCAGGTCGAGCCAGAACATCTGACCCTGCTCGAGCGGCTCGGACGAATAGAGGAAGGGCCGCACGTTGCTGATCGCGTCGCTGAACGAACCGATGTTGATGTGCGTCGAGACGCCGCTCCCGTGTAGGAACTCTGCGCCGAGCGACGCCATCGCGCGTAGCGCCGCGAAGCAAACCTCGTATTCGGGGACTCCGGCACCTGCCGTTTCGACCGCCGCGGCGAACCCGGCGTCGGCGACGCGCGCTGCGGCGCGGATCATCTCGCCGTCGTAGGCCGAAGGGGAGCCGACGAGCTCCTCCCAGACGGGGATCGCCTCGACACTGATCGCGTCGGGAAGCGAGGCACTCAGGACATCGGCATAGATGCTGGGCATAACGCCAGCGAAGACGCCGACGCGGGGGCTCGGAGCACCTCGTGTCTGCACCGCTTGGCGGATCGCCGCTTGAAGCTCGTCGGCAAGCCATTTCCGTGCCGGATTCGGATACTGGCGCACGTCCTCGATCCATGACATCCGGGCGGCCTCTGCAAGATGCCACGGCTGGTCGATCAGGAGGACCGGCTTCCCCTCGAGCGGGATCACCAGCAGTGAGCTTGCGCCCGGGAAGACGTGGACATAGCCGGCCAGATAGCGAGTCATCTCCGGGATCCCCGAGGAGCCATACAGGAGCAGCACGTCGATCCCGTGCCTCTCCATCGACTCGCGCGTGCGGTTGAGCCTGCCAACCTGCTCCTCGACCGGCGGCTGGGGAGCACGGCCCTTCGCCTTCTCGACCTCGGCGCGTGGGTCAAGCATGGTGCTCATCCGAGCGACTTCCGGTCGAAGGCAGCGAGCTTCATCTCGGTCCTCTCGTCGGTCACGTAGCCCTCCACGAGCGCAGGAACCCAAGGAGCACCTTCATGCCACCAGCCCCGCCGGCTCTTCGATCAGACCGGCCAGCGTGTCCAGGAACTGAGCTCCGCGCGCCCCGTCCACGACGCGGTGGTCGAAGGAGAGGCAGAGCGCGAGCGTCGGGCGGACCTCAGGCCTGCCGGCGACCGGGATGACCCGCTCGACGATCCGGCCGACGGCGAGGATCGCTGCCTGGGGCGGGTTGACGATCGCGGCGAAGGCGTCGACGCCGTACATGCCCAGGTTCGAGACGGTGAATGTGCCGCCGGAAACGTCCTCCGGACGGAGCCGCCCGGAACGGGCCGCGTCGACGAGCTCCTTCCGGCGGACGGCGAGCTTCTGCAGGTCGAGAGCGTCGGCGTCGCGGACGACCGGGACGACGAGCCCGTCCTCGAGCGCGACGGCAATGCCGACGTGAATTCCTGCCGAAGCCAGGACTTTCCCATCGCGCCAGGACGCGTTCACACGCGGGTGCTCGCGAAGCGCAGCGGCGCAGAGCTTGACGAGCAGGTCAGTATGCGTGACGCCTTCGTACCCGGCGCGGCTGCGGAGGCTTTCGCGCCAGGCGAGCAGCCTGGTCGCCTCGACCTGGCGGAGG
Organism: Gaiellaceae bacterium; assembly: GCA_035535315.1. GTDB lineage: Bacteria > Actinomycetota > Thermoleophilia > Gaiellales > Gaiellaceae > DASQGA01. The sequence goes on from DATLQD010000018.1 coordinate 14,156, forward strand.
AGAAAGAAGTGCGGCACCGTGCGCCAGCTCTCAGACAGGCGCTCGGCCATGCGCATCCAGACCGCTCCGAGCGGCAGCTCCTCACCCGCGTCGAGACCGGGCGGTGGGGCATGCGCAACCGCGCCGTTTCCGCCGATTGCCTCGACGTCGGCCGCGACGACGGCTCCGTGCGGGCCGCTGCCAGCCACCGAGGCGAGCTCGATCCCATGCTCCTCCGCAAGGCGCCGCGCCTTGGGGGAGGCGAGCTGTCTCCGCGAGGTGCGACTCTGCGGCGCCGGGGCCGTCTCGGGCTCCTTTTCTCTCACCGGCTGCGCGCTGGCGCGGGGCTCTGCCGCTGCATCCACGGAGGCAGGCTCCGGCACGGGCTCGCCCGCCCCCAGGATCACGGCGACAGCCTTTCCGACGCCGACCTCGTCACCCTCGGCGGCCCGAAGCGTGAGCGTGCCGTCGGCGGGCGCCTCCACCTCGACGGTGACCTTGTCGGTCTCGATCTCCATGAGCGGCTCGCCTCTGGACACCGCCTCGCCTTCCGTCTTCAGCCAGCGGAGGATCTTCCCAGTCTCCTGCGCCATTCCCAGCGCCGGCATGATCACGTCGGTGGCCATCTACGGGTCGACCGCCGCTCCCTCGAGGCGCGCGGAAGCCACGACCTGTCCGACGCTGCCGTCCCCTTCAGCGCGATTCAGGTTCGACTGGGACTCCCGGACACCCGGGAGGGCGCCTCCGACGGTGTAATGGCCCCCACCCGCCACGACCAGCTCCTCGGCCGGGAAGCGGGTAATCACCTCACAGCCGTCCGCGGTGACGACGAGCTGCTCCTCGATCCGCGCCGCAGACCAGCCGTCTGCTGCGGGCCAGAACGTCTCGAGCGCGAAGACCATGCCGGCCTCGACGGTCTCCGGATGGTCGAACGAGACGAGGCGGCTGAAGATCGGTTTCTCCCAGATCGAGAGACCGACGCCGTGGCCGTACTGGAGCGCGAACGCCGACTCCTCGTCCGGGAATCCGAATTCCTCGGCGGCGGGGAACGTCGACACGACCTCGGCAGTCGTCACACCCGGCCGGATCATCGAGATCGCACGGTCGAGGATGTCCCGACAGCGCTTGTACGCGTCCACCTGTGCCCGGGAGGCGCTGCCGACGGCGAACGTCCGGTAGTAGCAGGTGCGGTACCCGTTGAAGGCGTGGAGGATGTCGAAGTAGGCGGGGTCCCCAGGGCGCAGCATCCGGTCGGTGAAGACGTGCGGGTGCGGGCTGCAGCGCTCGCCGGAGATCGCGTTCACGCCCTCGACGTGCTCAGAGCCGAGCTCGTAGAGGACGCGGTTGACGAGGGCGACGCAGTCGTTTTCGCGCATTCCGGGCCGCATCGCGCGGAAGAGCTCCTCGTACGCGGCATCGACCATTGCGCAGGCCGTGTTCAACAAAACGATCTCGTCGCCGGTCTTGAGCTTACGAGCGTCCTGCATGAGGGCCTGTCCGTCGACGACCGTGATCCCGGCCGCTTCGAGGGCACGGAGCACAGGTAGCTCGACGACGTCGACGCCGAGCGGCTCTCCCAGGAGGCCGCGCTCCTCGAGCTCGACGCGGATCTTCTCGGCCACGACCTCCGCCCGCCCCTCGACCGAGCCGCGCAGTGTTGAAATGCCGGCCCGGGAGCGCTCCTCTCCGAGCCACGGGTTGTAGAGCTTGTGGTGCCGCGCCGCCGATCCAAAATCCCACATGATCGGCTCGTCACCCTGCGGGAGCAGGCAGAAGCGGATCAGCTTGTCCATCGCCCACGTGCCGATGTGCGTGGCGGTGATGTAGCGGATGTTGGCCATGTCGAAGCAGAGGAGTGCGCCGAGCTCGGAATCGGCAAGGTGCTGCTTCGTACGGGCAAGGCGGTCGCGGCGGAGCCGGTCGAAGTCGACCCGCTGCTCCCAGTCCACCGCCATCGTGCCGAAGGTCTTCAGTGCCACGCTATGCCTTTCCCACCAAGGCCTTGGCCACTTCGAGGACACGCTCCGGCGTCGGCACCGTCTCGTCCTCGAGAACCGGCGAGAAGGGGATCGGGACATCCAGCGCCGCCAGGCGTTTCACCGGAGCGTCGAGATGCCAGAACGCCTCGTCTGCCAGGACGGCGGCCAGCTCGGCCGAGACGCCGTAGCTCGTGTGCCCCTCGTCGACCACGAGCGCGCGCCCGGTCTTGGTGACCGAGGCGACGAGCGTTTCCCGATCGAGCGGCACGAGCGTACGGGGGTCGACGACCTCGGCACTGACCCCTTCCTGTTCCAGGAGCTCAGCTGCTTCGAGCGCGACGTACACCATGGAGCTCGTCGCGACGATCGTCAGATCCTCGCCCTCCCGTTTCACGTCGGCGACGCCCAGCGGCAGCGTGTACTCCTCCTCCGGCACCGGCCCCTTGGTGGCAAACATCATCTTGTCCTCGAAGAAGACGACCGGGTTGTCGTCCCGGATCGCGGACTTGAGCAGACCCTTGGCGTCGTACGGGGTTGAAGGGACGGCGACCTTGAGTCCAGGGACGTGCGCAACCCAGGCGTGGAGACTTTGGCTGTGCTGGGCGGCCGAGCGGCGAGTCGCTCCCAGAGTCGTCCGGATGGTGAGGGGGGCCTTCAGTCTCCCACCCGACATGTAGTGGATCTTCGCCGCCTGGTTCGCGACCTGGTCCATGACGAGTGTCAGAAAGTCCCCGAACATGATGTCGACGACCGGTCTCATGCCGGTCATCGCGGCACCGAGCCCGATGCCCGAGATACCCGCCTCGGAGATCGGCGAGTCGATCACGCGCTCCGGGCCGAACTCCTCGACGAGTCCGGACATGACCTTGAACGGCGTCCCGGCCTCCGCCACGTCCTCGCCCATGATGAAGACGGTCGGGTCGCGGCGAAGCTCCTCCGCGAGAGCCTCGTTCACCGCCTGCGCGAGTGAGATCTCCCGCGTTCCGGAGTGCTCCTTCGGGAGCGCCTTGACCCTAGGCGTAGACGTGTTTGGTCACCTCGCTCGGATCGGGGTAGGGCGCTTCGAGCGCATGCGCTACCGCCGCCGCTACCTCCTGCGCGACCTGCGTCGCGACTTGCTCGAGCTTCGCTTCGTCCACGCCGTCGGCGACGAGCCGATCGGTGTGCAGCTTCAGCGGGTCGCGCTCGCCCTGCCAGCGTCCCTCTTCTTCCTTCGATCGGTAGTAGGCGCGGTCGACGTCGCCCACGTGGTGGCCGTGGTAACGGTACGTCTGGAAGAGGAGGAACCCGGGCCCTTCGCCTGCGCGTGCCGACGCAACCGCGCGGGAAGTAGCCGCGTAGACCTCGTAGACGTCCTGACCATCGGCCTCCTCGGCCGCGATGCCGAACGCGGTGGCGCGAGCCGAGATGTCCCCGGCGGTCGTCTCCGAGTAGTGGGTGTACTCGTTGTAGAGATTGTTCTCGCAGACGTAGACCACCGGCAGCTTCCAGAGCGACGCCATGTTCATGACCTCGTAGAGAACGCCCTGTCCGAGCGCGCCCTCGCCGAAGAAGCAGACGGCGACCTGGTCGGTGCCGCGGGCCCGCGCGGAGAAGGCGGCACCGGTCGCGATCCCGGTCGAGCCACCTACGATCGCGTTGGCACCGAGATTCCCGTGCTCGTGGTCGGCGATGTGCATGGATCCGCCCTTGCCGCGACAGTAGCCCTCCTCCTTGCCGAGAAGCTCGCAGAACATCCGCTCGACCGACGCGCCCTTCGCCAGGCAGTGTCCGTGCCCGCGGTGCGTGCTCGTGATGTAGTCGTCGTCCGTGAGTGCCTCGCAGACGCCGACCGCAACTGCCTCCTCGCCGATGTAGAGATGGGCGAGGCCGGGCATCTTGGCGGCCCGGTAGAGCTCGTTCACGTGCTCCTCGAAGGTCCGGATGCGTTGCATTTGCTCGTACATACGCAGCGCGAGCTCAGGTGAGATCTCCGCCGGCCGAGTTTCGGCCGTGCTCATGAGGGCTGCCTCTCCGGAACGCCGGCCATTCGCGCAAGCACCTCGAAGACGACGGCAAAGTCGTGGTGTGCGAGGCCCATTCCTCGCGCCGCGGTCAGCAGCTCGTTCGAGATCGCCGTCGTCGGCATGGGGACGTCGAGCTCCCGGCCCAGGTCGAGCGCCAGGAGCATGTCCTTCTGCATCATGTTCACGTTGAACCATGCTTCCTCGGGCTGCTCGAGCACGAAGGGGGCGCGGTACTTCAGCATCGGCGAGGCGATCACGCTGGAGAGCATCACGTCGAGCGCAACCTCGCGGTCGATGCCGTCCTTCTCGGCAAGCAATAGGCCTTCCGAGAAGGCCACCATCTGCACCTGCAGGCTCAAATTGATTGCGATCTTCAGGAGCAGCGCCTGCCCGTTGTCGCCCACCAGTGTCACCTTGGGGCCGATGTCCTTCAGGATCGGCTCGACTTGGGCGAACGTCTCGGGTCGCCCTCCGACCATGATCGAGAGACGACCCTCCTCGAGCGTGCTCACACTTCCCGAGACCGGGGCATCCACCATGTCCGCGCCCCGCTCGCGGGCTTTGACGGCGAGCTCGCGGCTTACGCTCGGCGCCGCCGTAGTCATGTCGATCCAGATCTTCCCCGGCGCTAGCCCGGCAAGAATGCCTTCGTCGCCCTCCGCCACGGCCCGGAGCGCCGCGACGTTGGTGACCATGCTCAGAACGACGTTCACCGACTCGGCAACGGCACGCGGACTCTCCTCGAAGACGAGTCCGAGCTCTTCGAGGGGCCGAGCCTTCTCGCGGGTGCGGTTGTAGCCATGGACCTCGTGGCCGGCCTCGAGCAAGCGCCGGGCGATCCCCCCGCCCATGACCCCCAGACCGACGAACCCGAGCTTCGCCGTCATCTGCGAGCCTTCCTGGCGCCCTGGGTGGTGTCCCGCTCGACGCGCGAGACATGCTCCTGCATCAGCTGGCGGGCTTCCTCGGGCTGGTGTCCGGCGATCGCTTCGAGGATGAGGAGGTGCATCTCGACCGCACGCTCGGGGCTCCCCTCGATGTGGTAGCTGGACGAGAGCGAGCGTTGCAGGAGGGAGCGGATCGCGTGCATGAGGTGTGCGATGAGGCGATTCCTGCTCGCCTCGGCAACTGTGAGATGGAAGCGAAGATCGGCGGTGATGAACTCCTCCTCGGAGCCGAGACCCGCCTCCATTGCTTCCACCTCGGCGCCCATCCGGTCGATCTCCGCATCCAGGCGGCGCGAAGCGGCAAGCGCTGCAGCTTCGCCTTCGAGGATGCGTCTCACCTCGAAGAGCTCACGGTAGTCCGCTTCCTCCGAGGCCAGAAGGAAGTCAAGTGAATGGTCGAGGGGATTACGGAGCGCACCCACCGTAAAGGTGCCGTTCGCGCTTTCGATGAGACCTCGCGACTCGAGGATCCGCAGCGCCTCGCGAACGGAGGATCGTCCAACCCCGTACGACTCGACCAGCTCGCGCTCGGGGGGCAGAACGTCTCCCGGGCTGAGGCGGCGCGAGATGATCTCGTCCGTCAACCTTTCCGCCACGAGGTCGTACGTCTTGCGGCGTTCGATAGGGCCGAGTGTCAGCTTGTCCGACAAACGGACAGCAGCGTACAGTGACTCGTATTCACTTGGCAAGATCCACGCCGCTGCCGCCGAAGCTGGCGCTCGCCGGCGGGCCCGGCATCGCCTGAGAATTCGGGCTCCCGCGGCGTTGCGCACCCGAAACGGGTCTTTCTTGCGGCTTGGCGTACTTACGAAATCTCAAGCGTCGGTGCGGCATCGGCAGCTCTAAGCACCCTCGGCCGGCGGTTTCCCTGGGCCTTTTCTTCTTCACCCGTTCTGGGGTGCGGTTAGCAGCGTCGCGCGCTACCGTGACCAATTGGCCGAGGCGATTCGCTGAGCCCCCTTCGCTTATTTCGTTCGCCAAGCCCTCGTAGTAAGTCGCTAGATCCAGTTAAAGCTTCGCCCGCTCCCGGCCGAAGTAGGGCCCTTCCCCCCCGGCTCCTTGCCTTGCTATGCCTTTTCGCCTCCCCCTCATCTTCGTTGTGCTGGTCCTGTTGCTTGCTCTCCCCTCGGTGGGAGCCGCGGCGAACGACCCCTCCAGCGCAACTCCGGAGCCGGGCGTCGCGAACACGGTCAGTGCGGACGCCCTTGCACTCGTCACCACCGGCCTGGAAGCGAAAGCACCGGTCCCGGCGGCGGATGGGCGCGGCCGGAAGGCCGTCGCGATCGCCCTCCGCTATCTGGGTCTTTCCTACCTTTGGGGCGGGGCAAGCCCCGCGGGCTTCGATTGCTCCGGCTTCGTCATGTACGTCTACGGCAGGGTCGGCGTGCCGCTTCCGCACAACGGGGCGATGCTCTGGGAAAAAGGCCACGCGGTCGTGCGGCGCCAGCTCGAGCCGGGCGACGTCGTCTTCTTCAACGGCCTCGGGCACGTGGGGATCTTCATCGGCCGTGGTCGCTTCGTTCACTCGCCCCATACGGGCGACGTCGTGAAGATCTCGCGACTCTCCGAGTCGGGGTACCGCACGTCCTATGTGGGCGCCCGCCGGTACTTCTGGTCTGACCGCGGATCCTCGAAGGCCGCGGCGAGGACGCTAAAGCGGGGGTTGCTCAATGGCTCACGCGGCGATCTCCACCTTAAGACCGAGCGGTAGCCACCGATTAGTGGACGAACGAAGCTCTTCTTACTGCCACACGTCGGCTGATCGCTACTCGCTGGCGCCAATCTCGGCTTCGGCCGGGCGAAGGACGATCACTTCGATCGGTTCGACCCGGCCACGGATCTCTACTCTGCGTCGCTCGAGGCTGTCGGTGGCCGACCCCGCGGCCTCAGCCGCTGCCACGCTGACGATCAACTCGCCTGCAAGCGCAGACGACGCGAGTCGCGCGGTCGTGTTGACGGCGTCGCCGAGCGCTGTGAAGTCGTCGACCGTGCCCGCGGGACCTGTCGCTCCGACGAATGCCTCGCCCGTGTGGACGGCCGTTCCCACAGGAATTGACCCTGATGGCGTGGCGTTTGCCCGTGCCGCCCGCTCGGCCAAGTCGACCGCGGCTGCTACCCCTGCTGCCGCGTGGTTCGGCCCGCTGATCCCCCCGAAGAAAAGCGCGATGACCTCATCGCCCACGATCTTGTCGACGAGGCCGTCATGAGCAAGGATCGCGTCGGAGGCCAGTCGATAGAAGTGATCGAGGAAGGAGTGGAACTCAGTCGGACGCAGACGTTCGCCCATTGCCGTCGAGCCACGGACATCGGAGAACAACAGCGTGACCGGGATTTCGACCCCGCTCATGCCTCGCTTGCGAAGCTCGGTTAAGCATTTCGTGCACAGGGCTGGATTGCCGGGGGAGCGCCCGAACCCCGCGGGTCTCAAAACAAGGCCGCCGATCCCGGCGAACGGCGCTGCGCACAGCTTGCAGCGGGGAGGGGACGGGAGTCTTCGGAACTTTCGCCGCCGGCTGGCCAGGTCTCGACTCTCCCCCGTCAAGGCGGAGCGGACCTCTTCAAGGGTCATTGCCGTGGTTTCGGCCATGCGCCCCAATCTACGCCCGGACGAGCACAGATGTGCCTGCTCGCTTCTGGCCGAGGGTCCATCGGGTAGGTGAGGCGACCGCCGAGCCTCCTGCGGCCCGATGTCAGCTAGAACCCCTCCGTGGGAAAGCCGGTGACGATGGGGCTGCTCTTCTATCCGCGCGGGGGGTCGGCGCAGGTCGCCCGCTATCTCGCCGGAGCCCTCGATCGCAAGGGCTGGCCGGTTCGGCTCTTCACAGGGTCACTCGGCGAGCCAGGAACGGTGGCAAACGCAGCCACGTTCTTCGCCGGGCTCGACGTCGCGGCAGCCGACTTCACACCGGCGCTGGGGGCGTTCGATCGGGGCGACGACCCGATGGCCGCTGAGATTCCGCTGCATCCTTCGTTCGAGGATCGTGTGGGAGCGCCCGACCGACTCTTCGCATCGCTCGACGATCGAGAGGCCGAGCGACAGGTCGCCGCCTGGCAACGATTCTTTGCCGAGGACGGGGCCGCGGAGGCGGCGATCGCGCACCTTCATCACCTCACGCCGCAGCACGACGCGCTTGTCCGGGTCGCGCCAAGCCTGCCCGTTGTCGCGCACCTGCACGGCACCGAGCTGAAGATGCTCGACGGTATTCGCCGCCGCCGTGAGCTGGCGGTTCGTCTCGGCACCGATCTCACAGGGATGGCCGCAGGTGCTGGGAATAAGCGGGTCGAAGCCGCCCCGCTCACCGACGCCGAGCGTGAACTCTTTGAGAGCACGCGCTGGGAGGCATGGCGACACGGCGACGCCTGGGAGGCTCGCCTGAAGGCCAACGCGCGGCGCGCCAGTCAGCTCGTCGCGATCTCGCCCCACGATCGCGATGAGGCCGTCCGTCTACTCGGCACCGACGCGTCAAGAGTCGAGGTCGTCTCGAACGGCGTCGACGTGGGGCGCTTCGACCGACATGGGCCCGGCCCGGGAGAGCGACTGGCGCGATGGCGTGCGTGGCTCGTCGACGATCCCCGCGGATGGGACGCCTCGAGTGTGGCCGGCTCGGTCCGCTACGGAGCAGACGACCTGGCGATATTCACCGATCCGAAGACGGGAGAGGCTAACCCGGTGCTGCTGTACGTCGGGCGCTTCCTCGCGTTCAAGCGCGTGCCACTGCTCGTGCGCGCCTACCAGCGGGCACGGCCGAGCTTCGAGCGCCCGGCGCCGCTCGTCGTCTGGGGTGGGTACCCGGGCGAGTGGGAAGGAGAGCACCCGGTTGAGGTGGCGCGCACGGGCGGGAGCGAGGGGATCTTCTTCAACGGCTGGCGGGGACACGACGACCTGCCTGAGGGGCTGAATGCGGCCGATGTGTTCGTGGCGCCGTCGGTCGACGAGCCCTTCGGCCAGGTGTACCTGGAGGCGATGGCCTGCGGGCTGCCTGTGATCGCGACCTCGACGGGCGGCCCGCTCTCATTCGTGAACAGCGCCGCCGGACGTCCGAACGGGTGGCTCGTCGAGCCCGACGACGAGGCCGCGCTCGCCGGCACTCTCATCGAGGTGGTCAACGATGCGCGGGAGCGCCGCGCGCGGGGCGAGGCCGCCTACGAGCAGATCCGGGGCGGCTACGCCTGGGACACGATCGCAACCCGGGTCGCCTCGCTGTACGAAGGCGTGCTCGCCAGAAAGGGCACGTCCCAAGCCACGTGAACCGTAGGCGCTGAGCCCAGCTCTTGCCGCGGCAACTCCGAGCCCACGCTGGCTTCTCAGGAAGCGGAGCCCACAGAGGCGTTCAGTCCGGTCCACGAGGCACCTCCACAGCGCCACCTCTCGTCGAAAACCCTCGGCCGTTCGTTGATCTGCGCAGCTGGTGGGCGGCCGCGTGGCGTCGGCCGGGGTAGCTCAGCCCATCGTGTAGACGAGCGCGTGCAGCGCTGCGATCGGATCGCCTTGCGACCTGCAGGCGTGCCAGCTGTCGCCGCGGTCTCTGCTCTCCCAGATCTGTCCATCGGCGAGCCCGGCGAACAGACGGCCGTCCCCGGCGACCAGCGCGTAGGGCATCGCCGGTAGCGGCTGAGGCAGTCCGCCCGCAAGCGAACGCCAGTGCTCACCCGCTTGCCTCCGGTAGATGAAAGCTTGCGGATCGCCGCGGCCGTGCGCGGCGTAGGGACCGGTGCTCGCCGAGACGTACCAGAGGTCCGGGTCGTCCGGGTCGACCGCGACCGACCAGGTGTAGTGGCGGTCGCGCCCCTCGTCGGCTGGCTGCCAGCTCTCGCCCGCGTCCTTGCTGAAGGCTGCGCCGCCGCCGCCCGCCTCGTATGCGCGGCCCAGCAACCGCGGATGCCAGGCGAGCGAATGCACGTCTGGCTGCGCCCCGGGGCGATGGTCCTGCCAGCTTGCGCCACCGTCGCTCGACCGCATCAGCCCGCCGAGCTCGATCCCGACCAAGAGCAGATCGGCTTCGTGGGGGCTGGGCGCAATCCAGCGCACATGGGACGTCCACGGCCGCGGCGGGAAGCTCCAGGTCGGCCGCGACGGCAGCTCGAGCAGCGCCTCGAGCTCGCGCCAGCTCGCACCATCGTCGTCGCTGCGGAACAAACGGCTTGGCTCGGTGCCGGCATACACAGCACCGTCGGCCGGACTGATGGCAAGCGAGAAGACGCCCGATTCGGGTAGCGCACAATCGACCCAGGCGCGGCCGCCGTCGTCGCTTCTTCGCACACCGCCTTCGCGTAAGCCCGCGTAGAGCACGCTCGGGTTAGTCGGATCGACTGCGAGGCACTGCGCGCCGCTGCCGCGCAAGGATAGTTCCACCGCCCATCCGCCGTTCGTTTCGTCGAGGCGGGCGATCCCGTCGCCGGTTGCCACATACAGGTACGCCATCGCTACAGACTAGGGCGCCACTGCCTCTGACACCCCGGTTTTGCCCAAGCTTCCAACCAACGAGTCCGTGGGGCTACATCAGCCCAGCTCGGGCCGCGGGCGGGCTCTAACTTTGGCTCATCCTCACGCCTTCACAGGCGCCGCGAGCACCACGCAGAGGGCGCCCAATGCGGCGGTCTGCAGCGAGTTTTTCTTTGCAGCACCTGCGGGGACGTTGATTGGACTGGAGATCCGCTTCGGTGGGTAGCTCTTACTTGCATGGAAATTGCCGCTGCGATCGTTGTTGTCCTCCTGCTCGTCCTCCTCCCCGCCGTGATCGTCGGTGGCATGTTCGTCTGGGCAGCGTTGAGGGATGGGGAAGAGGACAGAGCGTTGCAGGCACGGCTCGGCATCCGTCGCCGGACGAGACTCGGGCGGTAGCCGGCAACGGTTCGGTGGGTGCGGGCGCGCATTGCTCGCTCGTGCCTACCTCCACATGGAGCCATGCGACAAGCGGTCAGCCGCGAGCGTCTGACCTCCTAGTCATAGGCGATGGGTGTTGCGTAGCGCGGACCCTCGTGCAGCCGCCAGTAGGCGTCGCAGAGTGACCGTGTAACAGGACCGAGCTTCCCGTCGCCGACTGGCGTACCGTCGATCGACGTGACCCCGACCACGCCGCCGGCGGTGGTGGTAAGGAGCACCTCGTCGGCGTCGCGAACTGCCTGTGCCGGCAGCGGACATTCGCGTACTTGCACGCCGTCCTCGCGGGCCAGCTCGATCACCGTCCGCCGGGCGATGCCGTCGAGCACGCCCTCATCTGGCGTGGAGAGAACGCCTTCGCTGATCGCGAAGAGGTTGAAGCCGGGACCTTCCACGACGTTCCCGAGCGGGTCGACGAGTACGACGGTGTCCGCACCGGCGTCGTAGGCGTCGAACAGGCCCGCCGTCAGGTCGAGCCAGTGGTAGTTCTTAATCGTCGGATCGACGGACCGTGGCGAGATCCGCTCACGAGCGCTGATGTGAAGCGAGAGGCCGGTTGATCGCTGCCTCTCGTCTGCGATCCAGACGAACGGAATCGCGAAGGCGTAGAACGCATTGCGCGCCTCGCGCGGGTCGCGGCTCCCGGCCGGCGGCAGTCCGCGGGTGCAGATCATCTCGACGTATGAGTCCCGCAATTCGCTCTTGCGCACGCACTCCGTCAGGATCGGCTCGAGCTCGCTCACCTCGAACGGCAGCTGCAGGTGCAGTCGGCGAACGCCTCGCAGGAAGCGCTCCACGTGGTCGCCGAGTCGGAAGAACGATCCACGCCAGACGTGCACGACGTCGTAGGTCGCGTCAGACCGCAGGAAACCCCAGTCGAGTATCGGAATCCGTGCCTCGTCAATCGGAACGTAAGCCCCGTCGACGAAGGCAACTCCCTCCACTCAGTGAAAGTATCTGATCTTTGGCCGCTCGCCTGGAACGACGCCGCGTTCTTGCGTGTGTAATGCGGCGTCGCCTCGCTCGTCGAACCCGGCCGCGGCCCGGTCGCGGCCTATCTGGCGCTGCCACCCGCACTCTTCCCCGCAGCGGTGACGGCGCTTGGGAGCGCCGGGCTCGCGAAAGGCAGCCGCGTGGTCCTAGAGAAACCGTTCGGCGAGGACCTGGCGAGCGCGATCGCCCTTAACCGGCTACTAGCCGAGGCGCTGGGACCCGCTGGCGAGCAGGCCGTGTTTCGCGTCGACCACGTCCTCGGCATGGCGACCGTGCAGAACCTCCTCGGGATGCGGCTCGCCAACTCGCTCCTGGAGGCGGTGTGGAACAGCGACCACGTCGAGCACGTCGAAAATCCTTTGGGAGGAGGCGCTCGCGCTCGAGGGGAGGGCCGGCTACTACGACCGAGCCGGCGCCCTGAAGGACGTACTCCAGAACCACATGCTCCAACTCGTCTCCCTGATCGCGATGGAGCCCCCGCCAGCTCTGGAGGCGCAAGCTCTGCACGAACGAAAGCTCGAGGTCCTTCGCTCGATCCGGATGTTGGCGCCCGCCGATGTGGCGCAAAGGACTCGCCGTGCCCGCTACACCGCCGGACAGCTCGCAACCGGAGACCACGTTCCCGGCTACGCCGAAGAGGACGGCGTCGAGCCGGAGCGCGAGACGGAGACTTTCGCCGAGCTCGCGCTCGAACTCGACAGCGAGCGGTGGGCCGGCACCCGCTTTCTGCTGCGAGCCGGCAAGGCGCTCAGCCGGCGCCGCAAAATGGCGATTGTGCGCTTCCGGCCCGAACGAGATCCACGTCTCGCTGGCCTTCCGCTCGAGCCCGACGCCAACGAACTCTGGATTGGCGTGGACGGCCCAGACGACGTTAGCCTGCATCTGACGGGCGGCGCGCCGCAATCCCCGGTGCCGCTGGCGCTGAGCGCGACGCCTCCCGGGTCGGAGCTGCCCGCCTACGCCCGCGTGCTGCTCGACATCCTCCACGGATGGAGCACGCTCTCGATCCGCGGGGACGAAGCCGAGCAGGCCTGGCGCATCGTCACTCCCGTGCTCGACGGTTGGGCCGACGGAGCCGTCCCGCTCGAGGAGTATCCGGCCGGGTCGGCAGGACCGCCGCCTCGGGCGCGCCCCCAATAGGAACGCGCGCCTCGGGCTTCGCGCTGGCGAGGGTTACAGTGACTTCCCGTCCGATCTGGCGCGCGATCGAGCCGCGCTAATCGCTTGTGCCGGACGCTCCGCCTTCCGGGCCGATCTCCAACACCGTGATCGGGAGCCGAAAGCGTTCTCGCACCTTGTCGAGCAGTCCCCGCTCCTGCCAGCCCGCATGTTCCGAGCTTCGGAGGGCGATCAGGATGTGGTCGGGACGGAAGTCGTCCACGGCATCGTCGAAGGCTGTCAGCGGTGTCTCGTCCCCGACGCGACCCTCGGCCGGCACATCCATCTCCTCCATGTGACCGAGCACGCCGCGAAGTCGCTCGTC
>DATLQD010000019.1:0-17914 GCA_035535315.1 Gaiellaceae bacterium
GCATAGGCGGCTGCCGCCTCGCGCAGCTCTCGGTACGTGCCCTCTGGATAATCGGCGCGCTCCGAGAGCGCGGCTCGTGCACCTGGGGGCAGCGGGGCCGGGAACGCGGGGAGGTTCGAGTCGAAACGAAGGACGTGTGACTGCGAGAGGCCATGGCGCCTCGCCACCTCCTCGAGCGGAGTTGCCCAGATGTACGGCGCGAAATCCGATCCTGTCCGACGCGGTGCGGGCACGGGCACAGCCTAGAGCGACACGGATACTGTCCGGCGTGGAGCCTCTTAACGTCGAGGAGTACGAAGCCCTCGCGGAGGACGTCCTCGACCCTGGGCTCTTCGCCTACTACGCCGGCGGTGCGGAGGACGAACACACGATGCGGGAGAACGTCCGCGCCTGGCCGCGTTGGCAGCTTCGCCCGCGTGTCCTCGTCGACGTCACCGAAGTTCGCACGGACACGAGCATCCTGGGAACCTCTGTGGCGCTGCCCGTCTTGCTCGCACCACTCGCCCTGCAGGGGCTCGCCCACCCAGGAGGCGAGCGGGCGGCCGCGCGTGCGGCGGCCCGCTCCGGAACCGTGACCTGCCTCTCGACGCTTGCCAATGTCTCACCCGGCGACCTGGCCGCGGACGTCCCGGACGTGTCGCGGTGGTTCCAGCTCTACTGTTACCGCGACGAGGGCGTCACACGCTCGCTCGTCGAGGAAGCGGCCGCGAGCGGCTTCTCGGCAATCGTGCTCACCGTTGATGCACCCGTCGTCGCCAAACGCGAGCGCGATCTGCGGAGCGGCTTCACGATCACGCCTGACATCCCTGTTCCGAGCCTCACGGCGGCTCTCGGCGGCCAGGTCGGCGGCAGGACGGAAGATCTCTTCGCCGCCGTCAGCCCGGGCGTGACCTGGACCGACCTCGAGCATCTCTGTGCGACTGCCGGGCTCCCCGTGGTGGTCAAAGGGCTCCTCACGACGGAAGACGCGCTTCTCGCCTGCGATCACGGCGCCGCCGCCGTTGTTGTTTCGAACCACGGCGGTCGTCAACTCGACGGGGTCGCCCCAACCGCTGACGTTCTCGAAGAAGTGGCCGATGCGGTTGCGGGCCGGATCGAAGTCCTGGTGGATGGGGGAATTCGACGGGGGACGGACATCGTGCGTGCGCTCGCGCTCGGTGCCCGGGCCGTGCTCGTGGGTCGTCCGGCTCTCTGGGGGCTGGCGGTGGATGGGGAGGCCGGGATCGTCCACGTTCTCGAACTGCTCCGGGCCGAGCTAGAGGTGGCCCTTGCTCTCTGTGGATGCCAATCCCCTGCCGGGGTTACCCGCGCCCACGTCACACGGACGCGGGGCTTCTAACCTGAAATGGCGACCCGTCCCTCGCGCCGTATGAGGGCAACGAGCGAAAGCATCTCGAAGAGCGTGTTCGCCGCGAAGAGACCAGTGACCTGCCCTGGGCCGTCGTACTGCGGGGCCACTTCCACGACGTCAAAGCCCACGAACGGGATGCCGACGAGCGCGCGCAGGAACTCGAGCGCCTGGAAGCTGGTGGGTCCGCCGACTTCGGGCGTCCCGGTTCCGGGGCAAAACGCGGCGTCCACGAAGTCGACGTCAAACGTCAGAAACGTGGCGCCCTTCCCGATGCGTTGCCCCGCCTGTTCGGCGAAGCGCTGAGGCCCGAGCTCGACGAGATCGGTCCATGGGATCGTCATGACCCCCAGCTCTGCCGGAATCTGCTCATCGGCTTCGCCGTAGAGGGGCCCCCGCATGCCAGCCTGGATCGTCCGAGCCGGATCGACGATTCCTTCTTCAATCGCCCGTCTGAACATCGTTCCATGGCTGTACGGGCGCCCGTTGTAGAGATCCCAGAGGTCCGTATGCGAGTCGAGGTGAACGAGCCCCAGCGGGCCATGCACGGCGGCGACGGCTCGTAGCTCGGCAAGCGTGACCGAATGGTCGCCACCGATCCCGAGGGGGACAACACCGGCTTCGACGACTGGCGCGACAAACGTCTGGATCGAGGCGAGCGTGTCCTCGATGTAACCCGGAACTGTGGGAGCGTCTCCGTAGTCGATCGTCGAGAGGGCTCCGAAGACCTGCACCTTCTGGACAGCGTTGTACGTTCTGAGCATCGCGGACGCCGAACGGACCGCCTCGGGACCGAAGCGCGCCCCGGACCGAAACGAGGTGCCCCCATCCCACGGCATCCCGAAGACGGCGGCTTCGACATCCCCGAACGTCTTGACGTAAGGCAGGCGAGCATAGGTGCGCGGGCCTGTGAACCGTGGAGCCTCGAGAGCGTCCCAGGGCTCGTACATGAATCCTCCCGGGTTGCATTTGGCAGGTTTCGCGCGCAGGCTATCCCCTGCCGGGCATCAGAGTCGGCGCTTCTCGCCTGGTCAACACGAGGGCATACGCGCTCGGCAGAATGAGAGTGTGGACAGGTGGGAGCGAAAGCGGGTCCTGGGTCAATGGGGCGTGCGCGATGAGGACGGGCGTGAGCGTGCCGAGCGGGAGCTCTTGGAGCGGGAGCTCGAGGGCGAGCCGTTTCGGAACTTGCGCATCCGGCCCCGGCCGAACCACTTCCGCGCGTCTGCGGAGGGCTACGCCCTCTCAAGGGGTGGGCCGCTGCCCTACATGGTTCGCCTCCGCGAGATCGAGGCCGAGACCCGTACGCAGGAGGAGGCGCTGAAGCTAGCTTGGGGGGAACTGGCCGAGGCGTGCGCGGGCGATGCTGGGGCATTCGAGCGTCGCTGGCGCCGTCGAGCAACGCGCTGGGACTTCGGCGCCGTCAACGACCTGATCGAGCGCCACAACCGGTTCTATCCGATCGAGTCGCGCCTGCCGATGGACGTCCGCCGGCGTGACTACGCGCTCGTGAACGGCCGGCCGTACCGGCGCGACCGGCTAGGTCCCAGCTGGATCCTCGAGCGTTTCCCCGCGGAGCTTGTGTCCGCTGCGCGCTCTCGCTCG
Organism: Gaiellaceae bacterium; assembly: GCA_035535315.1. Classification (GTDB taxonomy): domain Bacteria; phylum Actinomycetota; class Thermoleophilia; order Gaiellales; family Gaiellaceae; genus DASQGA01. The sequence continues at coordinate 2,954 of DATLQD010000019.1, forward strand.
GCCGCCTGATCGCCCGTCAGTAGATCGCCTGCCCGGTGTCCAGGTCGAAGAACTGAAGCCGCTCCGGCTTCACCGTCATCTCGACCTCCTGTCCGCCGCGGGCCGTGGATGCGGCATCGAAGCGCGCGACGAACGAGGCGCGCTCGACCCGTGAGCCCGACTGAAGGTCCGCGGCGACGGCCGCGTCGGCGTCCGCAGCGATCTCGAGCACTTCCTCCGTGACGACGGGCCGCGCGTCCAGCTCCAGATGTGCGAGTCGCTCGGAGCCAAGCGCCTCCATGACGAGCACTTTGGCGCGGAGCCGTGGTGCGCGATCCGGGCCGATGCTCGCGTCCTCGACGTGCTCCGGCCGGATCCCGATGCCTACGGTCTTCCCCTCGTACGCCCCCAGGCCGGGTCGGGCAGCCGCGACTTCGGCCGGCACGGCCAGCTCCTGTGGGCCGATCCGGGCGGCCAGGGAGCCGTTCCGCGCCTCGAGCGACGCCTGTAGCAGGTTCATGGACGGACTGCCGATGAAGCTCGCGACGAAGAGATTCACCGGCCGGTCGTAGAGGACCTGCGGGTCATCCGTCTGCTGGAGCACGCCCTTTCGGAGGACGGCCACACGGTCGCCCATCGTCATCGCCTCGACCTGGTCGTGCGTGACGTAGATGGTCGTCGCGTTCAGCTCGCGCTGGATCCGCGCGATCTCGGCCCGCATCTGGACCCGCAGCCGCGCGTCGAGGTTCGAGAGGGGCTCATCCATTAGGAAGACGCTCGGGTCGCGCACGATCGCGCGCCCCATTGCCACGCGCTGTCGCTGGCCGCCCGAGAGCTGGCGTGGCTTGCGCTGGAGGAGCTCGTCGAGCCCGAGCACGCGGCTGATCTCCGTGACGCGCTCGTGGATCTTGCCCTTCTTGACCTTCTGCATCCGCAGGCCGAACGAGATGTTGTCGTAGACCGACATGTGCGGATAGAGCGCGTAGTTCTGGAAGACCATCGCGACGTCCCGTTCGCGGGGCTCGAGATCGTTCACGACCCGGTCGCCGATCCGGATCTCTCCTTCCGAGATCTCCTCGAGCCCTGCGACCATCCGGAGGGCCGTGGTCTTACCGCAGCCCGACGGGCCCACGAAGACGACGAACTCGCCGTCGGCCACCTCGAGGTCGAAGTTGTCGACCGCTCGCGTACCGTCGCCGTAGACCTTGCCTACCGAGCTGAACGTGACCGTTGCCATCTACCTCGTACTCTCCTGGATCTCCGCGCGGAGCGTTGTCGCGAAGTCGGCGCCCGGTTCGAGCTCAATCGCCTCGCCCGCGTCGACCGCCTGCTCGAGGTTCAGCCTCGTCACCCACGGCTCGACGCCGAGGGCGTAGGAGCCGGCGAGCGGCATCGCACGGGCACCGCCATAGGCCTGCCAGGAGATCACCCAGCGGAAGACGGCGGGATCCCACTCGAGCCGGAAGGCAAGGCCGAGTCTCGGATTCTCGACCGCAGCCCAGCCGCCAACGAGGTCGGTCAGGTAGACGTCGTCGTGGCTTTCTTCTTCCGGGCCCGGAACGACCGTGAGATCGGCCGTCCCACCTCGCCTCAGGCGGGCCTCCGGCCACGGCTCGCGCTGGCCCGGCTCGAGCCGCGCGGTGTCCTCCCACATCTCCGGAATCGTCTCGATTGTCCGGGCCGGTACGTGGAGCCGGCAGCCCGCCTCCAGAAACGGAGGGCCGACTACGCAGTGGTGGCCCCAGACCAAATGCGCCGGCTCATCACCCTCGTTTTGGACTCGTTCCTCGAGGCTGAGCGAGGCGGCCTCGAGCCGCATCACGCGCTCCAGCAGGAAGGGTGTCTCGCGGCAATGCACGGTGCATCGCAGCGAGTCGCCGTCGCGCTCGCAGTCCCAGGGCAGCGTTGCGACCTCCCCGTGGAAGGGAATCGGATGGCCTCGATACGTGCACGGATCGTTGACGCTCGGGAAGAGCTCTTGCCAGCCGCCCGCGTAAACCTCCAGGAACGCATGCCCGTCGCTTCCGTCACGCGCGGGCGAGTCGGGCGGACCGAGCCCCCAGGGCGCGTGGAAGAGCGGATCGACTCCGGAGGGCCGGTGGAGAAGCTCGACGATCTCCGCGCCCCGGTCGGGGAGGACGACCACTCGAAGCTCCTCGTTCTCGAGCGGCAGCTCCCGCCAGCCGCTCCTCACTCGGTGGGCAGTGTCTCGAGGATGTACCAGTTGGCGGTCAGGCCGCAGTCCACCGTCAGGTTGATGCCCGTGATTCCCGAGGCATCGTCGGAGGCGAGGAACACGAACGCGGCGGCGATCTCTTCGGGCTTGACGAGGCGGCGCATTGGAACCCGGTCGAAGTCGTGCAGGAGGTACTCCATCAGCTTGGGACCCACCGCCCGCTCGGTCATGTCCGTGTGGGTGAAGCCGGGGCTGACCGCGTTGACGCGAATCCCATGTGGAGCCAGCTCCACGGCCATGGTCCGGTTGAGCCCGAGGATGCCCGCCTTCGAGGCGTTGTAGCTCGCGAACGGCCCGTCCCCGCCCGAGGCGTCGATCGAGGCGTTGTGGAGAATGACGCCACCGCCCTGCTCGGCCATGACGCGGCCGACGCGCTGGGACACGACGAATGGTCCCTTCAGGTTCGTCGCGATCACCGCATCCCAGTTCTCCTCGTCCATGTCGAGGAACGGCGTCTCGTCGTCGATGCCCGCGTTGTTGACGAGCACGTCGATCCGGTCCCAGCGGTCGAGCGCAGCATCGACCACCCCGCCCGCGTCGGCGCTCACGGACACGTCCGCCGAGTGCGCAAACCCGCTTCCGCAGAGCGCGACGGTCTCTTCCAGCGGCTCGAGCGTGCGCCCGACGCACATGACGTCGGCGCCCTCCGAGGCGAAGCGCTGCGTGATCGCACGTCCGATCCCACGGCCGGCGCCGGTGACGATGACGTTTTTTCCGTCGAAGCGCCGGGCCACCGGCTATCCCTTCACCGCTCCGGCTGTCAGGCCCCGGATGAAGAAGCGCTGGCCGAAGACGTAGAGGAGGATCATCGGGATCGACGCCAGGAGCATCCCGGCCATCGTGATTGGCACGTCGAGGTTGTACCGCGAGCGAAAAACCGTGATCCCGACCATGAGCGTCTTGAGCTCGTCCTCCGGAAGAAACACGAGCGCGATCAGGAGCTCGTTCCAAACCCAGAGCGCGTTCACGACGACGAGCGTCACCAGAGCAGGCGCGGAGAGAGGGAGGATGATCTGGATGAGCACGCGGAGGTTCGTGGCGCCGTCGGTGAGCGCGGACTCGATCAGCTCGCGCGGGATCGCGCGGAAGAAGTTGGCGAGCAGATAGATCGAGAACGGGATCGTCAAACCTGCATAGATCAGGATCGTGCCCTGGTAGGTGCTCACGAGGCCGAGGTCGACGAAGAGGACGAAGAGCGGGATCAGCATCACCACCGGAGGGACGACCATGAGCGCCACGTTCAGGGAGAAGAACACGTCACGGCCGCGGAATCTCATGCGGGCCACGGCAAACGCGGCGAGCGCGGCACAGAGGGTGCAGAGGACGACGGAGCCGGTGGTCAGGATGACGCTGTTCTTGAACCAGAGGAAGAACGTCCCCCCGCGCAGGGCTGCGGAGAAGTTTCCGAAGTACAGAGGCCAAGGCAGGTCGTACTGGTTCTCGAGGTACTGGGCGCGGTCCTTGAAGGCCGTCGACGCCATGAATACGATCGGGTAGAGGGCGGTGAGCCCGGCAGCCGCAAGCACGATCTGGCGCAGGATCTTGCCCGGGCGCAACCGCAGCCTCCTGGGCCGTTGCCGGGCCGGCAGCGCGGGGGCCTCGACGCGGCTCATGCGACCTCCTCCTCGCGGGCGCGGGCCCGAAGCCAGAAGAGGATCGTGATGAGGACAGTGGTGAAGGCGAGGAGGATGACGGCGGCCGCCGATGCCATTCCCGGCAGGGAGTTACGAAGCCCCTGGTTGTAGATGTAGAGCTCGATCACGGTCGTCGCGGTGCCGGGCCCGCCCTTCGTCAGGGTGAACACGTAGGCGAAAACCCAGGCGAGCATCGTGATGCCGGCGACGACGGCGTAGAACTCCATCGTGCCCCGGAGCTCGGGGACGATGATGTAGCGAAGGCGCGCCCACCAGCCGGCTCCGTCGATTCGCGCAGCTTCGATCGCCTCCTCGTTCATGGTCAGCAGGCGAGCCAAGAAGACGATGATCCCGAAGCCGACCTCGCGCCAGACGATCACGATCATCAGTGTCAGGAGGGCATAGCGCGAGCTCCCGATCCAGTCGACCGCGAGCCGCTCGAGGCCGACCTGGTGAAGGATGTCGTTGAGCGCGCCGTTCCGCGTGAAGATGTAGCTGGCGACGATGCCGACGACCGGAACCGCGAGGATGTAGGGCAGGAAGAAGACGCTCCTGTACACGCGCCAGCCGCGAACGCGGTCGTAGAGGAGCACGGAGACGAGGAGCGCGATCGCGACAAGCACGGGCACAGTCAAAAGCAGGATCGCGCTGTGCTTCAGGGCCGCGTGGAAGGTCGGGTCCTCGAGCACCAGTTCGTAGTTGAGCCTCCCCACGAAGGGGCCGCTGTCGCCTCTGATCAGGCGCGTCGAGAAGTCGATCACCCGCGCCACCGGGTAGGCGAAGACGAGCCCGATGAGCGCCACCGCCGGTGCGAGATAGGCGTATGGCACCCATGGGCGCGTCCTCAGCATGCGAGCTCGTGCGAGACCGGCCTACGCCTCGGCCAGATCCGTACCCCACGTTTTGTAGTTTTCGAGCAGGTCAGGATTCTGCTTCTTCCACTTGGCAGTCACTTCCGCGGCCACGTCGCCCGCCTTCTCCCCGGTCGACTCACCGTTCAGGATCTTCTGCGAGTTGACGAACATGGCGTCGGTCCAGAAGAGGGTCGGCATCAGGTCGGCGATGTAGACGTTCGTGTCTCCGGCAACCCACTTCTCGTCGATCGTCTTGAGCAGCGGGTCCTCGATCGCACTCGCGTCGAACGTCTTGTTGGCCGGAATCTGCGTCGAGAGCTCCCACATGGCGTTCACGCGCTCGTCCGAGTGCATGAACTCGAGGAACGCTGCGGCGTTGGCCTTGTCCGCCGCCTTCGACGGGATTCCGAAGCCCTGTGTGTCGGTGATCGGGATCCCTGCCATCCCGCCGGTGCCGAACGTCGGCATGACCATGTAGCCGACCTTCTCGGCGCCGAGCTGCTTCTGGGAGTTCGGGATCGCCGGAGTCGTGTTGAAGCACATTGCGGCCTTGCCGGTGTCGTAGAGCTGAATACCCTGGTAAAGCTCCACCGAGCCGATGTCGTCGTTGAAGTAGCCGGCCTTCTTCAGCTCTTCGAGCTTGACCCAGTGCTCGTGGTACTTCGGGTCACGCCAGTCGAGGTCCCCGATGAAGAGGCTGAGCGCGTCCTGGGCGGAGTCGAGGTTCTGCGTCAGCGTGTTCACCAGGTACCACTCGCCCAGATACCCGTCCTTGACGCCACCGCCGATCGGGATGACGCCCTTGGCCTTCAGCTTGTCGCAGGCGTCTACGAAGCTGTCCCAGTCCTCCGGCGGCGAGTCGGGGTCGAGACCGGCCTGCTCGAAGAGGTCCTTGTTGTACGAGAGCCCGAATCCGACCGGATAGAAGCCGACCCGGTACTGCTTGCCCTCGAAGACAGAGAGCTGCGTTGCGTTCGAGTTCTCGAGCACCTTGGCGTCGACGAGATCGTTCAACGGGTCGAGATAGCCGAGCCACACGTTCTCCATGTGGTAGATCCCGTTGAAGAGGAACTGGATGTCCGGAACATTGCCGGCGGCTGCCGCCTCCGTGAACTGGGGGATGACCGCGTCCGTGTCGAGGAGGGTCGCCTTGACGGTCGAGCCCTGCTGCTCCTTGAACTTGACGACGGTGTCGTCGACCCACTTCTTGATGCCGACGGCTTCCTGCTCACCCCACCACCACATCTTCAGGTTGCCGGGCTTCGTCGCGCCCGTGTCCCCGGTCCCCGCACTCTCCTCGTCGCCCCCACAGGCGGCAACGAGAGGGGCGAAGCCTGCTGCGGCGAGGCCTCCCGCCGTGTAGCGCAGAAGCTGACGTCGTGAGAGTGGCCGCTCGAACTGATTCACGTTCGGACCTCCAGATAGCAACGGGATCGACTGGTCAAACCAATACGGCCGACCCTAAGCCCCTCGGCGGAAGGCTGTCAAACCGCGCTCGTAAGCTGCACTTGACGACCGCACGAGCGGCCGTTTAGCGTCGCAGGGGCAGGTGGTCGGGCCTTTCGCCGATGCGGATCCTCATCTCTGATCAGAATTTCGGCGACGGTGCCCGTGTGGAGCGGGAGCTGGCCGAGCAGGCCGGCTGGGAGCTCGTCGTGGCCGACTGCCGCACCGAGGAGGACGTCGCCGAGGCGCTCGGGCGCCACCGGCCCGACGCCCTGCTGGTGCAGTTCGCGCCGGTCGGTGCCCGCGCCCTCTCCGAGGCAAACGGACTCGCCGCAATCGTCCGCTACGGAGTCGGAGTCGACAACATCGCGGTGGACGTCGCCCAAGCTCGCGGGATTGCGGTCGGCCGCGTGCCGGACTACTGCATCGAGGAGGTGGCCGAGCACACGATCGCACTGCTCCTCGCCGTCGAGCGGCGGCTCGTTGAGCTGGCGGTCCAGACACGGGCGGGAGGTTGGGATTGGCGCGCCGCAAAGCCCACGCGGCGGGTGAGCGACCTCCGGCTTGGCCTCGTCGGATTCGGCCAAATCGCGAGGGCGGTAGCCGTGCGCGCGAGTGCCTTCGGCATGCGCCCCGCCGCGCACGACCCTGCGGTCGAGCCGCACGAGATGCGGGAGCAGGGTGTCGAGCCCCTGGCTTTCGAGGACCTCCTCGGACGGTCGGACGTTCTCTCACTCCATGTGCCCCTGACCGAGGAAACGCGTGGTCTCATCGGGCGAGCGCAGCTCGAGCTGCTTCCCGAGGGCGCGATCCTCCTGAACGCAGCCCGCGGCGGGCTCGTCGACGAAGTCGCGCTGGCGGAGGTCCTTGCGTCCGGGCGACTCCGTGGTGCCGGCATCGACGTGCTCGAGGAGGAGCCTCCGTCCGCGACCCATCCCCTCCGCACCGCGCCCGGCGCGGTCCTGACCCCGCACGCCGCCTGGTACTCGGAGACGGCCGTGGCGGAACTTCGCCGCAAGGCGGTCGAGACGGCGATCGCGCTGGCGGGCCGGTGAGCACCAGGCGATCAAGCGGAGCGCCGCTGCCGAGCAGGCAGTCCGTCGCATCCAGGGCCTCGTCCAGGGCGGGGAGCTTGCTCCGGGCGAGCGCCTTCCCGCTGAGCGTGAGCTCGCCCGCCAGCTCGGCGTGTCGCGCTCGACGCTCCGCGAGGCGATCCGGGCTCTCGTCGTCATGAACATCCTCGTGTCGCGGCACGGGGATGGCACGTACGTCTCCTCCCTCGAGCCCGAGCTTCTCGCCGAGCCATTCCAGTTCATCATCTCGATCTCGGACGAAGCGCTCCTGCACCTCTTCGAGGTCAGGATGGTGCTCGAGACGGAGTGCGCACGGCTCGCCGCCTCGCGCATCGACATCGGCGAGATCGACGAGCTCGACCGCATCCTCCAGGACAGCGAGGCGGCGCGAGACGATCCCGAGGAGCTGCTCGACCGCGACGTCGAGCTCCATGCAGCGATCGTGCGAGCGACCCGGAACCCCCTTCTGATCAGGATCATGAGTGGTGTCGGAGCTCTCGCTCTTGCCGGCCGGGCGAAGACCGTTGGTCTCCCCGGAGTCGCGGCCACCAGCCTCGCCGACCACGCGAGGATCGTGGCGGCGCTCCGGAGCGGATCGGCCGAGGCCGCCGGGGCCGCCATGGCCGCCCACCTCGAGCACGTCGAGGCAGCCTTCGCGAGCCGGGCGGACGAGGACGCCGCGTGAGTGGCCGGCTAGAGGGCAAGCGTTGCCTCGTCACGGGTGGCGGCAGCGGGATCGGCCGCGCTGTAGCCCGGCGCTTCGCCGAGGAGGGCGCGCTCGTGGTCGTCTCCGGTCGTCGTGTCGACGCTCTCGAGGAGACCTCGGCGGGTGTGGCGCCGATCAGAATCTTCGCGGGCGATGCCTCCCAGGCCGAAGACGCGCGCGGGATGGTCGAGGCGGTCGTCGATCGCCATGGCGGGCTCGACGTGCTCTTCCACGCGGCGGGCATTCTCCGGCGGAACGAGCGGTTCGACGAGACGACGGAGGACGAGTGGCGCCACGACGTGGACGTGAACCTGACCGGCACGTTCCAGGTCTGCCGGTTTGCGATCCCGCATCTCAGAGACTCGCGGGGCACAATCGTGCTCGTCGCGAGCCAGCTTGCTCACATCTCGGCACCGGGCTACGCGACCTACACCGCGACGAAGCATGCCGCGCTCGGCCTCGTCCGGTCGCTGGCGCTCGATCTGGGGCCTGAGGGCGTGCGGGTGAACGCGCTTTCGCCGGGGGTCGTCGAGACGGACATGGCCTACATCGGACGCGACTTCGCGGCGATGCGCGAGAAGGTCGCCAAGACGATTCCGCTACGGAGGGTCGGCGAACCGGGAGACATGACCGGCCCCGCCGTTTTTCTGGCAAGCGAGGACTCCGCCTGGATGACCGGCCAGTCGCTCGTCGTCGACGGAGGGTTCACCGCCCAATGACCTTCGACCCGCGGTCCATCTCCGAGACCCCGTGGGGAGCCCCGCTCGTGCCGCGGCTCCCTCTCCGGATGCGGAACACCGAGATCCTGACCGTCGTCTATCGCACCAAGGCCGCCGCGGCCGACCGGATGGTTCCCGCCCCGCTCGAGCGGCTCGGGGATCTCGTGCTCGTGCATCTCTACCGCATGCACGACGCCGACTGGTTCGGACGCTACGGCGAGTCGGCGATCCAGATCCCGGTGCGGCACCCCGGCAGCGGCACGGAGGGGGCCTACTCGCCCCTTCTCTTCGTGGAGTCGGACGCTGCCGTGGCGGCCGGGCGCGAGATCTACGGTCAGCCGAAAAAGAGCGGCACGATCGAGATCGTCCCCGACGGAGACCTGCTCGTAGGGTGCCTCCGGCGAAATGGGATCGACGTCCTCACCGCGACCACGCCCTACAAACAGACGCCGGGAAGTGCAGACGATCTCGAGCGGCATGCGGCCTTTCGAACCAACGTGAACCTGAAGGTCATCCCGGCGACCGACGGCTCCGGGGCGGCCATCCGGGAGCTGACCGCGCGAACGCTCGCCGATGTCGTCGTTCACGAGGTGTGGCGGGGCCCGGGCACGCTCGAGCTGCGGCCGAACGCGCAGGCTCCCGTGCACCTCCTTCCGGTGCTCGAGGTGGTCGAGGCCTTTCACTGGGTCGCGGACTTCACGCTCGTCTACGGCGAGGTCTTGGAGGATTTGCGTTGAGCCTCCTCAGCGGCCGCCACGCCCTCGTCACCGGGGCCGCCAACGGGATCGGGCGGGCCGTTGCGGAACGGTTTCGTGCCGAGGGCGCGGTCGTCTCCGGCGTCGATCGCGAGCAGGGCGCGGAGTTCCAGTTCGACCTGGCGGACACCGAGGGCCTCCCGGCGCTCGTCGACGGAGTCGAGGCGGAGAACGGCCCGGTCGAGGTGCTCGTCTCGGTCGCGGGCGTCTACGAGCCGGCCCGCGCCGTCGAGATGACGCTCGACTCCTACCGTCGCGTCCTCGCAGTCAACCTCGACGCGCCGATCGTGCTCGCGCAGCGCTGCGGGCGGGGGATGGCAGAGCGGGGCTACGGCCGGATCCTCTCGGTCACCTCCATCCACGGTGAGTTCGGGGAGGAGCTCTCGCTCTCGTACGACGCCTCGAAAGCGGGACTGAACGGCGCGACGCGGACGCTTGCGATCGAGCTCGGCCCTCAAGGAGTCCTCGTGAACGCGCTTGCCCCCGGCTTCGTGCGCACGCGGATGTCGGTGGTCGAAGGGCAGGACGAGCTCGAGTCAGACTGGTTCAAGACGGTGTACCTCGAGAACAGGAAGCTCCCCCTACGACGGGCCGCCGAGCCGCCCGAGATCGCGGCGCACGCCGCCTGGCTCTGCTCCGAGGAGAACACCTACCTCACCGGGCAGATCGTGAGGGTGGACGGCGGCGTCACCGTCACGTTCTGATGCCGTCGCTCCTCCACACCGGGCTCACGGTTCGTGACCTCGACCGGTCACTCGGTTTCTATCGCGACCTGCTCGGCATGGAGGTGGTGCTGGAGCAGGAGAAGGAGGGCGGTTACCTCGCGCAGATCGTGGGCTATGACCACGCACATGTCCGCATGGCCCATCTCGCCTTTCCCGGCGACCCGGCGCGCCTCGAGCTCTTCCAGTACCTCCGGCCCGAGCCCCGGGGAGAGCCGGGTGAGCCGCGGGACGTCGGGATCACGCACGTCTGTCTGCTCGTACCGGATGTCGACGCGCTGGGCGCCCGGTTGCGGGAGGCCGGAACCGAGTTCTACTCGGAGCCCGTGCTGGTGGACACAGGCGCTAATGCAGGCGGGATCGGCGTCTACCTGCGCGATCCCGACGGCATCACGCTCGAGCTCTTCCAGCGACCCGCAGAGCCGGCATGAAGCTCGGCGGCAAGGTGTGCGTCGTCACGGGCGCCGCGCAGGGCATCGGCCGTGCGATCGTCGATGAGTTCGTCCGGGAGGGAGCGCGGCCCGCAATTCTCGAGCTGAACCTCGAGGCTGCGGAGGCCTACGCCGAAGAGCTCCGTGGTGCAGGCGCCGACGCCCGCGCCTACCCCTGCGACGTTTCGGAGAAGGCGTCGGTCGAGGAAGCTGCGCGCAGGGTCGCCGGCGACCTCGGCCCTTGCGACGTGCTCGTGAACAACGCTGGTATCGCTCTCATGGGCCCGTCGCTTGACTTCCCCGAGGACCAGTGGCGTCGCTCGCTCGACGTTATGACGACCGGCGTCTTCTTCTGCTGCCAGGCCTTCGGCGCGCAGATGGTCGAGTCGGGCGGCGGCTCGATCGTGAACATCGCCTCCATGAACGCCGCGGTCGCGTTCCCGATGCGGCTCGCCTACAACGCGGCCAAAGCTGCCGTCGTCCAGATGACCGAGGTGCTCGCAATCGAGTGGGCAGAGCACGGAATTCGCGTCAACGCGATCGGGCCGGGAGTGACACGGACGGCGCTCGTCGAGAAGGCGATCAAGGACGGCTTCGTCGACGAGCGCGCCTACGTGGAGCGGACGCCCATGAAGAGGCTCGGCAAGCCCGAGGAGATCGCCAAGGCCGCCCTCTTTCTGGCGTCCGAGGAGGACTCGAGCTTCGTCACCGGCCACTTCCTGGTCGTCGACGGCGGCTGGACCGCGTTCGGCTACGTGACCTAGCCGCTCACAGACTCAGGTCGTGCCTGGAGAGGATCTCCGGCTCGCCATCCGTGACAAGGAGGACCTGCTCGACGCGGACTCCCCACCGATCGCCGTAGGAGCCCGGCTCGAGCGCCACGACCATGCCCTCCTCGAGCACGCGGGCGGTGTCAGGGATCACCCGGGGCTCCTCGTGGAACGACGTACCGATGCCGTGGCCCGTGTGGTGCGGGTACGTACCGCCGCCTTCCGCGATGACCCCTCGCGCGGCTGCATCGACATCGGCGGCGCGGGTGCCGGGCCGGCACATCGCCACGGCCCGCTCGAGCGCGGCCCGAGCCACATCGTGGGCGCGCCGCATCTCCGGAAGCGCCTCGCCCACCGACAATGTCGCGCACGAGTCGGACCAGTAGGCGTCGAGGCGCGGCACCAGGTCGACGAGGACGAGATCACCGTCGTGCAATACGCGGTCGCTCGGAGGTCCACCCACCTCCGCAGTCCGCTCGCCCGAGACCAGGTCGGCGAGGAGCGGCACCCGGCCTCCCGCGGCGCGTTCCATTGCCGCGCGGGCCTCCGACCACACGTCGAGCTCCGTGCGCCCGCCGGCGGCCGCTTCGCGGGCTGCCTTCTGGCCGGCATCGGCGATGCTCGTCGACGCGCGGATCGCCGCGACTTCGTCGGCGTCCTTGACCGCCCTGGCGGCCCGCAGTTCGCTGCTCACATCCACGATCTCGACGCCGTCGCCGAGGAGCGCGGCCACAAGCGCACCAGGCAAGGACGCTACGTCTGCCGCGACTTCCCGGGCACATGTGAGAGCCTCACGGGCCAGCAGCGTCGCCAGCGCGGATCGATCCACGTCTTCGACCGCGAACCCGGGAAATGTGCGCGTTTCGATTCCCTCGCCCACGCCGCCGGCCTCGTCCTCGCTCACGAACGCGAGCAGGGAGCCGTCCGGGTCGAGTAGTACGAGGGGTGCCACCGTGAAAGGACTCGGGCCGTACTCGATGTCCGTGGCGAGCCCGGTCAGCCACGTCACCGTTGTGAGATCGCCGCTGACAAGCGGCCTGCCGCCTGCTAGCTCCCGGGCTCGCTCGCGCCTCGTCAACGGGTGCGCTTCTGCTCCCTGTACTCGCCCGCTTCCTTGACGAGCGCGTCGAACAGGGCGAAATCCTCGCCGGCCTCCGGATGCCACAGGACTCCGAGCGCGAATCGCCGCGACGGGTCTTCGAGCCCTTCGATCGTCCCGTCTTCGGCCCAAGCCGTCTCGCGAAGACCCTCTCCAAGCTTCCCGAAGCCCTGGTGGTGGTGCGACTTGACCGGCGCGCGGTCGCCCAGGAGCTCGCCGAGACGGCTCTTCGGCTCGACGTCGACGTCGTGGTCGGAAAAGACGCCGGGCGTGTGCTTGTGCTTCTCGTCCCCGACGACGTCGGGGAGATGCTGGACGAGGTCGCCTCCGCGCGCGACATTCAAGATCTGTGAGCCGCGGCAGACCGCGAGCACCGGCATGTCGCGCGCGAGCGCCGCAGTGAGGAGTGCCAGCTCGGCGCGGTCGCGGCCCGGCGCGACCCCATTCGTCTCGTCGTGCGCCTCGTGCCCGTAGAGCTCGGGATCGAGATCGGAGCCGCCCGAGAAGAGCAGCCCGTCGAGCGCGTCCAGCGTCTCCTCGAGACCGTCGTCCTCGGGAGGGATCAGGAGGGGCCGCCCGCCCGCGGCCTGGACCGCCTGCACGTACGCGGCCGGCACGAGGGCCGAGTCCAGCTCCCAGTGGCCGAACCGAGCCGGGGTCAGATAGGTCGTGATCCCGATCAGCGGCCTCATCTAGATGGTTGGTCGGTAATTGGCGTGCCCGCGGGGACGGGCCAGATCAAGCCAGGGTGTGCCATCGCCCGCAGGCAAGGCTAGAGGCCTTGGCAAGGGCGAGGGTGCGGCCTGGCGCCGTGTCTGGGCCGCCATCCGAGGGTGTGGTAATTGTCGATCAACCATCTAACCCCGTTCGTAGAGTCGTTCGCGCTCGTAGTTCGTCACGACCTGGTCGAAGAGCTGCTGCTCCGTGCGCGCGTAGTTCAGGTAGTGGTCGACCACGTCCTCGCCGAAGGCGGCGCGGGCCATGGTGCCGGCCTCGAGTGCCTCGATGGCCTCCAGCAGGGAGTGGGGGAACCGCTCCGCGTCCGACTCGTAGGCGTTTCCTTCGAGTGGGGGCGGCAGCTCGAGCTCGTTCTCGATCCCGTAGAGGCCGGCGGCCAAGAGCGCGGCGAAGGCCAGGTACGGGTTGGCGTCGCCGCCGGGGATCCGCGTCTCGGTTCGCATTGCGGGGCCGTGCCCGACGATCCGGAAGCCGACGGTGCGGTTGTCGTGACCCCAGGCGAGGGTGGTCGGCGCCCAGCTTCCGGCCGCGAACCGCTTGTAGGAGTTGATCGTCGGGGCCACGAACATGGCGAGCTCCTTGAGGCAGGCGATCTGCCCGGCGAGGTAGTGCTTGAAGGTGTCCGACTCGCCTTCGAAGGCGCTCTCGTCGCCGCGCCAGAGGCTCGAGTGGATGTGGCAGGAGTTCCCGATCCAGGTGTGGTCGGGCTTTGCCATGAAGGTGACCGAGCAGCCGTTCTCGAAGGCAATCTCCTTGGCGCCGTTCTTGTAGATCGTGTGGTTGTCGGCCATCGTCAGTGCGTCTGCGTAGCGGAAGTTGATCTCGTGCTGGCCGGGCCAGGCCTCGCCCTTCGAGGTCTCCACGCGCATGCCGGCGCCCTGCATCGCGTTCCGCACCTGGCGGATAAAGGGCTCGTCGTAGGTTGACGCCAGGATGTGGTAGTCGAGGATGTACGGGACCGATGGAGTCAGGTCGAGGTAGTGCTTGGCGTGCGCCTCCGCGTAGGTCTCCTGCAGGAGATAGAACTCGAGCTCGGAGCCGAACATCGGTGTGAAGCCGAGCATCGCCGCGCGGTCGAACTGGCGCTTCAGGACCTGGCGCGGCGACGGAGCAACCGGTGTTCCGTCGTGCCAGACGACGTCGCAGAGGACGAGCGCAGTCGCTTCGAGCCACGGGGTCCGTCGAAGCGTCGCCATGTCGGGGACGAGCCCGAAGTCGCCGTAGCCCCGCTCCCAGCTCGCGATCTGGTACCCGGGCTTCGGATCCATCTCCATGTCGAGCGCGAGCAGGTAGTTACATCCCTCAACGCCGTGCTCCGCCACGTTCTCCTCGACGAAGAAGTCGCCCATCAGGCGCTTGCCCATCAGGCGGCCCTGCATGTCGGTGAACGCGACGATCACCGTGTCGATCGAACCGTCGTCGACAGCGCTTTTCAGCTCGTCCGGCGTCAGCATCGGGCCTCTCCCTCAGCGGTCGGGGGCCGTGAGTCTATGCCGTCCCCGCGAGGCGGCGGTGCGGCTCCCAACCTTGACACCGTCCGACGCGAGTGTCCTAAATACCGCAGCGCGGCAGCAGCCGCGGTCAAGCGCTCTTCTGCGACGAGAGGACGGCGAATGACCAGCCAAGCAGGCGTTCCGGAGAATCAACAGCCGGCGGATAGCGACGAAAGCCTTCTCCACAGGATGGGCTACGCCCAGGAGCTCCTCCGGGGCATGGGCGGATTTCAGAACTTCGCGATCAGCTTCACGATCATCTCGATCCTCGCGGGGTGCCTCACCTCGTACGCCGTCGGCATGGAG
>DATLQD010000020.1:0-10641 GCA_035535315.1 Gaiellaceae bacterium
CCGAGCAGCGCCGGGCCGTCGAGGCGGTTCGGGGGCCGGTGTGCATCCTGGCGGGCGCGGGCTCCGGAAAGACGACCACGATCACGCGCCGGATTGCGAACCAGGTCGCAAGCGGCGCCTTCGAGCCGAGGCAGATTCTCGCCGTCACGTTCACGGACAAGGCGGCAGGGGAGATGCGGTCGCGGCTCGAGACGCTGGGCGTCGATGGGGTCCAGGCAAGGACGTTCCACTCGGCTGCGCTGGCGCAGCTTCGCGCCTTCGGAAACGGAACTCCCGGTGACGTGCTTCCTTCGAAAGCCGTGCTGCTCCGGCAAATCGGGAACGGTCTGCCGGGAGCCTTCCGCTTCCGGCCGGCGGGCGACCTCGCGACCGAGGTCGAGTGGGCCAAGAACCGCCGCCTCACCCCTCTCACCTACCGCCGGGGGCTCGACGACCACGAGCCGCCGATTCCCGCTGACCTCATGGAGCGTGTATTCAAGGAGTACGAGCGGCGAAAGGAGGCGTCCTGCAAGCTCGACTTCGAGGATCTCCTCGAGCGGGCGATCCGCCTCCTCGACGACGACGCCTCCGCGCGCGAGGGCTTCCACGCGCGCTTCTCGGCCTTCACGGTGGACGAGTACCAGGACGTCAACCTGCTCCAGCAGACGCTGCTCGACCGTTGGCTCGGCAAGCGCGACGACCTCTGCGCCGTTGGAGACGACTACCAGTCGATCTACGCGTTCGTCGGTGCGACTCCCCGGCATCTAGTCGGGATGCAGAGCCGCTTCCGGCAAGCCACTGTCGTCCGGCTCGAGACGAACTACCGCTCGACCCCTGAGATTCTCGGGTTCGCGAACAGGCTCGTTCCCGTCCTCGGTGGAGTCGAGAAGCGTCTCGAGGCGGTGAAGCCGAGCGGTCCCGAGCCCGTGGCACGAAGCGTGGAGGGTTCCGCCGAGACGGCCTTCGTGGTGGAGCGGATCCGCGAGCTGGCGGCAGCCGGTGTCCCGTTTCACGAGGTCGCCGTTCTTTACCGGACAAATGCACGCTCCGACGCCTTCGAAGAGGCGCTGTCGGCTGCCGGAATCCCCTTCGAGGTACGGGGCACCGCCTTTCTCGCACGCCAGGCGGCGAGGCGGCTCTTGGCCGCCGCGCGCGGTTCGGAGTCGACCCGGATCGAGGAGACCGTGCGCGAGCTCGCCGTCGCTCAAGGATGGATCGAAGGATCGGCAGAGCGTCTCGGAGAGCAGGAGACGGTGCGTCAGGCCGACCTTCGCAGGCTGGTTGACCTCGCAGCGGAGCTGGACGATGGCACGCGGACGCTCGCGCGCTTCGTCGAGGAGCTCGAGCTGCGGTTCGGGCTCGGGCGGGAGGGGCGCGGCGTCAACCTGCTCACGTACCACGCAGCGAAAGGACTCGAGTTCGAAGCGGTCTTCCTTCCTCGGCTCGAGGAAAAGGAGCTCCCGGGCCGTCAGGCGAAGCGGCCGGCGGCGCTGGCAGACGAGAGACGCCTTCTCTATGTCGGGATCACACGGGCCAAGCGCCACCTCTACGTCACCTGGTCGGACAGCGCCAAGCCGTCTCGGTTCCTCGCTGAGCTCGGCGTCAGTGCTCCTGCACGCGCGCGCGGATCCCAGGTCGAGCCCGCGGAACGCGAGCAGCCGGCCTTCCGCGCGCTTCGAGAGTGGCGGCTTGAACGGGCGCGCACCGATGGGGTCCCGGCATACGTGGTCCTCCACGACGCGACCCTCGCCGAGATCGTGCGGCGAACACCGCGAACTCGTGACGAGCTCGCTGCGATTCCGGGCATCGGCCCGACGAAGCTCGACCGGTACGGGCCAGACGTCCTGGCTGCGCTGGCAGAGGTCGCCTAGGAGGCCGAGGAGCGCTGGTTCGGCTCGTCCGCACGCGGTCTCGGCAGGACGAGCTCGAAGCGGGCGCCGTGCGGATGCGCGCTCTGGTAGACGAGCTCGCCGCCGTGCGCCTGCGCAAAGGACTTCGCGATCGAGAGTCCGAGGCCGCTGCCGTCGCCCGCCGCCTCATCGCCCCGGCTGAACCGATCGAAGAGGCGTGGCACGAACTCCCGCGGAACGCCGCCGCCCCGGTCCTCCACGGTCAGCCGGAGGTGACGGTCTCGCTGACGGGCTGCGATCATGATCGGAGCGCGTCCATAGCGAACGGCGTTGACGAGGAGGTTCGAGACGATCCGGTCGAACGCATTCGGATCCGCGTCAACCACCAGGTCCGGCGGAACGTCGATCTCGAGCTCGGCGTTCCGCTCGCCCACCACCGTCTCGATGAGCTTCTCGACCCGCTGTCGGATCGAGAACCGGGAGCGCTCGATCGGGATCGCTTTCGTGTCCAGCCGGGAGAGGTCCAGGAGCTGTTCCAGGAGTCGGCCCGTACGGTCGCTCTGCTCGTAGAGTCCATTGCGAAGGGAGGCGAGCTGTTCCTCGGGCAGCGTGCCGGCCCGATGATGGAGCGTCGTGATGATCCCGTGCATGACCGCGAACGGGGCGCGAAGCTCGTGCGAGGCGAGAGTGATGAAGTGGCTCTTCAGCTCGCTGGTGCGCCGAGTGTGCTCCTGTTGACACGCGGCCTCGAGGAGGACGCCACCGACTGCGCCGACCGCGGTCAGGAGCTCGAGCTGCTCCTCCGAGAGCTCGAGTGTCCGCGACCGCGCGTCGGCGACGACGAATCCTGTGAGCTCGCCGGCCACACCGACCGGTACGACAACCAGTTCGCCCACGTCGAGCTCAGCTGCGGCCTCGGCAGGGAGCGCAGGACCGGACACGCCTCCGGCGAGCGTGGCCTGTTGCGCAGCCATTGCCCGCACTAGTGCCGGCCAGTCCGAAAGAGAGAGCCAGCGCGCCGAGAGGACGTCCTCCTCATGACTTCCGGGCACAGCCACGGGGGTCAGCTCTTCGCTACGGGCGAGAAAGCGAAAGCCGAAGGCCCGGTCGAGCGCGAAGCCCTGGCGGATCGCTTCGCAGAGACCTAGAAGGACGGCGCTCGGGTCGCCGGTCATCCCGGCCGTGCGTTCGCCTACGAGCCGCAAGACCGTGGCCGCAGGCGGCGTGGAGCCCGATTCGTCTTTTTGTCCCCCCGAGCGCATGAGTACGAGGTCTCTCTCGAGCCTCAACGGGCAACTGCCCCGTTGTGCTGCCCCTCTAACCTCGAATTCGGCAACACGGAGTGAAGTAGAACTGTCAACCCCGGAAGGGGGAGCAAGTCAACGCCTACGGAGGGGGGACAGGCACCCCAATCACAGGCAGAGTGGGGCTACCGAGCAAAAGACCCGTGGGGCCCCGATGCGGCGGGGGCTTTCGGTGAAACTCGGTGAAAGATTCAGAAACGAGACGGGGTCTGCGGCGGCCCCGTCTTCGTCTTTTTGGGGATGGGGCTGCCGACCGGCTTAGAGGCTCAGTCGCCGACGACCTGGACGATCCAGCGGCGGTCGCGCGAGCGGTCGAGCTCCATGAAAAGCACACGCTGCCAGGTGCCGAGGCAGAGCTCCCCGTCGCGAACCGGAATCGACTCGCCGGCCGGGCCGAGCAGCATCGCCATGCAGTGCGAATGGCCGTTGCCGGCCTCCATGTCCTCAGGACAGACATTCTCGGTGCGGCGGTCCCAGTCGTCGTGCGCGTAGTACTTCTCTGTCGGGACTAGTCGCCGGAGCATCCGCGCGAAGTCCTCTAGGAATCCTGTCTCGAACTCGTTCACGCGCACGCAGCAAGTCGTATGGGGCGAATAGACGCACGCGATGCCGTTCTCGACACCGCTCTCCTCGACGGCATGGCGCACCTCGTCGGTGATGTCCTTGATCTCGAGGCCGCCCTTCGTCCTCAAGCTCCGCTCGAGCTGGAACACCTTCACGTCGAGCTGTACCTCCCGTGGATCGTCGAGTCCAGAAAAGCGGTTCCGTATTCTTTCGTACTCGCGCCCGAGAAATCTACCGGTCAGGACAAGCATCCCGGTCGAGAGGCGCTACGCTCGCCGCCGAGGGCCCGTAGCTCAGCGGTCAGAGCAGCGGACTCATAATCCGTCGGTCCCTGGTTCGAATCCAGGCGGGCCCACCCTGAAAGCCCCCGCATGCGGGGGCTTTCCTTCGTCGGGCCGTGGTTGGCCGCGGGGCTGGTGTGAACTCAGGTGTGAACTCCGGGATCGCCCTGCGTCCGGTCGCGGCCATAACCTCGGCGGCTGTACGGGTTCGCAGTTTTCGGGCTCGGGTTCACGCCGCTCCGCGATTCGCTGTAGGTGTTGGATTTACGCACCCCAGCGCGAAGAGCCCGAGCACCCCGGTCGCCTCCTCGAGAGAGGCTTGTGTCGGTGCAGTAGCGCCGTACCAGCGGAATGCAGCGGCTCGGAAGCGCTGGCGCGGAGAACGGCTCGGTTACCCACCATCTTCGAGGTTTCGGACACTCCCTGCTGGGAAGGTCAGCGCTAATTGCAGTGATGATGAAAGGAGGCTACGGACTAAGATGGCAGGGATCCACAAGTTTTCCGAGCACGTAATTGACTTGGCGGAGCGACTGGAGGACGTCGCTGACGCCGCAAACGGCAAGGGCATCCGGAGAGGAAGCTTCGGGACCCGTTGGTTGATTCTCCCGGCGGCCGGCGCGGGACTCTACGCACTAGCGACAAGCGGTTCCTTCTCACGTCAGGCTAAGGACATGATGGATCAGGCCAAGACGCGCGCCTCCGAACTGCCAGACGATCTGATGAAGGGCGTCCGTCAGACATCGCAGAAGTCGACCAGCCGGAATGGAAGTAAAGGCCGCCGCCAGACCCATTCCTCTCGTAGGACAGCTCGCAAGACTCCCAGTTCAGCTCGTTGAACTAGCGCGAAGCGGGTCCGGTAAGAGGAGCGTCGGGCCGCAGCCACCGTCAATCAGGCTGTTTTCAAAGGGCGGCCTTCGGGCCGCCCTTTCCTTTTCAGATTTCGGGGGGCGCTGCGTGTTTTGGACGCATTCTCAGGACCGCGCTTTTCTACGGCGCGGTCAGCGCCCAGACCGAGAGGGTCGTCGAGTTCTTCCCCGAGCGGGAGGCAACCGAGGCGATGATCGGCGAGGTTCGGGAGGACGCGCCGGAGCTGGCTGTGGATCTGCGGGTCGAGACCATCGAGTTGGGCTAATCCAAAGCACGAGCGTTAGCGCTTGGCGATGTTATGAACCTCGAAGATCTCCGGCTCGGCGATTCGAGCCGGCCGAAATTGACCGTTCCGGGAAATCCAGGGATCTGGGACCGCGTGTTTGACTGCCTAGTAGACACGTAAGCCGTGTTAGTCCATACTCGCGCTGCAGATGCAGGAGGAGGGACTCGGCTTCCGTTTCTACGCTCGGCTGGCGGGCATCGGCATCGTCGTTGCGATTGTCGGCCTGATTGTGATGCTGATCTTCAGCCGGGCGCTATACGCCTGGGGGTTCTTCGGCATGTTCTTGCTCCTCGCGGTCGTGCTGCTCGTGATCGGGTGGGTGATCGACCGCCGGGAGGCACGGTACGAGGTCGAGTAGACAGAACCGGGCTGCGTCTCGGCCGTGTAGACAACTCATAATCCGTCGGTCCCTGGTTCGAATCCCAGGCGGGCCCAGGAGGCGGCTCCGTCTTCGTCCCGGCGCAGCGGTTGCAGACGAACTTGTGGTCTGCAGGCGATCCCAAGGACTAGCGCCTCGCGACGGGAAGCTAAAGGGCTCGACCCTTTAGCGGTCGACCAGCTCGACACGGATGCCCGGTCGCATAACGCGCCAGACCTTCAGATGCAGCTCTATCTCCAGGGCCTCCTGCTCGGGGCTCGGAGCGTCTGGCCGCCGTACGTCGAGGTCGCCGTCGCCCGTGCTCTCAACAACGAAGCCGGACCGCTCGAAGTGAGCGCGCAGGTCGTCGAGCAGGGTTGGGTCGCCGGTTCGTAGTCTCATGCCGCAGGTGTTGCCTGTGTGCATCATCGGCAGACACCGGGCCGGGTGCAATAGCTCGGACGGGTCGAACTCTCGCCTCGAACTGTTAGAGCCTCCGGACCTCCCTCTATCAAGGGAACGACTAGGCCAGGCCGCTGGCGATATCAGGTCTACGACGGACGGGAGGGCGCTCAGATCGCCACACCTGTTCAGTCGGTCAGGCGGGCGGTTCTTCCGGGCCGCCCGCCTCCTTTCGCCACTGGTTCACGGGTCGGGCTCAGTCCAGTTGGACCGGCTTCATAGACTCGTCCGATGCTGTTTCAGCCCGAAGCGCACGAGGCGCTCACGGACGAACCGTGGAGCGCTGAAAGCGTGAGGGCGGCGATCGGCTCGATCGTTGCCGACGCGGAGAGTACATTCGGCGATGGTTGGCCGATGCATCCAGAGGACGAGGACGACGACGCGTCGGCCGCGCAGTTGCGCACGGTGTATCTCGGAGGTGCAGGGGTCGTGGACGCGCTCCACCGCCTTGCGCGGCGGGGGTTCGTCGAGTTACGACGGAACTACGTTCCGTATTTGGAGCGTTCGCTCGAAGCCCAGCCAGATTTTCCTAACGAGGATGCCGAGCGCAGCCTTTGGATGGGCGAGACGGGAATCCGGCTGGTGTTACAGAGGCTCGTTCCTTCGCAGGCTAATCTCGAGCGGCTGTCGGAGCTGATCGCTGCGAACGAGCAAGACGAACGTTGCGAATTGATGTGGGGGAGTCCCGGCACGATTCTCGCGGGTCGCGAACTCGGGCTTGACGTGACGGCGAGCATCGCGTGGTTGCACGGCCGACGTGACATGGAAGGCCTGTGGACGCAGCATTTGTACGGGGAAAGCAGGCGCTTTCTCGGTCCGGCCCACGGGTTCGCAGGATGTGTGCTTGCGCTCGGCGATGTCGCCGCCGCCTCGGAGACGCTCCAGCGCTTTGCGGTCGAGGAGGATGGGCTCGTCAACTGGCCGCCACTCGCGGGGACCGGACTAGACGCAAACCGCGATGGCCAGATCCGAACGCAGTGGTGCCATGGCGCGCCAGGGATCGTCGCCACCCTCTCCCACATCCTTGACGAGGAGCTTGCGGTCGCGGGCGGCGAGTTGACATGGCGTGCTGGGCCGCTGCGAAAGGGGGCAAACCTCTGCCACGGCACAGCGGGGAACGGATACGCATTCTTGGCACTGCTTGAGCGCACGGGAGACGAACGGTGGCTTGCGCGAGCGCGCACGTTCGCGATGCACGCTGTAGGCCAGGTGGAGCACAGCCGGTCGGACTACGGGCGCGGCCGCTACACGCTCTGGACGGGCGACCTCGGCACGGCCCTCTACCTCGCAGACTGCACGGAGGGTGGAGGGGAGCTACCCCTCCCATAGGACTGTCGGGTTGCTTGAATAGGCTCATGAAAGCGCTCGTCCAAGACAAGTACGGCTCGCCTGATGCCCAGGGCGCTAAGGGGCGAGCACGATGAGGGTTTGCATCGTCGGAGCCTCCGGGAAGCTCGGGCGGTACATGGTGCAGCATGCGCTGGATCGGGGCTACGAGGTGGTCGGCGTCTGCCGGGAGGAAAGCGTGGGGAAGCTCGACGCGTTCAAGGAGCGCATCACTGTCATTCCGGGAGCGACAGACGACCCCGAGGTCATCGAGAGGGCGGTCGCTGGGTGCGATGGGGTGCTCGTCGTGCTGGTCCCGCGGGGGGTCCACGGGTACTCGACGGGCACAGCCCA
Source organism: Gaiellaceae bacterium (assembly GCA_035535315.1). Classification (GTDB taxonomy): domain Bacteria; phylum Actinomycetota; class Thermoleophilia; order Gaiellales; family Gaiellaceae; genus DASQGA01. Next base: position 7,632 of record DATLQD010000020.1, read on the forward strand.
AGCGGTGCTCGACCACGCGCCGAGGGCGCGCCTCGTGTTCTCGTGCGGGTGGCACATCACCCGCGACGGCCAGGACGTGTACTCGTTGAAGCTCAAGGCGATCGTGAAGATCGCCGGCCCGCTCGCGCGCCTCGCTCGCTTCGCGGACCTCGACGACCAGGTGGAGGCATGCCGGCGGGTGTTCGCGAGCGACACGCGGTGGACCGTCGTGCGTGGGAGCGACCTCGAGGAAGGCGATAGTCAGGGCCTTCCCGTGTGGAGCCGGCACGTAGGCGACCCCATCCTCGAGAGCAACATCACGCGTCGCGTGGACTTTGCCCTGTTCATGGTGGAGGCCCTCGAGAACGACGAGCTCGTCCACGAGGCTCCGGCGATTGTCGGCCGCGAGACGCCCTCGGCGCTCGCGCACGCCGTCGGCGAATGAAATCATTCTGATCGATTTCTAAGCGCTGAAAGCCCTTGCATATGGGAGCTTTCTTCGCCAGCAATGGTGCCCAGACCACCTCTCCCTGCGGGCGGTTCTCACTGGCGTCGGGTCGTTCCTCCCGCACCACGGAGGTACACCACGGTATGCGAGGGCGGCCACCGAGGATCGGTACGGCCAACACGCTTTGCGGGACGCCCAATTGTGGTCAAGGGTGAGGGCAATCGCGCCGATACCGGGATTGTGGCTCCCGCCAATCGGCTCCAAGCTCTGCTCGATCTCTCGCACAGGCTCTCATCCAGCCTGGATTTGAACGATGTCCTGCGAGACTTCTCCGAGCGCGCCTCAGAGCTCACAGGGGCCACAGCGGCAGAGATCTCGCGCTGGAAGCGAGACGAAAACGACCTGGTCATGCTCGTCGAATACCTGCAGGGAAAAGACGAGATCACGGTCGGGGGCGGCCAGGTCTATCCGCTTGGCGAGTACCCGGCCACGAAGCGCGTCCTCGAGACACAGGAGCCCAAGCAGATTCGCTTCTCAGACTCGACCGCCGACCCTTCCGAGCGAGCGTTCCTCGAGCGCAGGGGTCTGAAGTCGCTCCTCATGCTGCCGCTCGTGGCACGCGGCGAGACCATTGGGCTGATGGAGATCATCGACACCGTGGATCGCGAATTCGACGTCGCGGACGTGGATTTCTGCCTGGCACTCTGCGACGTCGTCGCAACGGCGGTCCGAAACGCCATGCTCTACTCCGAGGTGGAGGAGCTGGCTGCTCGGGACCGTCTCACCGGCCTCTACAACCGCCGGCTCTTCGAGGAGCAGCTCGAGGTGGCCGTGGCCCGGAGCGTCCGAACCGGCGAGGACCTCAGCCTGCTGGTCGTGGACGTGGACGGGCTGAAGCGCATCAACGATCTAGGTGGGCACCCGGCGGGCGACAACGCCCTTTGCGCTCTCGCCGAGGCTCTTCGGACGAGCACCCGTGCAACGGACGTTTGCTGCCGGCTGGGCGGTGACGAGTTCGCCGTCATCCTGTCCGCCTCGCCCTCCGAGGCTGCGCTTGTGGTGGCCGAGCGGGCCCAGGACCGGCTCGCGGAGCTCGGCCGCGGTCAATACAGCTTCTCGGGCGGGGTCGCCCGGCTCGTGGAAGCCCATGCGGGGGCGTACGACCTCTACCGCGCAGCTGATATCGCCGCATACCGTGCGAAGGCCGCGGGTGGGGCTTTAACCCTCATGGGGATCGAGACGCACTTCCAGGCCGAAGCCGCGTCCTAGAGAACCTCCAGCAGCGGACGCGTATTGACTGCGTCGGCCGCAGTGGCGCCGCCGCGGCGCGCCGTGACGACTGCGAGCACCATGTTCGCGAGCCCTGCGACCGAGTGCGCGTCGGTCGAGACCACGATTTGGACCCCGGCCGCGATCGCACGCCTCACGTTCTCCCCGTTCAGGTCGAGTCTGTCGGGAAGGCCGTTCACTTCGAGCGCGGTCCCGGTCTCGAGCGCAGCGGCGAAGACCTCCTCGAGGTCGAGCGCGTTCGGAGGCCGGTGGTTGATGAGACGGCCCGTCGGGTGGCTGAGGGCCGAGGTGAAGGGGTTTCGCACCGCCTCGACGACTTGCCGCGTCAGCTCTCGCCGCGGCCGCCGCTGCCCTGCGTGCAGGCTTGCCATCACCCACTCGAGCTCTGAAAGGACGTCGTCCGGGAGGTCGAGCGAGCCGTCAGGGAGGATGTCGCACTCCGCCCCGCGGAGAACGCGGAAGGGGGCGAGCACCTCATTCGCTGCCGCAATCTCCTCGCCCTGCCGGCGGATCGCTTCTGCGTCCAGGCCCGGGACGACGCGAACGGCGAGCGTGTGGTCGCAGATAGCGAGGTACTCGTAGCCCCGATCGCGCGCGGCGGCTCCCATCTCGAGAACACTGGCGCGTCCGTCCGACCACGTCGTGTGGCAGTGCAGGTCCCCGCGGATGTCGGAAAGCTCCAGCAGCTTGGGTGGCTCACCCGAGAAGGGCTCTTCCCGGAGCTCCGGCGGGCAGAAGGGTAGCCCGAGCGCGCGATAGACGGCGGCTTCGTCGGGTGCCGTGGGGAGAGGCTCGAGTGCGTCGACGTATGCCTTCGAACCGGTGGCACGGAGAAGCTCAGTCCCAAAACGCGCGATGGGAGCGACCACGAGCTCGATGGGGATCCCGTCGACGGTAACGCCGAGCGCGCCACGATCGGTCCGTTCCACGATCGCCACGATGGAGGGATGTTCCTCGAAGCGCGCCGTGACAGCGTCCGCGTCGTCACCTGGGCAGACCACGGCGAGCCTCTCGGACGCATCGCGCCAGCGCCGCGGGTCGCCCGCCGCGGTCCCGCCGAGCGCCGCGGCAAGCGTCTCGACGAGTGGACGGCTGCGGTTCAGAAGCAGGCTCCTGGGGGGGCTCGCTTGAGGGCTTTGCTCCAGTGCGGCGAGGATTCGCTCCGCCGTCTTCGGTCCGATGCCGGGCACCTCGGTGAGCCGGCCCTCTCGCGCTGCCTGGCGAAGCTCGTCGGCGGTTCTGATCCCCAGCACCCGGCCGATCTCCGCGGCTCGCTTGGCGCTGAGGCCCAAC
>DATLQD010000021.1:0-2715 GCA_035535315.1 Gaiellaceae bacterium
GGGGGCAAGCGCCTTCGGCCTGCGCTCGTCTTCCTGGCGACTCCGCCCCACCTCCGTTCCACCGAGCGGACCGCGGCAGCGGGGGCTGCCGTCGAGCTCATCCACATGGCGACGCTCGTCCACGACGACCTGATCGACAGCGCAGAGCTCCGGCGCGGCAAGCCAACGGTGTGGGCCGTCTATGGTGAGGAAGCCGCCAAGGCGGCGGGCGACTACCTCTTCGCGCGGGCGTTCACTCTGCTCGCCGCAACCGGCGATCGGCGCGCCGTCGAGCTCCTGGCCGGCGCGGCGCTCTCGCTCGCGCGCGGCGAGGCACTGCAGCGGCGGCAGGCGTTTCGAACGGATACCTCCGTTGACGACTACCTCGCGCGCTGCTCCCTGAAGACGGGGAAGCTCTTCGAGGCCGCGTGCCTTCTCGGGGGAGCCCCAAAGGCGCTCGGGGAATTCGGCCTCGCGCTCGGGATCGCCTTCCAGATCGTCGACGACATCCTCGACTGCGCGGGCGAGTTCGACACGACCGGGAAGGCGCCGGGACTCGACCTGCGTGAGGGCACGCCAACGTTGCCGCTGATCCTGGCGGCGCGGGTGGACGACGTCGTCCGCCGCGCGCTCGCCGGTGAGCAAGTCGAGGACGCACTGGACCGGGTCGCCCGCACGGGCGCCCTCGAGGACTCGAGGGCGATCGCGCTCGAGTACGCTGAGCGCGCGCGTGCAGCGCTCGACGGGACCCCCGACCGCATCTCGCTCGAAGCGCTTACGCACGCCGTGGTCGACCGGGAGAACTAGATGATTAATCGACAATTACCGCACCCTCGGATGGCGGCCCAGACGCGGCGCCAGGCCGCACCCTCGCCCTTGTCAAGGCTTCTAGCCTTGCCTGCGGGCGATGACGCACCCTGGCTTGGTCTGGCCCGTCCCCGCGGACACGCCAATTACCGATCAATCATCTGATGGGTGTTTTGCCAGAATCGATCGAGCAGCTCCTCGATACCGCGCTCGTCAGCGAGCTGACCGTGATCGACCCGCAGGGCCGACCGGTGACGCATCCGCTGATCCCGCTGTACGACGGCGAGATCGTCTACCTGACCTCGAGCGTCCTCTTCTCGAAAAAGCTCGAGCACATCAAGTCAAACCCGAAGGTCTCCATTTCGATCAGCGACCCGACCGCCGTCCAGGTCGAGCGCTTCGCGCGGGCGACGATCCAGGGTGACGCGAGTGTCGACGACTCCGACCTCCACTCCGGCTGGGAGGACCGCGTCCTGCCTCTCTGGCGCAAGAAGGAGCCCGTGATCGACATGTTTCTCGGGAAGCGCGTCGCGCTGCCGCTCTTCTTCGAGCGGGCGATCATCGAGGTAAGGCCGCTCCGAGCCTTCTACTGGGAAGACGGCCGCACCGACCGGCCGCCCGAGGTCTTCGAGCTGGCGAAGGCCGTGCGATGAAACCCTCGGCCGAGCTCCTCGACGGGCTCCAGGCGCGGTTCGACCACGCGGTGATCGCTTTTGTGGGCGCCGACGGGTATCCACTCGGCGTCGCGACCGGCTTTCGAGTCGCGTCCGATCGCGGCGTCGTCGTCCTCGATGGGGTCGCCGGCGACGACGTGCAACCGCCCGAAGGCGAGCAGGTCAACGTTGTCTTCAGCCACATCCGGCCCCAGCCGGGCGTCGGCTACGACGAGCGCAGATACGTGTCCCTCTGGGGAGAGCTGCGGCGCTCGAACGGCCACCTCGAGCTGATGCCGGAACGCGTGCAGGGCTGGGACGAGGAGGAGATGTCCTTCTTCGAGTTCTCCGAGCGCGGTGTGCCTCAGGCGCGCCGCTACTTCGACCAGGTTTCCGCTGAGACGGGACGCGACGTCCGGCCGCGCCTCTCGTTCGGCTGGCTCTTCCTGCGGGCAACCCGCCTGCCGTTCCTCTCGGCGACGATCGTCCCGGTCCTGCTCGGGATGGCGGTCGCGGCGCTCCGCGATGACTTCAGCTGGTGGCTCGCCGCCCTCACACTCGTGGGCGCCGTCTGCATCCACCTGGGAGCGAACGTCGCCAACGACGTCTTCGACACGGTGAGCGGAGCGGACGAGGCAAACGTCAACCCGACGCAGTTCAGCGGTGGCTCGAGGGTGATTCTCTACGGTCTTGTGCGCCTGCGCTCCATGGCGCTCTTGGGCGCCGGTTTCTTCGCTGTCGGAATAGGGATCGGCCTCGGCCTCGCTACGACGCGCGGTTGGGGGCTTCTCTGGGTTGGCGTCGCGGGCGCGCTCATCAGCCTCTTCTACACAGCCCCGCCGCTTCGGCTCGTGCATCGCGGGCTCGGTGAGCTTGCGGTCGGGATCGGCTTCGGACCGATCATGGTGCTCGGAGCGTACTTCGTACAGACGCAGGAGTACGCCTGGGAGCCCCTGCTCGCCTCGCTGCCGGTCGGAATCCTGATCGCCCTGATCCTGTACGTGAACGAGGTGCCGGACCGCGTGGGCGATGCTCGCTCCGGCAAGCGGACGCTGCCGGTGCGGCTCTCCGAGCAGAACGTCGTTCGGGGCTATGACCTTGCCGTCGCCGTCACGTTCGCGCTCATCGCGGCGTTCGCGATCTCCGGCGTGATCGTGCGCCCGGCGATCATCGCGCTCGCAGCGGTGCCACTCGCGTTCCCGGTCCGCCAGGCGCTCCGCGATTCGTACGAAAACCCGTATGCGCTGATGCCGGCGATGGCGAAGAACATCCAGCT
>DATLQD010000022.1:0-6678 GCA_035535315.1 Gaiellaceae bacterium
CACGTCCGGCAGGCGTTGCAGCAAGCCGTCGCCACGGGCGCATGCTCAGCGACCCGGTTTGCCAGCGGAAGCGCTCGCATCTGAGTGCGTTCAAGCATGCCCTCAGTGTAGTCACGCATCGCCTGCCATCGTTTATTTCGCTAAACCCTCCTAGGAGCGTGACCGATAGCCGGATCGAGGTGCTCACCATCGCCGAGGACAGGCAAAAGTGGGGCAAGAGTTGCCGACTGCTCCCCGCGTAACGATTCCGAAACGCCCCATTTTGCGGCGCTTTATATGACTCCCCGGGCTGGACTCGAACCAGCAACCCTCCGGTTAACAGCCGGATGCTCTGCCAATTGAGCTACCGGGGAACGGCCGGCTCAGTGTAGCCGCCCTAGACTGGCTCGCCCGCTGCTGCTCGCACCTTCTGAAGCTGCTCCTGGAGCGCTTCGAGCCGCTCCGGCTCGGCTTCCGCGAGCTCCCGGCGAAGCTGCCGCTCCCGGAGCCGGAGGAGCAGTTGCTTGGCTGTCTCCTCGTCGATTCCCTCGGCCGCAGCGCGCGCGTCCAGCTCGGCTAGCGCCGGGAGGATCTCCGCGTCCGTCTCCCCGCCCTTGACGACGTACTCGCGAAGTTTGCGGTGGAGCTCCGTGTCGAAGTGGTCGTCCGAGAGCTCAGCGAGCACGTCGACCAGCGACGGATGGGCGATCGCGCCCGCCAGGGCGTCCCGCTCGAGCCGGTCGCCTGCCTCGAGGACCTTCCGCGAGATCTCGCCGGTCCGCCGCGAAGCGCGCGGTGCCAGCTCGCGGTGGAGGTCCGGTGGGAGGTCGAGGCTATTGGCGGCGTACTGGATCGCATCCATCCACTCCGTGTTCTGGTCGAACCCGCTCAGGACCTCGCGCACGCGCGCGAAGGCCTCCGCCTTGCTCTTGGACGCATCGATCTCCAACTTCACCCGGTAGCGCGGGTACGGCTCAGCCTGGTCGAGGCGCTCCGCGAAGCGCTCGGCCTCCTCGGCCGGATCGGATCCCGGCGCGAGCGGCACGACCCGAACTTCGTCGAAGTCGCGGTAGGCCAGGTCCATGCCCCTGAGCGTCGCCGCCTCGCCGGCCGCATCGGCGTCGAAGCAGAGGTAGAGCCGCGGGGTGAGCCGGCGCAGCTCTTTGAGCTGGGCCGGCGTCAAGGCGGTGCCCATCGAAGCGACCGCGGTCCTGAGCCCTGCCTGGTGGAGCGCGAGTACATCCGTATAGCCCTCAACGACGACCGCGCGGTCCTCCTTGGCGATGGAGGCGCGCGCCCGATCCAGTCCGTAGACGAGCGATGCCTTGTGAAAGAGCTCCCCCTCAGGAGAGTTCACGTACTTCGCGGGGATCGGATCGCTCTCCGAGAGCCGGCGGGCGCCGAATCCAACGACGCGCCCCCGCGGGTCTGCGAGGGCGAAGGTCAGCCTGCCGGCGAAGTAGTCGTTCCCACGGCGGTTGACGAGGCCGGCCGCTGCGAGCTCCTCGTTCGTGAAGCCCTTCTCGCGCGCCTTGGCGGCGAGGGTCGTACCTCCGGGCGAGAGCCCGAGCCGGAATTCCTTCGCGATCTCCTCGCGAAGACTCCGCTCGACGAGGTATTCCCGGACAGGAGCGCCCGCATCGGACTCCCAGAGGTAACGCCCGTAGAAGACCGCGGCGGATTCGAGCAGCGCCTGCAGCCGGTCGCGTCGGCGCCGGCCGGCCTCGGCCCGGGGTGAGCTCTCCTCGTACTCGAGCTGGATGCCGACCCGGTCCGCGAGCCACTCGACAGCCTCGGCGAAGTCAAGACCCTCCGTCTCACGCACGAACGAGATCAGGTCGCCGCCCTTCCCGCACCCGAAGCAGTAGAAGAGCTTGTCCTGCGGATTCACGGAGAAGCTCGGCGTCCGCTCCTCGTGGAAGGGACAGCGGCCCGTCCAGCGGGCACCGACCCTGCGGAGAGGCGTGCGAGCCGAGACCAGCTCCACCATGTCGGCGGCGTCGACGACCCGCTCGATCGACGACTTGACGATCAGCGCCATGCGAGGGCGAAGCGGTCGGTCATGCCCGAGACGTAGTCGGTGACCCGCTCGGGAAGCTCGCCGGGTCGGCCTGCAGGGAGGTCCTCCGGGTGGTCGGCGAGGTGGTCGAAGACCCGGTGGATCGTCGCAACGGCGAGCTCCCGCTGCTCGCGGGCGGCCGGGCCCAGGTAGACGCGTTCGAACATGAAGGCACGAAGGTTCAGCATCGCATGTCCAACCTCGTCGCTCTGGACGATGTCCCCAGCGTCGGCGGAGGCCTCGACGATGTCGTGGACGAGGGTGTCGATCCGGCGCGACCCGCGTTCCCCGAGGAGGGCGATCTCCTCGGCCGGCAGATCCTCCTGGCGTAGGAGACCGGCTCGAAGAGCGTCGTCGATGTCGTGGTTGATATAGGCGACCCGGTCGACCAGCCGGACGACCTTTCCTTCCAGCGTCGAAGGGGTACCCGGCCCCGTGTGGTTCAGGATGCCGTCGCGAACCTCCGCGGTCAGGTTCAGGCCACGGCCGTCGCGCTCGAGCACCTCGACGACGCGAAGAGACTGCTCGTTATGCCGGAAGCGCCCGCCGAAGCGCTCGCCGAGCGCGGCGTCGAGCGCCTCCTCTCCGATGTGGCCGAAGGGCGCGTGCCCGAGGTCGTGGCCAACCGCGATCGCCTCGGTGAGATCCTCGTTCAGGCGAAGCGCCCGTGCGACCCCGCGTGAAATTCCCGCAGCCTCGAGGGTATGGGTGAGCCTGGTCCGATAGTGGTCGCCCTTGGGGTCAATGAAGACCTGGGTCTTGTACTTGAGGCGACGAAAGCTCTTGGAGTGGACGATCCGGTCCCGGTCGCGCTGAAACGGTGTCCGAAGTCGGCACTCCTCTTCCTCCTCGTACGCCCGGCCTGCCGTCTCGTACGAGCGCACCGCAAGCGGGGAGAGCCAGCTCTCCTCGTGCTCCCGGACAAGCCCGGGAAAGGCGTCAGCGACCTTCCCGGCTACGTTAGGCATGGTTCCAGGGCCGTCACGATCCCAGGCTAGATGGTTGATCGGAAGTTGGCGGGCCCAGCGAATTGTCGATCAATCATCTAAATGATGACCGGGACGGTGCCTCCGTCCACGCTCCAGGCGGCTCCGGTCACGTAGCTGGCACGATCGGAGCACAGGAAGGCGATCACGACGGCGATCTCCTGTGGCTCGGCCATGCGCCCGAGCGGGCGGCCCTTCGCGACGCCCTCCAGAACCTCCTCGCGGGATATGCCCTTCTGTTTTGCGGCTTGGTCGGCGAGGCCGCCATCACCGAGCCAGGCCGGCGAGAGGGTCGGGCCGGGCGCCACCGCATTGCAGAGGATCCCGTCCTTTGCGTAGAGGTCTGCAACAAGGCGGGAGAGCGAGAGGACGGCGGCCTTGCTAACCGTGTAGTCGGGCATGCCGGTCGAAGGCCGCTTGCCGGCTGTCGAGCTCACGTTCACGATCCGCCCGCTCCCCCGTTCGCGCATAGCCGGCACGACGGCGCGGATCGAGCGGACGTAGCTCATGACATTCAGCTGCCAGACCGTCTCCCAGTCTTCCTCCGTCAGGTCCTCGAACCCCACCTGCCGTGCCGTGCCGACGTTGTTGACGAGGCACTCGACCGCGCCGAACTTTTGGACAATCTCCGCCACGACCCGGGCCGGCTCCTCCCGGCGGGAGAGGTCGCAGGCGATTCCGAACGCGGCTCCGGCGTCCTCCACCGCCTCCGCCACACCCTCCTCCGAGCGCCCGGTCACGACGACGCGAGCTCCCTCGGCGGCGAGGATGCGCACCGTCTCGAGCCCGATGCCGGAAGTGGAGCCCGTGACCAGGCAGACTCGATCTGTGAGGCTGAGGTTCACTGCGGCTACCTTAAGGGCTTCGAGAGCACCGTCGATGGGGGTCGAGTGAGGATCAGACGAGGCATTACAGCGGCGAGCATCGCGCTCGCGCTAGGTGCTCCCGGATCGGCGGAGGCCCTCACGATCACGGACCGGGACGCGGTCGAAGCCGCGGTCGTCGTGCGGATCAACACGCTGCGGTCAGATCACGGCCTGCCACGGCTCGGGGTCGCGCCGCGACTCCGCCAGGCGGCCGAGCGGCACGCTCGCAACATGGCCCGCTACGGGTACTTCTCACATTCTTGGAGTAACGGTGCGCGCTTCGGCACGTGGATCGCGAGATTCTGGCCGGGCCCGGGCTACACCTCCTGGTCGGCTGGCGAGAACCTCTACTGGGCGGCGCCGGACGCGACGGCGGCAAGGGTGGTCCGGAGCTGGATGCGAAGCCCCGGGCACCGGGCCAACATCCTCCGCCCGCAATGGACGCGAATCGGCCTCGGGATCGTTCACGTTCGAGGCGCGGTCGGCACGTATCGCCGCGCTCGGACCGTCACGATCGCGGCGGCGGAGTTCGGCAACCGCTCGTAGTTCGGTAGCCGCTCCCATAGGCGAGGCGCTTTCGGGTTCCCGCTCCGGAAGCTGGCCGGATGGTGTCGACGACCATCCTGCTCGCGCGCCACGGCGAGACGGACTGGAACGCCGTGGGGCGCTGGCAGGGGCACACGGACCGGTCACTGACCGAGCTGGGGCGCCGGCAGGCGGCTGAGCTCGCCGAACGCCTCGCAGACGTCGAGCTGGACGCGGTCTATTCGAGTGACCTCCTGCGCGCAGTCGAGACCGCGGAGCCAGTGGCAAGGCGGCTCGGACTCCCGCTTCAGACGCTTCCGGAGCTTCGCGAGGTCGACGTTGGCACCTGGGCCGGGCTGACCCGAGACGAGGTCGCGGAGCGCTTCCCCGACGGCTTTCGCCGCTGGAGCGAGTGGCAGACGGGCTGGGAGGGCGGCGAGACGTACGACGAGATGGGCGAGCGCGTGGTCGGCGCGATTCTCAGGCTCGCGGGCGAGCACCCAGGCGAGCGCATCCTGGTCGTGTCGCACGGCGGTGCGATCAGGGCTCTCCATGCCGCGGCGGCCGGAATCGACATCGCCACGTTCCGCCGGCTCCGGCCGGTCGTCCAGAACGCCCGCGTCACGTCGATCCTCGTCGAGAACGGCCGGCTGTCTGAAGCTCCGGGCGAGGATCTAGACTGAGCCCCATGGAGGACTACACGAGCAAGTACAAGGGCGAGCAGGTCGAGATCGCCCTCTTTGGAGGCGAGTATCAGGAGGGTCGCCTGACGGCCTATTGCTACGTGGAGGACGTGGCGCACATCGAGCTCAACGGGCACATCCTCATCCCGCTCCAGAACATCGCGTCGCTCCATTGCTCGAGTCGCTGTGACGCACCGGACTCCGACTGGCCGCCGCGCGGCTTGACGGACTCGGACCCAGAGGCCGACGACGAAGCCTGACCCCCGGGGACCGCGCGGAGCACCCCGGCCGGGGGTGCTCGCGGCCCGGAACATCCTGAAGGCATGGCTCTTCTTGGGCGGGTTCGCCGCGCTCCTGACCACGCTCGGCTGGTGGCTGGGCGGGCTGCCACTCGGCTCCCTCTTCCTGGTCGTCGCACTGCTCATGGTCTCGACGCTCTACTGGTACGGGCCGCGGGTCATTCTCGCCTCGCTCGGGGCCAGGGAGCTCTTGCTCGCCGAGGCCCCCCTCCTCCATAGCTCGCTCGAGCGGCTCGCGGTGGCAGCGGGCGTCGACCGGCCGCGACTGTACGTCCTCCCGGACGGCCATCCGCGCGCGTTTGCGGTCGGCCGAGGGCGGGGCTCGGCGGCCGTCGCACTCTCTCAGGGGCTCGTGACGCTCTCGCGGCCGGCCGAGCTGGAAGGGCTGCTCGCGCACGAGCTCGCGCATATCCGCCACCGCGACGTGGTCGTCCAGACCCCCGTCGTCGTGGTGGCTGGTTGGCTCCTCGAAGCCAGCAGGATCGGGGGCATCCTCGAGCAGGCTCTGCTCTTCATCCTCGCGCCGGTCGCAGCGAGCCTGGTGCAGGTTCTTCTCTCCCCTAAGCGCGAATTCGCGGCCGACGCTGCCGCAGCGCGCTACTGCACCTCACCGCACGGGCTCGCGGACGCGCTCGTCCGCCTCGAGCAGGCGCAGGAACTCGTCTCCTTCCGGGCCAGCCCCGTGACCGAGCCCCTCTACACGGTCAATCCGTTCGAGCCGATCGGAATAGCCGCGCTCTTCACGACGCACCCTCCCGTCGGCGAGCGCGTGGAGCGCCTGCGCAACCTCGATCCAGACTGGCGAGAGAAGCTGCGTGCGGCCTGACCCCGTTAACGCCGAAAGGGCCGCGCGAGCGGCCCTTTCGAAAATAACCGGCGGTGTCCTACTCTCCCGGGAGGTTGCCCTCCGAGTACCATCGGCGCAGGCGGGCTTAACTTCTCTGTTCGGAATGGGAAGAGGTGTCTCCCCGCCGCTATCACCACCGGAATTGTGAGGTTCGGCGCACACTCGGCGCACCCTCAAAACTCCATAGCAGCCGTCACGGTGTTCAAATCAAGACCTCGGGTAATTAGTACGGGTCCGCTGAACGCATTGCTGCGCGTACACGTCCCGCCTATCAACGTGGTGGTCTACCACGACCCTTACTCCCTCTAGGGGATGGGAAGCCTCATCTCGAGGTGGGCTTCCCGCTTAGATGCTTTCAGCGGTTATCCCATCCAGACGTAGCTAATCAGCAGCGCCGTTGGCACGACGACTGATACACCAGCGGTCTGTTCGTC
>DATLQD010000023.1:0-2117 GCA_035535315.1 Gaiellaceae bacterium
CAGCGTCACTGAGCAGGTGGTCGGCTACCAGAAGCGCTCGATCCGGGACGGCGAGCAAATCGACCTCGTTACGCTCGACCTCCCGCCGACCACGTTCGAGACCGAGGCCGTGTGGTACCTGCCGGAGCCGGAGATGCTCGAAGGGCTCGAACGGGAGCCTCGCTTGCTTGGAACCCTGCACGCTGCCGAGCACGCGATGATCGCGGTGCTGCCGCTCTGGGCGATGTGCGACCGCTGGGACATCGGCGGGCTGTCGACGAACATCCACTTTCAGACGGGCCGACCGACGATCTTCGTCTACGACGGGCATCCGGGCGGCATTGGTCTCACGCGGCGTGGGTACGACGCGTTCGAGGGCTGGGCCGGAGACACGGAGAAGCTCGTCGGCGCCTGTCCCTGCGAGCGCGGGTGCCCCTCATGCATCCAGTCGCCGAAGTGCGGCAACCTGAACGAGCCCCTCGACAAGGCCGGGGCTCTCACACTCCTGCGCAGGATGCTCGCCGCCTGAGGGCGCGAGTCGGACCGCGCATTGCCACGAAGTGATAGAAGCGGCCCGTGGACGACCTAAGGGCAGCCTCCGGCGGCACGCTCATCCTTGGCGGCGGCTTCGCTGGGGCGTACGTGGCTCGCCTGGTCGGCCGAGCCGGGGCCACGATCGTGAGCCCCGAGAACTTCATGCTCTACACGCCGATCCTGCCCGAAGCGGCGTCTGGAACCCTCGAACCGCGGCACGTCGTGGTGCCGATCCGTGTCATGTGCCCGCACGCCGAGCTCCTCCTCGCCCGTGCCACCGCCCTCGACGAGTCGGAGCAGCTCGTAACCGCCGAGAGCGAGCTTGGGACGCACCGGATCCGCTACAAGCAGCTCGTGGTGGCGCTCGGTGCCGTCGCGCGAACGCTGCCGGTACCCGGCCTCGCCGAGCACGGCCTCGGCTTCAAGAGCCTGGCCGACGCGATCTACCTCCGAAACCACGTGCTGCGCCAGCTCGAAGAGGCCGCAGCGGCGAGGGAGCCGGAGGAGCGGGCGGCACATCTCACGTTTGTTTTCGTCGGAGCCGGCTATGCAGGGGTCGAGGCGCTCGCAGAGCTCTCGGATCTCGTCAGCGATGCGCTCCGCTACTACCCGGGTCTTCGCAAGGCGCCGCAACGCTGGGTGCTCGTGGACGCGGCGCCGAAGATCCTGCCTGAGATCCCGCCCCGACTCGGTGAGTACGCGGCCCGCGAGCTCGCCGGCCGGGGCGTCGACATCCGGGTCGGTACCACCCTCGCCTCGCTCGACGCGAGCACTGCGATGCTCTCGGACGGGACGAGGCTCCCGACCCGGACGCTCGTGTGGACGGCCGGCGTTCGCGCCCACCCTCAGCTCGCGCAGTTCGGGCTGCCGCTCGACGACCGGGGCCGAGTCCTCGTCGACGAGTCGTTGCGGGTCGAGGGCCGCCAGAACGTGTGGGCGCTCGGAGACGGAGCGCGCGTGCCCAACACGGCAACGCCCGACCATCCCGACCCGCCCACCTGCCAGCACGCGCTTCGCCAGGCGCGGCGACTGGCCAAGAACTTGCGTGGCGACGTTCGTCCCTACCGGTACCGCATGCTGGGCCAGGTGGCAACCCTCGGCCGGTACAAGGGGATTGCTGACGTCATGGGGCTTCGCTTCCGTGGCTTCCTCGGTTGGTTCGTATGCAGGACGTACCACCTGTACCAGCTACCCCTGCTTTCGCGAAAGCTCCGTGTCGTGGTCGACTGGACGGTAGCGCTCTTCTTCCGACGCGACATCGCCGAGCTCTCGATGCTCGGCCGATCTCACGGCCTGGGGGAGCTAGACCCGTAGCCTCGAAGGCTCGTTCGTCCTCACGTGATCGTCTTTAGCGCCCTGGTCAGGGACTGGCGCTGCTTGAGGACGGGCTCGAAAAGGTCGCCGAGGCGCTCCACGCGTGCTAGCACAAGAGCCATTGTGAAGTCGAGCGGTTCGAGGTCTTCGGTGACCTCATCCCACCGAAGCGGAGTCGACACCGGCGCGCCAGGCCGTGGCCGGACGGAGTAGGCGCTGGCGATGGTCTTCCCCTCCCCGTTCTGATTTGCGTCGATCAGAACGCCTCGGCGCTTCGCTTTCGTCCACTC
>DATLQD010000024.1:0-6954 GCA_035535315.1 Gaiellaceae bacterium
ATCATGGTCGGCAAGACGACGACGCCCGAATTCGCCTACGCGGGGTTCACCGACAGTCCTCTGTGGGGCGTGACGCGGAACCCTTGGAACCCGGCACGATCACCGGGCGGATCTTCCGGCGGCTCGGCCGCAGCGGTGGCGTCGGGGTGCGTTCCCCTCGCCGAGGGGACCGACATGGGGGGATCGGTCCGGATTCCAGCCTCCTGGTCCGGCCTCGTCGGACTGAAGCCGAGCTTCGGACGGATCCCGCTCGACTTCCTCCCGACCCAGTTCGACACGATCCATCACTTCGGGCCGTTGGCGCGGACTGTGGAGGACGCACGCCTTTTCCTCGCGGTGGGCCAGGGCCCCGACGAGCGCGACATCATGTCGCTCTCGCCGCCGCTCGATTTCTCGGGGCCGCTCGACCCGTCCGTCGAAGGCATGCGCCTCGCCCTCGACGTCGACCTCGGATGCTTTGCGGTCGCGCCAGAGGTCGAGGCCTCGGTCAGGCAGGCCGCCGACGCGCTCGCCGGTGCGGGGGCGGTCGTCGAGGAGGTCGACCTCGGCTGGGGGAGGGAGATCGCCGACGCCTGGGTCGACCACTGGGGCGTCTACCTGGCGGCGATCTTCGGCGACCAGCTCGACACCTTCCGGGAGAAGATGGATCCGCGGGTCGTGGCTCTCCTGGATGCCGGCCTGGGCATGGGCGCCGTCGACTTCAAGCGCCTGGAGTTCGTTCGCACACGGGCCTGGAAGCAGCTCGCGCCGGTGCTCGAACGCTTCGACGCTCTCCTCTGCCCGACGATGTCGCAGACGGCCCGTCCGGTCGACGAGGACGAGTTCTTCTGGTACGCGGAC
This sequence comes from Gaiellaceae bacterium, assembly GCA_035535315.1. Classification (GTDB taxonomy): domain Bacteria; phylum Actinomycetota; class Thermoleophilia; order Gaiellales; family Gaiellaceae; genus DASQGA01. The sequence continues at coordinate 841 of DATLQD010000024.1, forward strand.
CGCGGCGACGGCCTCTACCACGGCCTCGATATGACGAGCATGTTCAACTTCGTCAGCCAGTGCCCCGCGCTCAGCGTCCCGGCCGGGTGGACGGACGAAGAGCTTCCCGTCGGGCTCCAGATCGTCGCGCGCCGCTTCCGCGACGACGAGGCACTCCGGATCGGAGCCGCCCTCGAGCAGGAGCTTCCGTGGGCCGAGCGGCGGCCGCCGCTCTAGACTCGGCCGGTGGCGATCGTCAAGGCGAACGGGGTCGACCTCTGGGTCGAGCAAGACGGCGAGGGCGACGACGTCCTCTTCGTCTCGGGGCTCGCGGACGAGGGCGCCTGCTGGGTCGACCAGGTCGCCGGCCTGCGCGACCGCTACCGCGTCACGACCTTCGACAACCGCGGAGTCGGCCGGTCGGCGACTCCCGACGGGCCCTTCCGCATTGCCGACTTCGCCACCGACACGGCTGCCCTCATGGAGGCGCTCGGCCTCGAGCGCGCGCACGTCGTCGGGTCGTCGATGGGCGGTGCAATAGCGCAGGAGCTCGCGCTCGCCCATCCTGAGCGCGTACGCAGCATCGTCCTCAACGGCACCTGGTGCCGGGGCGACCGATTCCTGCACGAGATCTTCCGCAACTGGATGTGGTCCGCCGAGAAGGCCGACTCGATCCGCGACTTCCTGGTCACCGTCAATCTCTGGTGCTTCTCACCGCGGATCTGGAACGAGGGGATCATGGACGGCTGGCTCGAGGCCGCCGTTGCAAGCCCATACCCGCAGTCGGTCGACGCGTTCTGCCGCTCCACAGACGCGCTCATCGGGCACGACACGGCCGACCGGGTCGGTGGGATTCAAGCGCCGGCGCTCGTGACCGTCGGTGAGCTCGACCTCGTGCTGCCGCCCCGCTTCTCCCAGGAGCTCGTGGAGCGAATCCCCGGCGCCCGGCTCGTCGTCATCCCGGACTCCGGACACCAGCCGTTCCAGGAGCTGCCCGCCGATTACAACCGCCTGCTCGACGAGTTCTGGCACTCGGTCGACTGAGCACGCCGGTGACTTCCCAGGCGATTCGCGAGATCGCCGTCGAAACCGGTGGACTTCGCTTTGCGGCCCTCGAGGCCGGAGAGCCCGGCCGTCCGCTCGTGCTCTGCCTGCATGGTTTCCCGGACTCCGCGTGGACGTGGCGGCACCTCCTCCCGCAGCTAGGCGCCCAAGGGCTCCACGCAGTCGCGCCGTTCCTACGAGGGTACGCGCCGACCGAGCTCCCTATCGCGGGCTTTGGGATCGCAGAGCTGACCGACGACGTGCTCGCACTCGAGGAGGCGCTCCGGGGCGCCGGGCGCAGCGTCGTCGTCGGACACGACTGGGGCGCCGCGGCCGTCTATGCGGCCCTCCACCGGAACGCGGAGCTCTGGCACTGCGCGATCGCCGCCTCGGTGCCGCCCGCCGGCGGCTACTCGATCGACGCAATCTCGCTCACCCAGCTGCGCCGGAGCTGGTACTCGTACCTCTTCCAGCTCCCGGACCCGGCCGTCCCCGAGCAGCTCGCCTCCCAGAACGACCTGGCCCTCGTCGACTCGCTCTGGGCAGACTGGTCACCCGGATACGACGCCGCCCAGGACATCCGCCGGGCGAAGGAGGCGCTCCGACCGCCTGGCCACCTTCGCGCGGCGATCAGCTACTACCGGGACGCGCCGACCGGCGTGCCGGCTCCCACAGACGCCCTGGCGGCGCAAGAATCGCTCCGCCGGCTCGAGGTCCCGCTGCTCTACCTCCACGGGGCCCACGACGGCTGCATCGGGCTCGACTCCGTCGAGCTCGTCCGTCCATGGTTCCCACCGGGAACTCGAACGATCGTCCTCGAGGACGCCGGCCACTTCGTCCAACTCGAACAGCCCCAGGAGTTCAACCGCCTCGTGGTCGAGTTCATCGCCTCCGCCGGCGAGTGAGCTCCCTAATAGGAGCGGGGCATACCCAGGACGTGCTGGCCGAGATAGGCAAGCACGAGATTGTTCGATATCGGCGCAATCGAGTAGAGGCGGGTCTCACGGAACTTCCGCTCGACGTCGTATTCCGCCGCGAATCCGTACCCTCCGTGCGCATCGAGGCAGGCGTTGGCCGCCTGCCAGGAGGCCTCGGAGGCGAGCAGCTTCGCCATGTTCGCCTCGGGCCCGCACGGCTCGCCGGCGTCGAAGATCCGCGCGGCCTCGCGGCGCATGAGGTCGGCCGCACGCACGGCCGCGTAGGCGCGCGCGATCGGGAACTGCACGCCCTGGTTGGCCCCGATCGGCCGCCCGAAGACGACACGGGCCGAGGCGTATCGTGCGGCCTGGTCCACGAACCACCGCCCGTCGCCGATGCATTCGGCCGCGATCAGGATCCGCTCAGCGTTCATCGCATCCAGGATGTAGTGGAATCCGCGCCCCTCCTCGCCGACGAGCGCGTCCTCCGGGATCTCGACGCCGTCGAAGAAGACCTCGGTCGTCGCGTGGTTCATCATCGTTCTGATCGGACGGATCTCGAGCTTTTCCCCCGCGGCCTTCATGTCGACCACGAAGACCGACAGGCCCCCGGTTCGCTTCTCGACCTCGTCGAGCGGAGTCGTGCGGGCGAGCAGGAGCATGAGGTCGGAGTGGAGGGCCCGCGACGTCCAGATCTTCTGACCCCGGATCAGGTAACCAGCGGCAACTCGCTCGGCACTCGTCTGAATCTGCGTCGTATCGGAGCCCACGGTCGGCTCGGTGATCCCGAACGCTTGGAGCCTCACCTCGCCGGAGGCGATTGCCGGCAGGAAGCGCTGCTTCTGCTCGTCGCTCCCGTGGCGGAGGAGCGTGCCCATGACGTACATCTGGGCATGGCACGCGGCGGCGTTGCCTCCGGACGCGTTGATCTCCTCGAGGATGACGCTCGCCGCCGTGAGATCGAGGCCGGCGCCGCCGTACGCCTCCGGGATGAGCGCCGCAAGCCAGCCGTGCTCCGTCAAGGCGGCAACGAACTCCTCCGGATACCGGTCGGGCTCGAGCTCTCGCCAATATTCGCCCGGGAAGCGGGAGCAGAGCTCGCGGACGGCGGATCGAATCTCCGTGAGCTCGGCTGGCGCTGCGAAGTCCATCCGCGCCGGACAATACTCACACCCGTGACTTCTCCCAACCGCCTTCGGCGCTCCTGCCTCACGGTCCCCGCCGTCAGCGAGCGCGCCCTCGCGAAGGCGCCAGAGCTTGCCGCGGACATGGTCATCGTCGACCTCGAGGACGCGGTCCCCCCAGCCGCCAAGAACGACGAGACCCGAGAGCGCGCGGCCCGGGCTCTCATCGATCAAGGGTGGCGGGCGAACACGCTTGCCGTACGCATGAACGGGCTCGCAACCGAGTGGTGGGAGGCCGACCTGAAGCTCGTCGTGGAGCGCGCCGCGGGGCGCCTCGACTGCGTCGTCATGCCGAAGGTCGAGCGCGCTGCGGACGTCCAGCTCGTAGACGAGGCCCTGTCCAGCCTCGAGGCGACACACCGGCTCGACCGGCAAATCGGCCTCGAGGTGCAGATCGAGTCGGCGCACGGTCTGGTCGAGGTGGAACGGATCGCGGGGTCCTCCGGGCGCCTGGAGGCGCTCGTGTTCGGCCCGGGGGACTACGCCGCCTCCCTGGGCATCCCACAGCGCTCGATCGGCGAGCTCGTGCCCGAGTATCCGGGGGACCAGTGGCACTACGCACGATCGCGCATCGCCGCCGCGGCGCATGCCTTCGGCCTCCAGCCGATCGACGGCCCATACGGGGAGATCCGGGATCCCGACGGCCTGCGCGACTCGGCGCGGCGCGCGCGCCTGCTCGGCTTCACGGGCAAGTGGGTCGTCCACCCGGGCCAGATCGAGACCTGCAACGAGATCTTCTCGCCGACGTCCAGGGAACTCGAGCACGCACTCGGCGTGCTCGCGGCGCTCGACGGGGCCGCCGGTAGCGGTGAAGGCGCCGCTCTCCACGAAGGCGCCATGATCGACGAGGCGTCCAGGCGCCTCGCCGAGGCCGTCATCGAACGCGCCCGCGCTGCGGGGCTGGAGGTCATGTGAAGGCGCTCGCAGATCTCCGCGTCCTGTCGCTGGAGCAGTTCGGCGCGGGGCCCTTCGCAACGATGCAGCTCGCCGATCTCGGTGCAGATGTGATCAAGATCGAGGATCCCGCCGTCGGCGGCGACGTCGGCAGAGCAGTCCCTCCCTACCAGGAGAACGGAAGCTCGCTCTTCTTCGAAAGCTTCAACCGGAACAAGCGCAGCATCGCGCTCGACCTCCGGCACCAGGCCGGCCGTGCCGTCTTCGAGGATCTCGCACGCGAATCGGACGCCGTCTTCTCGAACCTTCGCGGCGACGGCCCCGCGAAGCTCGGTCTCCGCTACGAGGACCTGAAGCACGTGAACGAGCGCATCGTCTGCGTCTCGCTCTCGGGCTTCGGGACGACCGGGCCTCGTGCCGCGGAGGGTGCCTATGACGCAACCGTGCAGGGGCTCGCCGGCTGGATGGCGGTGACCGGCGGCCCGACGGAGCCCCCGACGAAGAGCGGGCTCTCGCTCGTCGATTTCTCCGCCGGCTACCTCGCGACGGTCGCGATCCTCGGCGGTGTCTGGCAGGCCCGGCGGGACGGCGTGGGCTGCGACGCCGACCTCTCGCTCTTCGAGACCGCGCTCGGCCTCCTGACCTACATGGCGACCTGGTCCGCTTCGCGCGGCTGGGAACCCCGTCGGATGCAGAACTCGAGCCATCAGACGCTCGTTCCGTTCCAGGCCTTCGAGGCGGCGGACGGATGGCTCGTCGTCGCCTGCCCGAAGGAGACGCTCTGGCGGGCCCTCTGCGACGTCCTCGAGGAGACTGCTCTCGCCGACGACGAACGCTTCGCGGGGCTCGCGGCCCGGAACGCGAACCGTGACGTCCTCCTCCCCCGGCTCGAGGCTGCGTTCGCCCGTCGACCCGTCGCCGAATGGATCGAGCGGCTGACAGCGCGCGGGGTCCCGTGCGCACCGGTGAACGGCGTCGCCGAGGCGCTCGCCGATCCGCAGGCGCTCGCGCGCGAGGCCGTCGTCGCCTACGACCATCCCGTGCTCGGCGACGTCCGGACCGTCGCGTCCCCCCTGCGCCTGAGCACGAGCGAGCCGCCGCTCGACCGGGGGCCGTTCCTCGGCGAGCACACAACCCCCATCCTGGCTGACGTCTGTGGCTATTCGGAGCAGCAGATCGAGGAGCTTGCGAAGCTGGGCGTCTTCGGCCCGGCGGAAGGCAAGGCGGCTAGATGAGCAAGGAGTGGCGCGGTCGCTTCTACGAGGACTTCACAGCCGGGGACGTCTACCGCAGCTGGCTCGGCCGCACCGTCACGGAGGCCGACAACGTCTGGTTTACGAACCTGACCATGAACACGAACCAGATGCACTTCAACCGAGTCTGGGCGGAGCAAACGGAGTTCGGACAGCCGCTCGTCGTCTCCACGTTCACTCTCGCACTCGTCCTCGGCCTTGCCGTCAGGGACACCTCCGAGAACGCGGCCGCCAACCTGGGCTGGAACGACATCAAGCTGCCGAAGCCCGTCTTCGTCGGCGACACGCTTTGGGCCGAGAGCGAGGTCCTCGCCGCGCGCGAGTCGAAGAGCCGGCCCTCTTGCGGGATCGTCGAGATCCGGACGCGCGGCATCAACCAGCGCCACGAGGTCGTGATCGAGTTCACCCGCTCCTTCATGGTCTTCCGGCGCGACGCATCCGAGATCGCGGACATCTTCCCGGCCACGACCGAGGACTGGACCGTCTGATCCTCAGCCCTCGCCGCCAGGCAAGAGGGCGCCCGCCGCCCGCTCGAGACCCGCGGTCACACCGCCGTCGACGAGGAGCGGCTGGCCGGTGACGAAGCTCGCAGCATCAGAGCAGAGCCAAGTGACGGCCTGCGCCACCTCCTCCGGCTGCCCGAGCCGCTTGAGTGGAACCTGGCTTGCCAGCGCCTCGCGCACTGCCGGGTCAGACGCCGGTAACGGGCCCTGGTCCATCACCATCGGCGTCTCGATCCAGGCAGGGCAGACCGCGTTGACCCGGATCCCGTGGGCCGCGTACTCGAGCGCCGCCGTCCGCGTCAGTCCGACGACCCCGTGCTTCGCAGCGTTGTAGGCGGTC
>DATLQD010000025.1:0-5031 GCA_035535315.1 Gaiellaceae bacterium
CGAGGCCTCCAAGGAGGAGATCCAGGCGGGGCTCCACTGGCCGAAGAAGGTCGTGACGGAGATCGAGCCGGCACCGACGTTCTGGCGGGCGGAGGAGTACCACCAGCGCTACTTCGAGAAGACCGGCCGCTCGTCGTGCACGGTCGAGCTCGCCGAGGCCCCAGAGACCGAGCCGGCAGGCGCCCACCGCGCCTAGGACAGGCTCCGCGCGACTCACATCCGCCCAGCAGCGACGATGCGCTGGAGGAATTGCTGCGTCCGTGGGTTCTTCGGCGCGCTGAAGATCTCTGCCGGCGGGCCCTCCTCGAGGATCACCCCCGCGTCCAGGAAACAGACGCGGTCTGCGATGTCGCGGGCGAACCCCATCTCGTGCGTGGCGATCAGCATGGTCATGCCTTCCCTCGCCAGCTCGCGGATGACGCTCAGGACCTCGGCGACGAGCTCGGGATCGAGGGCGCTCGTCACCTCGTCGAGCAGCATCAGTCGCGGCTGCATCGCGAGCGCCCGAACGATCGCGACGCGCTGCTGCTGGCCTCCGGATAGCCGGTCAGGGAACTCGTTGCTCTTGTCGGCGAGCCCGAAGCGGGCGAGGAGCTCCTCCCCCGCGGCGCCGGCTTCCTCCTTCGACAGGCCGAGCACCTTCCGCGGGCCCAGAGTCACGTTTCCGAGGACGCTCATGTGCGGGAAGAGGTTGAACGCCTGAAAGACGATCCCGATCTCGCGCCGGATGCGGTTTACGTCCACGCCGCGCGCTGTGATCTCCTCGCCGAGGACGGCGATACGACCGCGCTCGATCGGCTCGAGGAGGTTGACGCAGCGAAGGAGCGTCGACTTCCCCGAGCCGGACGCGCCGATCAGGCAGACGACCTCGTGCTCGGCGAGCCTGAGGTCGATCCCGCGCAGCACTTCGTTCCGCCCGAACCGCTTGTGGACGTCTTCGAGCGAAAGTGCCCAGCCGTTTTCATTCATGCGGTCCTCCCGGCGAGCTGCTTGCGGCGGTCGCGCTCGATCAGCCAGTCCGTGAAGCGGGCGAGCGGGATCGTCACCAGGATGAAGACGACCGCGGTCGCCGTGTACGCCGTGTAATTGAAGCTCGCGGCCGTGTCGATCTGTGCCTGCCGAAAAGCCTCGACTGTGCCGAGGATCGCCACGAGCGCCGTGTCCTTCTGAAGGCCGATGAAGTCGTTCAGAAGCGGCGGGATCACGCGGCGGACGGCCTGGGGGACGATGACGAACCGCAGCGTCTGGGCCCGGGAGAGCCCGAGTGAGCGCGCCGCTGCCTCCTGGCTGGGGTGCACGGACTGGATGCCCGCGCGGTAGACCTCGGCGACGTACGCGGAGTAGACGAGAACGAGCGCGATGACCGCCCAGAAGAACGTGCTCGTTGGCACGCCCGAGATCCCGAGGACGGGAGCGCCGAAGCCGAGCATCGCGATCACGAGGATGGTAGGCACACCGCGGAAGACGTCCGTGTAGACAATTGCGAGCAGGCGGATCGGGAAGAAGGCCGGGCCGGGCAGGCTCCGGAGCACCGCCAGTAGGAGCCCGAAGACGAGGATCAGCACCTCGGCGAGGCAGAAGAGCTTGACGTTCACGAGAAACGCCTCGGCGACCTTCGGGAACGACTCCCTGAACCGCTCTCCGTTGAAGAAGAACTGGCGCACCTCGTCCCAGCCCGGCGAGTTGACGACTAGGACGGCGACGAGCGCGATGAACACGATCGTGCTGACAACCGCGATCGCGACGCTGCGTGCGTCGCTCGACATGCCGCCGAGGATCCGGGAGCTCCGGCCGCCCGGTTCGGCGTCGGGCGGGCCCGGTGGTTGGGGGGTCCCTATTCCAGGACCGGGGCGCTCGCCTTGTCCGACAGCCACTCCTGCTGGAGGCTATCGAGCGTCCCGTCGTCCCGGAGCTTTCCGAGCGCGTCGTTCACGCAGGAGGTGAGCGGGCTGTCCTTCGCAAGCACAAGGCCGAAGTACTCCTGTGTCCCGACGGCCGGGAACTGACCCACGATCTTCCCGTTCGGCACCTGGACGGCCGTCATGAAAAACGCCGTCGGAAGGTCGACGACGACGCCGTCGATCTGCTTGGCTTTGAGGCCGGCGATAGCGTCGTTGAGCGTGTTGTAGACGGACGGCTTCTTGCTCGGCTTCACGTTCTGGACGATGTAGTCGTAGCTCGTCGTGCCGACCGGAGCGCCGAGCTTCGCGTCCGCGAGGTCGGCGATCGAGGCGGCGTCGGCGATCTTCGAGCCCTTGAGCGCGACCACTGCCTGGTTCACGTCGTAGTACGAGTCGCTGAAGTCCACCGCCTCGGCCCGCTTCGGGGTGTAGGACACCTGGTTGATGTCGAAGTCGAAGTTCTTCGGGCCCGGCTTGAACGACTGTTCGAACGGGACGACCTGCCATGCGACTTCGTCGTCGGAGAACCCGAGCTCTCCCGCGACCGCGTACGCGACAGCCGCTTCGTAGCCTTCCTTCGTCGGCTCCTTAGTCGGATCCCATGGGGCTCCCTCAGCGTCCTGGAACCAGGGCGGGAACGCAGGATTGTCGGTGCCGATCGTGAGCTTCCCGGCGGACGTCGTCTGGAGTTGATCCTTTGCGCACGGATCGGCGGCCACGGTCTCCGTCGGGGCGCCCGTGTCGCCCCCGGGCGCCTCGTTCGCAGAGTCGTCCGCACCGCCGCAGCCCCCGGCCACGAGGGCCATGGAAACTGTCAGGAGGAGAATGAGAAACCGGGGTGACTTCATAACGTGAAGCGGGCGGAGGCCGAAGCTATCACAATCGTCTGAACACATGAATGTCGAACGATTCGAGCGAGAATTGCCCCGCCGTTTCGAGCGATTCCCGGAGTCGCCCCGGCCACGCGATCGCCGGTTCGAGGCGGTGCTCGAGGCTGTGCCCGGCCTCGCGCGCGAGAACAACCTGGCGCTCCTGAACCTGGCGGCTGAGCTCCTCGACCCTGGGGAGAGCTACGTCGAGGTCGGCTCGTATCGCGGCACGAGCCTTGTCGCCGCGATGCTCGGAAACGACGGCGAGTTCGTCGCCATCGACGACTTCTCGTTCGAGGAGGCCACCCAGGAGGGGCTCGAGGCGTCGCTCCAGCGCTTCGGGCTCGAGGGTGCGACGATCATCGGCGGGGACGCGTTCGAGCTGCTCGAGGGGGGCGCGCTCAAGGGCCGGAGCGTCGGGGTTTACTACTACGACGCGGCCCACGACTACGAGTCGCAGCTCAGAGGCCTCCAACTCGTCGAGCCCCACCTCGCCCGCGAGGCGTTGCTCGTCGTCGACGACTCGGACTGGGACGAGGTGCGACGTGCGACCGCCGACTACGTGACCGGACAGCCGAACGCACAGCTCATCTTCGACATTCCGGGCAGCGATGGCTGGTGGGAGGGCATGCAAGTGCTCGCATGGCGCGAGGTGAGACCGGCCTAGAGCTCCCCGGGCGTTTGCGCTCGTCCGGCTGCGGCGACACACTGGGCAGGATGCGAGAAACCGCGCGCCGGGCCCTCGTCGCATCGCTGGTAGTAGGCGGTGTCGTTGTCCTCGCGCTGGCGCTTTGGAAGCTCCGGCTGATCATCGCCTTGCTCTTCCTCGCCTTCATCATCGCGGCGGCGATGACGCCTGGCGTCGATCTCCTGAAGCGACACCGGGTGCCACGCGGGGTCGGGATCGCCCTGCACTACTTCGGTCTGCTCCTGCTCCTCGGCGTCCTGCTCTGGCAGGTCGTGCCGCGTGCGAAGAGCGAGATCGAGACTGCGGTGGCGAGCCTCCCGGAGCTCCGGCAGGAGGCCGATCAGGCGACCGGCATCCAACACCGGGTTCTGCTCGACATCGACCGGCGGCTCCGAGACTTGCCCGAGGCGTCGAGCCTCATCGACCCCGCGGTTGAGCTGACCTTCGTTGCCTTCGAAGTCCTCGTCGGGATCTTCTTCGTGCTCGCGTGCGCCGCCTACTGGATCTTCGAGCGAGCCGACGCCCAACGGCTCCTGCTCTCGGCCGTCCCGGTGAAGCGTCGCCGCATCGTGCGGGAGACGTGGGACCTGATCGACGCCAAGCTCGGTGCCTTTGTGCGCGGCCAGCTTCTTCTGATCACCCTGGTGGCGACCGTGCTCTCACTCGCCTTCTACGCGATCGGCGTCCCGTACTCGCTCCTGCTCGGCATTTTCGCCGGAGTGGTCGAGATCATCCCGGTCATCGGCCCGCTCGTCGCCGGCGCGCTCGCGATCGGCGTCGGGCTGACGGTGTCCTGGCAGACCGCGACCGCTGCCGGCATCGCGGTCCTCGTCGTCCGCCTGCTCGAGGACTACATCGTCATCCCGCGCGTCCTGGGCGACGCGGTCGGGCTCTCTCCGCTCGTCGTCCTCGTCTCGGTCTCCTCGGTGGCCATCCTCTTCGGCGGCTTTGCCGTGTTGTTAGCGATCCCCTTTGTAGCCGTGGTGGTGACCCTGATGGACGTGATCATCCGAAACCGCGACCCGGCTAAGGAAGAGACGCCGACCGTGCTCTTCCCCGCCAAGGACGTCGAAGGCTAGAGGCGTCAGTCGATCACGAAGCCGACGAGGATGCTCCGGACGACGCCCGTGCTGATCCGGAAGTCGGTCACGCGGCGGCCCGCCTGGAACCGCCCGATCCAGCAGTGGCGGAAAGCCCCGAGCTCGGTCTTGCAGCGGGCACCGGGGTACGCGGCTCGAAGCGCGGACTCCGTCGAGAGGACGTGAATGCCGGCCGGGGTTTCCTGGCGACTGCGCGTCGTCGAGACTGCTGTCGCACCCTCGTTTCCCTGGAACGTCACGCGCAGGCGGAAGTAGCGGAAGACGGTGTATGGCCCGAACTCGTTCGTGCCATGCACCACTGAGGAAGGCTCGACTTTGGCCCTGACCTCGGGGCGAGTCATCCCGAGCTTGATCCCGGAGATCGACGATTGCAGGACGATTACGGCCTGCGCGGTTCCGGCGCCCACCAGGGCGGCGAGGCAGGCAATCGAGAGTGCCAGGAAGCGGCGGCCGGGCATCGAATGAGGTTCTAC